>JBCCUK010000025.1:0-58303 GCA_039196965.1 Pseudomonadota bacterium | reverse complement strand
TGAGCGATTTCAATGTTTTCGGGTGTATGGACTAAGGCGTCTTCCGGCTCCGGTGCTCCGGCTTTGCCCGTTGGCGGACTGTCCGTCCTCGGTTCCAGATCGATCTGTAAAGCGAGATACATGATCAGACGGCGGAGGAGCGTTTCGAGGGCTCTAAGTTGCGCGCTTGCCCTCCGGAGGCGAGTCCTTGTGACCCGTTCGATAGAAAGATGGATACTCGTCCAGCCAATCAGACCGGTGACGGCCTTGTCGATCTCGCTGATTGCGATGGTGGAGAGGGAGGGCGTGTTACTCATTGGGTGAGTATAGGAAGCGGATGAAAAGGGTCGGATAGATTGTGGTTTTTTATTTGTTCCCCGCGTCGGCCTGCGGCCTTGCGATGGAACGCGCTCAAGGCTGCTGATCTCTCTCTCATCTTGTCATCCCGGAATTTGCGCCAGCAAATATCCGGGACCCAGTGCTCAAAGGTTTAGCTTATAGTTTCTGGGTCCCGGATATGTCCGCATTCGCGAACATTCCGGGATGACAAGTCTAATATGAGCAGAACCTGCAGCCCTGAGCGCGTCTCATGTGAGCGCCGAAGGCGCGATACGGAGACAATCAAGGAGCAGCCCTGAGCGCGTTCCATGTTTTCGCATCGCGAAAACGGGAACAACTAAAAGTGAGACTCTCGCTTTCCGCGCGCTGAGAGGCTGAGACCCTTATGAGATTCTTGACTGGGTCAGCCCCTCAGAACGCCGCCTGTTCCTTTTGAGACGCCCGCAATGATCTTATTCGAAATCGCATCAATGTCGCCATCGGTGAGCGTCTCGCCGCGCGGTTGCAGTGTGACTTCTATGGCAATGGATTTCTTTCCGTCATCGATTCCGGGACCCTGATAGACATCGAAGACACCGACGCCGGTGATCAAGGTCTTGTCGGCCTTTTCAGCGATGCGGATGATATCTCCCGCTGGCACCGCCTCATCGACCACGAAGGCAAAGTCGCGCCGGATCGGTGTCAGGTCGGCCTTGTCGAGGACAGGTTTCGTCTTCGTAGCGGTGACCTTCATGTTCGGCAGAGCCTGAAGATTCAGTTCAAAGCCATACACTGGGCCATCGATATCGAGAGCCTTCAGGACGCGCGGATGTAACGCGCCAAAATGGGCGATGGTGGTCTTCGGGCCAAGGGTGAGGCGTGCGGCCTTGCCGGGGTGCCAATGGTTCTGGCGAGGTTCGGCGATCTGGAAGCGTGATGGCGGCTGGCCGAGAGCGCCAAGCAAAGCATAGAGATCTGCCTTTGCGGCCTGGGCGTCATAGGCTTGCGGGGCACCTTGCCAATGGCGTTCATCGGAAGCGTGGACAATGGCGGCGACGACTGCGCGCTGATCCTTCGGGCCGTCGCCGAGATACACGGGGCCAGCCTCGAAGAGGCGTAGACCCGGCTGTCCATTGTCCGCGCCCTTCTGGGTCGCGCGAGCAAGATTGCCGAGGATGGAGGGCCGCATCTGGTCAAGCTCGCTGGCCACCGGATTTGCGACTTCCAGAGCCGGATTGTCCTCACCGAAGAGACGGGCATGGTCCTTTGCCATAAAGCTCCAGGTGACGGTTTCCAGAAAGCCGCGGGAAGCCATAACCCGGCGGGCGGCGCGGATACGCTGCTGTAAGGGCGTTGGCCGAGCGTTCAGATTGTCTTCGGTTGGTGGCAGCGATGTGGTGGGCAGTTCATCATAGCCGATGAGGCGGGCGATCTCTTCCACGATGTCTGCCGATTGTTCCATGTCGAAGCGCCATGCCGGCACGGCGAGATACCAGGCCTCGCCGGCATCCTCAATCTCGAAGCCGAGATCCTTCAGCATCCTCTTCATGTCAGCGGGTTTGACTGTGAGACCTGTAAGGCGTTCGACATCCTGTGGATGGAAAGTGACTTTGTCATCACGGACAAGGGGTGCTCCGGCTATGATCGGTTTGGAAACCTTGCCGCCGGCATTGTCTTTGATCAGGGTGACGGCCATTTGCAGGCCTTCAAGACAGGAATTGAGGTCGACACCGCGCTCAAACCGGTAGCGGGCATCGGACTGAATACCCGTGGTGCGGCCTGTACGAGCCGTGCGCAGAGGATCGAACCAGGCAGCTTCCAGAAAAACGTTTTTCGTCGCTTCCGAAACGGCAGTGGCCTCTCCGCCCATCACGCCGCCAAGGCCGATGGGGCCGGAATCGTCTGCAATAACGCACATATCCTCGGTGACTTCGTAGGTCTTGCCGTCGAGGGCTTCGACGCGCTCGCCTTTCTTGCCGAGGCGGGCCATCACCGTGCCCTGGAGTTTATCGGCGTCATAGGCGTGCAGGGGGCGAGCGCGGTCGAGGGAGACATAGTTGGTCACGTCCACGAGTAGGCTCTTCGACTGTATACCGACTGCTTTGAGGCGGGCCTGCATCCAGTCCGGAGACGGAGCATCCTTGACGCCCTGGATCATAACGCCAGCAAAGATCGGACAGGCATCTTCATCGACAATGCCGACCTCGACAGGACAGTCGTAGGAACCGCCAATGGATTTTGTTTCCTTACTGACGAGACGGCCACCACCGGCGGCGGCAAGGTCCCGGGCAATGCCCATGACACCGAGCCAGTCGGGCCGGTTGGGTGTCACTTCGAAATCGATCACTGGATCGTTCGCGCCAAGGGCTTCGGCGGCCGGGCTGCCGAGTTCCCATTTTTCGTCGAGGTCGGCGATGCCGTCATGGTCCTCGCCAGCTTCCAGCTCTTTGGTGGAGCAGAGCATGCCATGGCTTTCGACGCCTCGGATTTTGCGGGGTTTCTTGTCGAGGGTGAAATCGAGGCCAGGAATATAGGCCCCAAGTGGAGCGTAGACGGCGGTCATGCCGGCCCTGGCATTGGGTGCGCCGCAGACAATCTGTTTGGTCCCGTCGACGGTTTCCACCGTGCAGACGCGCAGTCGGTCGGCATCTGGGTGAGGTTCGGCGGTGGTGACCTTGGCGATCGTGAAAGACGCAAGCCTCTCGGCTGGGTCGCTGACGTCCTCGATCTCAAGGCCGATCTGGCCCATCAGGGCGAGAAGATCATCGAGCGAGGATTTGGTGGCGAGGTGATCCTTTAGCCAGTAGAGGGTGAATTTCATGGGGTTGCTCCGTCCTCGGAGATATTTGTCGGTGTGCTAACGATCTGGTTTTGAATAAGCGGCAGATGGGTTCCGAGTTCTGCGAAAACGTCCGTTTCTCCTCGTTCGCAGGCATCGACACTGTCGGCGCGTGCTGTGCCTAGACCGCTTGTGCGCCAGCACCTGCCGAACACGGAACAATAGCAAATTCGGAGCTGCCAATCTTCTGTCGAAAGTGCGAAACGCGTGATTGGTTCAACGACTACGGCCTCGCGGGGCCAGCTAATCTCTACCGGAGTCTGTTGCTCGCCAGGGGCGAGGGCACGCCCGGTGAGATCCGCCCAGGAGAGATTATAACCATCTGGCAGGCCAGCCAGCTGGCTTTCCAGCGACGTGACCGTTTCGCCGTCGATTTCAAGCTCCACATTTTCGATCAATGCCGGACCGACGCCGCTATTGCTTACGCGCACTCCGAGAGCCGAGCGCCTGCTATTGTTGTTGGCGAAGCCGTCGATCTGAATAATCGGGAACACTTCGCCGTGTTGCTGGGCACGCATGACCCGGCCCTGATCCCAGGCAATGAACACTGCCGCGGCTGACGAGATCAACGCGCATACGGCAATGAACATTTCGACCTTGTTGCCGTTGCCCATCAGCTGAGTCCCCCGCTTACGCTCGGGGTGAGCCATGGACGGAAGCCATAATGGCGGGTCCATTCGGCATCGGCTTCGAAATAGGGTCGAAGGTCCGGCATGCCATATTTCAGCATGGCAAGGCGGTCGACGCCCATGCCAAAGGCAAACCCCTGATATTCATCGGGATCGATGCCGCAATTCCTCATCACATTTGGATGGACCATGCCTGAGCCGAGGATTTCCATCCACTGGTCACCGGCACCGATCTCGATCGTATCGCCTTTCTTCGTGTACTTCACATCCATCTCCGCCGATGGCTCAGTGAAGGGAAAGAAGTGGGGTCGGAAGCGGGCCTCGACAGTATCGACCTCGAAAAAGGCCTTTACGAAATCGATGAGACACCCCTTCAGGTGACCCATATGAATGCCCTTGTCGATAACGAGTGCCTCGACCTGATGGAACATCGGGGTATGGGTCGCATCCCAGTCATTCCGATAGACCCGCCCAGGAGCGATGATCCGGATGGGCGGTTTCTGCTCCACCATGGTGCGGATTTGCACCGGGCTTGTATGGGTGCGGAGCACCTTAGGTGCAGCGCCTTCCTGAGGGTGAAAGAAAAAGGTGTCGTGGGTTTCCCGCGCAGGATGTCCTTCCGGGAAGTTCAGTGCGGTAAAATTGTGCCAATCGTCCTCAATGTCGGGGCCCTCAGCAACAGCGAAGCCCATATCACCGAAAATGGCGGCAAGTTCCTCGAAGACCTGCATGACCGGATGCAGCGCACCGACAGGTTCGGGGCGAGGGGGCAAGGTGAGGTCTTCTCTCTCGGTAGCAAGCTGGGCGTCCAGGGCGGCATCTTCGAGGGTGGCCTTCCGTGCTGCCACAGCGTCTGCGACGCGGGTTTTTAACGCGTTGAGGGCAGGGCCCATCACCTTGCGTTCGTCAGGGTCCATCCGGCCGAGGCCCTTCATCAGGCCGGAAATGCGCCCTTTTTTGCCGAGCTCAGCGACCCGGACGGTGTCCAGTGCTGCGAGGTCGCCCGCGCCGTCCACGGCGGCGATGGCTTCGGATTCAATCGTATCAAGTTCGGACATGAAAAAGCCCCGTTGCTTTAGTGCAAACGGGGCTTTTCCGCCCCGCTTACGCGGTCGGAATAGCGGAGAAAGTCAGAAAGGCCAATCGCCTAGGCCAGCGCGCCTTTTGCCTTCTCCACGATGTTTTTAAACGTATCCGGCTCGTTGATGGCTAGCTCGGAGAGCATTTTACGATCCACATCGATATTGGCCTTGTTGAGGCCGTCGATAAGGCGCGAATAGGTTAGATTTTCGTCGATCTCGCGAACAGCGGCGTTGATCCGCTGGATCCAGAGTGAGCGGAACTTCCGTTTTTTAACTTTGCGACCAACATAGGCGTACTGGCCGGCCTGCCAGACTGCGGCATTGGCTGTACGAAATTGTTTCGACCGCGCGCCACGATAGCCTTTGGCGGCTTTCAGGATCTTCTTGTGCCGGGCCTTGGCTGGGACTTTGTTTCTGCTGCGGGACATGTTTTGTCTCTTCTAAATCTGGGGTTCAAGGTCAGCTTATTTGTTCGCGTAGGGCAGCCACTTCATGATGCGCGGCTTATCCACATCCGAGGCAACATCGGTGCCGCGGTTCTGGCGAATGTATTTGGAATTGTGGCTGATCAGGCGGTGACGCTTGCCGGCTACGCCGTGCTTCACTTTTCCTGTAGCCGTGACCTTGAACCGCTTCGCAGCGGCTTTCTTTGTCTTCATTTTCGGCATTTCGTATCTCCTATGGGGTGGGTGGCACCCTTATTTTTCTACGTTTCAGACCCATGCGGGCATGCCGTTTTCGGCCCGCATCGGTCGGGGAGCGCGGTATATGGCTGATACGCCGAAAGGAATCAAGCGGCTTACGCGCCTGGCGAGGCGGAAAGATCCTGCCGAGATTGCTGTGATTGTTGAGCAACATCCTTATCGCAGCAAAGCCCAGCAGAACTCCAAGCAGGAAAGACCAGAACGCCAGGCGACCCGGCAGTGGTTTCACCTCCACCAGAACAAAGGAGAGGGTGAATGCCACGATGCTCAGACCGCCGAAAAACTGATGGTATCTGTAGGTTTGCTCGTTGATGTAATCAAAAGCCTTCTGGCCCGCTTCCGATCCGAAGGCTTTTTCCATGTCGACGGATGGCCTCGTCTCGCCAGCCAGACCGTACCACAACTGCACCATACCCATTTCGTAAACGAACCAGGCCGTCGCGTGCACAACGAGACCGAGGGCGATAGAAATGACCAGCAGAATGACAGGGCCGACGCTGGCCATTTCAGAACTGCCGAGAAATTTAAGCCCCTCTAAAGCCCTGTCGAAGGCATATGCTCCGATCAGAAGCATCAGAACGCCAGGCACGATGAACGCGATCGTGACACCAAAGGCTTTTAGCAGATCTCCCATTGGCTGAACTCGCAATTCTACCGGCTGCGGAAGTACTGCGATATTTATGCCATGAAAGGGTTTGGAGCCTAGCGCGGAGCCATAACCATGGTCATCTGACGGCCTTCAAGCTTGGGTTCAAGCTCGACTTTCGCCACTTCGCCAAACTCTTCCTGGACCTTTTTCAGAAGGTCCATGCCGAGATGCTGGTGGGCCATTTCGCGGCCACGGAAGCGCATGGTGACTTTCACCTTGTCCCCTTGATCGAAGAACTTGGTGATTTGCTTCGTCTTCACTTCGTAGTCGTGAATATCGATATTCGGGCGCATCTTGATCTCTTTGAGATCAGCAGATTTCTGCTTCTTACGCGCCGCAGCCCGTTTTTTCTGGGCTTCGAATTTGAGCTTTCCGTAATCGAGTATCTTGCAGACGGGGGGATCGCCGTCGGGAGCAACTTCTACCAGATCAAGATTTGCTTCCTTAGCCGCATCAAGTGCGGCACCCGTGGGCATTTCACCCTGTTTTTCACCGTTTTCATCAATGAGGAGTACGCGAGGTGCTGTAATTTCCTGATTTGTGCGGGGTCCGGAGGACTTCTTTACCGGAGGGGCCGCGTGGGGTCTGCGAGCTATGGGTCGATTCCTTCTAGTTGTTGAAACTGGATCTCAATATGCCAATTATCGTGCATATCTTCAAGTTATCAGTTGCTGGTTTACAAAACGCCAAGGGCCCTTACGGCCTGCCAGACATCATCCGGGGAGACAGATTCAAGTGTTGGCCCGTGGACGACGATGACGGGGGCCGGCCCCCGCGGTGCGGCCTTGTCGGGATTTGAGACATCTGTTGCGAAAAGAGCGACGCCCGGCGCGCCGGCAAGGGTCGCCGTGTGCATGGGGCCGGTATCATTGCCGATGGCAAAGCGGGCCTTGCTTGCCAGGCTGGCAATCTGGAAGAAATCTGTGCGGGTGACGAGATTGATGACGGACGGTTCGCGTTTCTGAATCTCGGTGGCGATCTGTCCTTCAGCTTTTGCGCCGAGCAGAACCGGTGCAAGGCCCTCGGAGGCGATCTGTTTTGCCACGTCGGCGAATTTCTCCGGCTTCCAGCGTTTCTCCGGGTGCTTTGCCGAGGCCCCGGGAATTATCAGGGCGAAGTCTCTGTTGATACCGAAATAGGCGGGCGTCAGGCTCGGTCTGTTATTGAGTGCCGTGGGGATCCAGGAGAAGTCCGGCATCGGGATATGATCGGGAAAGAAACCGCCTTCGGGGCCGAGGCCAGCCACCTCTAGCTGCTCGGCGAGCCGATCAATCGAATGCATCGCCGCCCGTTCAGGATTGTCGTGATAGAATTCACAGTTTGGCGCATGGCCAGACCAAAGCGGCGGCTTGCGGCCGGGCGTGTTCAGAGCGCGAAAGTAGTTTGTTGTGCGGCCACTGGTCTGAAAGTCGTAGATGATATCGAATTTCTGCTTGCGTATCCGGGCGATGAGTTCGCGGGTTGCTCTGACACCGTCGGGCCTGCCATCGGTTTCGACGACGTCGATGTAGGGGCACTTCTCTGAAAAGCTCTTGAATGCTGGCGTGGTTAGCAAGGTTACCTGGGCGGCTGGATGGAACTCACGGACGGCTTTAATGGCCCCAAGGGCAAGCATGAAATCGCCGAGCGCGCTCAGCTTGATAATCAATACGCGCTTGGCGGTCTGGCCGGGGTTGGCGCGTCGTTTGGTCAGTGTCTTGGCCGTACTCATGCGTGTTGCGTGATATTCTGAGCGATCAAGGAACTATAAACACTGAGGGTCGCGGTCTGAAGCCCCCTTTTGGAGTAATGCAGGCGGGCATGTTTTTGACCGGCAATCCCCATCCCTGCGCGCGCTTGGTGGCCGATGGAGATAAGCGAACGGATTGCGGCGATGAGGGCTTCGGCATCGCCGGGTGTGAAGCGGACACCCGTCTGGCCGTCTATGACTGTTTCGCAGGCCCCGCCATGGTCGGAGGCGATGACCGGTCTTGCCATGGCAGCCGCTTCCGCCGCTACCCGACCGAATGCTTCGGGGCGCTCAGATGCGCTGAGAACAACATCGCTGATGGCAATCGCCGCAGGCATATCCTCGCAATGACCGGCAATACGCACCGCCGACTGTACACCGCGATCAGCAATAAGTTGTCTCAACTTGTCGAGATAGGCGGTTCGGCCTTGTGGATCTCCAGCCATGACCAGAACCATGTTTTCCCGCTCTGCCGGGCTGAGCCGGGATAAAGCTTCGACGGCCAGAAGCTGCCCCTTCCATTCGGTCAGTCGGCCGGGCAGCAGTAAGATTAATAGAGGTGCTTTGGCAGAGAGCGCCCAGGCCTGGCGGAGGGCTTGTTTGCGCGTTTCTGAAATCCGTTGCGGATCAAACCTTTCGAAATCGACCCCCCTTGGGATGATAACAATTCTATCTTCTGAAAGTCCGTGAACGTCCTTTATATGTTTGCTGATCCACCGTGAGTTGGCGATGACGAAATCGCCCTTGGCCATGACTGAATTGTAGACTTTCTTCGGCCCTGAGGACCCGGAATAGGCTCCGTGATATGTGGTGACAAAGGGCGTTCCGGTGGCCTGAGCTGCACGCCAGGCACTCCAGGCAGGGGCGCGGCTTCTGGCATGGATCAAGGCGATATTCTGTTCGGCGACAAGGTCGGCGAGTTTGGCAGCATTGCGATAGATGATAAGTGGGTTCTTTGAGGCAAGATCGAGCCTGATGTGATCACCCCCTACGGCTTTGAGATTGCTTAGCAATCGACCGCCCTCGCTTGCCACGATGGCGCGCCCACCGGCTTCGGTGATCGCCTCTGCCATTTCGATCACAGTGCGCTCTGCCCCGCCGGCGGAAAGCTCGGGGATGACTTGCAATATTGTCTGTCCGGCGACGCTCGGAAGATTTGACAACCTCACCCCCTCAGGTTTTCACGTGTCTCTACCATGACCATCTCCAAATTGACCACGCCCCAAGGGCGACAGATTGCATATCGCAGATATAGAGGCGCATCCAGCGGACCTGGCTTTGTCTGGCTGTCGGGTTTTAACTCCGACATGCAGGGCTCGAAAGTCCTGGCGTTGGAAGCATGGGCTCAAGCCAATGACCGCGATTTTCTTGCTTTCGATTATTCTGGCCATGGTCAGTCAGGTGGCGATTTTGCCGACGGCACCATCTCGGCCTGGCGGGATGATTCGCTGGAGGTGCTGGATGCGCTTACCGAGGGGCCGCAAGTGCTTGTGGGCTCTTCCATGGGGGGCTGGATGGCACTTTTGGCGGCATTGGCGCGGCCGGAAAAAGTAGCTGGGCTCGTGCTTGTCGCTCCCGCCCCGGACTTCACACAAAAGCTGATGTGGCCTGAATTTTCCAAAGACACTCAGCGGCAGATTATGGAGACAGGCATCTATATGCGACCGTCGGACTATGGCGATCCCTATCCGATCACGCGGGATTTGATTCAGGATGGGCGGCAGTGGCAGATCCTTGACAAGCCGATCATGTTTGAAGGTCCGGTCCGCATCCTCCAGGGCATGGTCGATCCGGATGTTCCCTGGTCCCATGCGCAAAAGCTCGTTTACGCTATGACAACAGAGGATGTGGTATTCACACTTATCAAAGATGGCGATCACAGGCTCTCGCGGGAGGAAGACATTGCCCGGCTGCTGGCGACCTGCGCGGAGATATTGGAGCGTGTCTAGTGTGGCATTATCTGCCATCTGCCGATACAACTAAATTGGCCGACTTTGTGATGGGAACCGTTTCAATGTCGATGTCCCAATGAGCGATGAAATCTCACTCATCAAGCTTGAGACAATTGTCAGCGGGGCTTCGGCGATCGCTCGTCAATGGAAGGACCATAGCTCGAAACTGGTTATTGATGAGAAGTCGGCGGGTCAATTTGCAACGAATGTCGATTTGGAAATCGAAGCCTTTGTGCGCCAGAAATTGACTGAGCAGTTTCCGGATCAACCGATTGTCGGAGAGGAGTTGGGTGGTGACCTTTCGCCCAATCAAAGCGGCTGGGCAATCGATCCGATTGACGGTACGTCCAATTTCATTCTCGGCCTACCCATTTGGGGCATTTCGATTGGTTATATAGAGGCGGGTCAGTCACGCTTAGGTGCCATAAGTCTGCCCGACCTCGACGTGACCCTATCGGCGGCAAAGACATCTGGTCTTCGGATGAATGGTGCACCCGTAGAGGTGAGCCACCGCCGTACGGGGGTAAAGATCATCGCAGTTGGTGAAAATGACTACGAAACCGGAGCCGAAACCGATTTGATAGCTCAGGACTATCGCGACGCGGGATATTCCGTCGTGCGATATCGCTGCGCTGTTTTCTCACTCGCAATGGCTGCGCTTGGACGTCTGGACGGCTATGTGGAAAACGGATGCGGTCTTTGGGATATTGCCGCCGCCGATGTCATTTGCATGGAAGCTGGCCTCGACGTGCGAACGTCAAGGATTTCTGCGGGAAGATACGCGGTAAATGCGAAATGGCCGTACTGAGGCGGTGTCTCTACAGCGCAGCCTCAACCGAGGTCACTTCCGGCACATAGGCGCGGAGCATGTTCTCAATGCCCTGTTTCAGCGTGTAGGAGGAGGCCGGGCACCCTGCGCAGGCCCCGCGCATGGAAAGATGTACGATGCCCGTATCGGGCTCAAAACGGTGGAAGACGATGTCGCCGCCATCTGCAGCAACCGCCGGGCGGACACGGGTCTCGATCAGCTCCTTGATCTCAGCCACGATCTCTGCGGCTTCTCCTTCATAGACGGTATCGTCTTCAGCTGATCCGTCATCCATGCCTTCCACAACGGGCAAGCCAGCGGTGTAGTGATCCATGATTGCTGCCAGAATCATAGGGCGAAGCTGGGCCCACTCGATCTCGGGATCTTTCGCGATGGAGATAAAGTCGCTGCCGAGGAAAACCCGTGTGATGCCGGAAAGGGTAAACAGCGCCTGAGCGAGGGGGCTGTTGCTCGCTGCTTCTGCGCTCGGATAGTCGTAAGGGCCGGCAAAGCCCGCCACGGGCATGCCCGGTATGAATTTCAGCGTGTCCGGATTTGGCGTCGGTTCGGTCTGGATATACATCGGCAAATTCCCTGCTTGCTTACCTAAATGGAGCTGCGCGCACTGAGGTTCAAGCAGAATTTGCGACCTGTTTAGCCGTTTGCGGCGGTCTCGCCCTCCGGCTCTACCTCGGGCTCGGACGGGATTTTCAGCAGCGTCGCCGCTCTTTTGGAGGCTTCGCCCGCATCGGAGATCAGGAAAGCCATCATGGCGGGGTGGTTTGCGCCGATGAGTGCATCTGCACCATGATTGGATATGAAGAGTGGGCGGAGCTTTGCTGCGATGCGCCACTTCTCCAGGGCTTGAAGCACGGCGAGCTCGGCTTCGCTGGAAGGGAAAATACCCGGTTCGGCGGCGAGGCGGGCATTGATCATCTCATGGGCGACATGGGCACGGGCCTTGCCGCGATACACGGTTTCAATGGCGGCTTCGCTGGCGATCCAGCCATCGCCGGGACTGGCGATCTCACCGAGAGCAAAGCGGTTTGCAGTCGCCCATTCGGCAAATAGTTCAAGCTCAGCGGCGAGAGCTAAGGCTCCCTGAGGTCTGCTGGAAAGACCGGCACCAACGCGGCCGTCATAACGGGTCAGGGCCTCCCGGGCCGTCACCAATCGCGGGATTGCATCTTCAGTGGTTGTGCGGCCAAGGCTTCGGATCGCCGCCTCGAGGTCCGGGTCCCTCTGGCCTTCAATCATCGACAGGGAGAGGCGCCCATGATCGGAGATCGCGGCCACGAGCGTGTCCTGCCATGCAGGAAGCGCGGTCAGGCGTGATTGCGGGTGCCAGAGGTGGCGGTCAGCGACCCACCCCGGGCCATCCAGTTCGCGAGTAATCAGTTGCGAGGCGATACCGGCTTCTGGCACCGTCCAGTGGCGGGACGCGTCGGCGAGGTCTATCGGGCTGTCATCGACCTGGTGATGGGTCACCACGAGCACAGGATAGATCAGCATCAGCGCGGCGACTGTGAGCGCCTTCAGCGCTGTGAGCAATGTGTTGGAGGTAATGCTGGGAACTGAGACGGAGCGCTGCGGAGTTTCAGCATAGGTCTGATAGGCGACCTTTACGACGGGCAGGTCGTCATCGTCGGCCATGGGTGTCTCTGGCTGGGCGGACATGGGGACTCCGAATTTATCGAACGGAGGTTAGGAATCGGAACCTTAACCTTTCGTTCACAGACGTTTCTCGACTGTAAATTGGTCGATTCAACGGCAGGCATTGCAATTTGGGTGCCCGGATTTCGAAATGCCTGTGGAAAAACAGATTTATGGTCGCCAAAATCCAATTATGCGGCGCACATCGTCGAGAATAGGTTCTGCAATCGCGGCGGCGCGCTCTGCGCCATCTTTCAGAATGCGGTTGATCTCGGCAGGATCGGAGAGATATCGACGCATATCCGTGGTTACGCCCGACAGGCCGTCTACAGCGACTTCAGCGAGAGCGGGTTTGAAGTCGCCAAAGCCCTTGCCGGCAAACTCATTGAGAACGTCCTGTTTTGTCCGGCCCGTGAACGACGCGAAGATACCCACGAGATTTGCCACCTCCGGCCGGCCCTCAAGACCGGCTTCGTCGGCCGGGATCGGATCGGTATCGGTGCGGGCCTTGCGGATCTTCTTCGCCATCGTGTCCCCATCATCGGTGAGATTGATGCGGGAGAGGTCCGAAGGGTCGGATTTCGACATTTTCTTTGAGCCGTCCTTCAGGCTCATGATCCTTGCATTGTTATTGCCAATCAGCGGCTCCGGCAGCGGGAAGAAGCCGGGTCTGTTAAAATCCCGATTGAACTTGTCGGCGATGTCGCGGGAAAGTTCGAGATGTTGTTTCTGATCTTCGCCAACCGGTACATGGGTACCTTTATAAGCGAGGATATCCGCCGCCTGGAGCACTGGATAATCGAACAAGCCAACCGAAGAGCGCTCGGCATTTTTGCCGGCCTTGTCTTTGAACTGGGTCATGCGCTCGAGCCAACCCATACGGGCGACGCAATTGAAATACCAGGCAAGCTCGGTATGTGCGCGGACAGATGACTGGGCGAAAACGATTGATCGGGCTGGATCGATGCCGCTGGCGAGAAAGGCAGCCGTGATTTCGCGCGTCTGGTCGCCGAGCTTTTCGGGATCCTGAGGCAAGGTGATCGCATGAAGGTCGACCACACAATAGATGCAGTCAAACTGATCCTGAAGTGCCGTTGCCGGTTTCAGCATGCCGAGATAGTTGCCGAGGTGTAGCGCACCGGTGGGTTGCACGCCGGAGAATACGCGGTCCGGTCCGGAATAGGATGTTGTCTCTTCAGTCATGGCGGCGGGTTTAGGCGATTTCGACGTGCGCGCAAGTGCTAAGCACGCGATAGCGCGCGTCTCAGCTCTGCGGGACGAACGGCTCCGAAGGTCAGCGCGGCGACGCCATAGGCTGCTATGCCGATGAGAATGACCACGAGTGTTGTGAGGAGGCGACTGTCTGGAAGATACGGGGTCAGCATCGGCAGATGCATTTGCAGTCCGAACAGAACAGCAGACATGGCGAGGGTGGCGAGCGCTGCTCGGATAAGGCGGCCGAGCAAAACTCTGCTGGGGCGATACCAGTTTCTACGGGCGAGGGTGGCCGCCAGCAGCGCGACATTGGTCCACGCGGCGAGGCTGGTCGCGATGGCGAGGCCAGGAAAGCCAAACACGCCTTTCAACTGCAACCAGAAGAATAAACCGGCTCCGAGAAGGGTGTTCAGCGCTACGGATATAAGAGAGTAGCGCATCGGCGTCTTCATATCCTCGCGGGCGAAGAAAGCCGGTGCGAGCACCTTAATGAGCACAAAAGCCGGCACACCCCAGGCATAGTGGATCAGAGCCTCCGAAGCGCGCACAGCATCCGTCACCGTAAACGCACCGCGCGCGAAAATGCCATCAATAAGCAGTATCGGCAGGACGAAAAGTGCGGCTGCGGCGGGCAGGGTGAGGGCCATGGCAAGGCCAATGCCCTCATCCATCATGGTCTGGCTTTCAATGGTGTCCTCCCGGCGTGCGGCGCGGGACAGGCGCGGAAGAATGGCGACACCGACCGCAACCCCGACGAGGCCCAGAGGCAGCTGATAAAGCCGGTCGGCGTAGTACAGCCAGCTCTTCGCGCCCTGTTCGAAACTCGCCAGTAGCTGGCTGACCATTATGTTTATCTGTGTTCCCGAGGCCGCGATGGTGCCTGGAACGGCGAGGGCGAAGATGTGTTTAACGTTTGGTGTGATGCGCGGGAACCGCAAGAGTGACAGGCGAACAGTTCTGCGGCGCACGCCCCAATAGAGAAGAAGCGCCTGCAATATGCCGCCGAGGGTCACTGAAACGGCCGCGAGTCGGGCGGTATCGGTAGGGCCGTTGCCAAGGATCGCAGCAGCGATCAGGCAGATGTTCAGAAGTATGGGCGTCGCCGCAGACAGGATGAATCGCCCGAGCGAGTTCAGCACACCGGACAGGAGCGCTGCGATGGAGGCGCACGTCAGGTAGGGCATCGTGATCTGGGTGAGGAGAATAGCGAGGTTGAAGTTGACCTCGTCATTGGCGTAACCAGCATGGAGCACCAGCATCAGCCACGGCATTGCCAGTTGAGCCGTTATGGTGAGCGCGGCGGTAACCGCAAAAAGGGCGCGCAGGGCTTCATCGGCAACCCGTTGCGCAGCTTCCGGCCCTTCGTCTTCGAGCGTCCTCGCATAGGAGGGCACGAAGGCCTGGGAGAATGCACCCTCGGCAAATATCCTCCGGAAGAGATTGGGGAACATAAGCGCCGTGGCCCAGGCATCGCCGACTGGTCCGGCACCGATCTTGGCAGCGAGCAGCACATCCCGCGCAAAGCCGAAGATCCGGCTTGTGAGGGTAAGGCTCGATTGTACGAGCGTGTTGCGGGCGAGGCTCATGGCGTTGTGGCTTAAACTGAGTCCTAAAAGCTGTCTGCTGCCGGTGCCTGGGCAAGCTCGCGCGCTGGCGTCTTTGGCGTATCCGGCTCGTGGCTGGATATGACCGCGAGAAGACGCTCTTTCAGTGTCTGCTTTTCGGCATCATCAGTGAGTTTACGGCCATCACATGTCTGAACGTAGAAGGCGTCGAACACACGCTCGCCATAGGAGCTGACATGGGCAGAGCGGATCGAAAGCCCCTGTTCTGACAGACAGGTCGCCACATCGCAGAGCAGGCCGCCCCTGTTGCGCGCTGTAATATCGATGACCGTAAAATTCATTGAAGCCTGGGCATCGATATGGACTTCCGGATCCACGATGAAGGCAGCTGCACGCTGCCCGCGCCGTGGCTTTGACCTCTGCTTACTGCCGTTCCCGTCGAAGGCTTTCCGAACTTCCTCTTCCAGGCGTCTCAGTCGCCGATCCTCGCCATCGGCAAACGCATCGCCATCAGCGCTCTGGAGGGTAAAGATGTCGAGAACATCGCCATTTTCGCTTGTGAAGATCTGAGCCGATACGATATTGGCATCCTGGCTGGTGATCGCCTGAATGAGATCTGCGAAGAGACCTATCCGGTCCTTGCCGGATATCATTAGTGTTACCGCGCCGCCATCGTGGTCGATCTCTGCCTGGACGAGTGTCTCACCCTGCCGGGAAATCATGCTGGCATGTTTTACCAGCGTCTCGATGGGAAATTCGGTCCAGTAGGCAGTTTCCATGCTGGCCATGACGTGGGGCAGTTCGCCGATTGCATCGACAACGGCCTGTCGGCGTTCGTCTGCGCGGACTGCCAGTTCGGCGGCAACAATGCTTTCGTCGGTGCGCCCGCCCCGTAAAGCCGCTACCGTATTATTGTGAAGCTCTGAAAGAAGCTGTGCTTTCCACCCATTCCAGACTTTGGGGCCTACGGCTGTGATATCCGACGCGGTGAGAATGTGCAGCAGGTTGAGCCGTTCAACGGAGCCCACGAGCTGAGCGAATTCGGTCACCGTTCTTGGATCGGCAATGTCGCGTTTTTGGGCGGTTTCGCTCATCTCCAGATGATTACCGACAAGCCAGGCGACAATCTCCGTCTCCGATGGTGACATGCCGAGGCGGCGGCAGGCCTTGCGGGAGGTTCGCATGCCCTCAATTTGCTGGTCGCCTAGGCCCTTCCCGGTATCGTGCAGGAGCATGGCGACATAGAGCGCGCGGCGATTGACAATCTGCGGGAACAGCCTTGCGGGATGGCGGTGATCCTCGGTTCTGCCATGTTCGATGTCGGACATGGTTTCGATGGCGCGCAGCGTGTGCTCATCCACCGTGTAATGATGGTACATGTTGAACTGCGTTTGGGCGACGATGCCGCCGAACTCCGGAACGATGCGGCCGAGCAAATCGGCCGTGTTCATGAGTTTCAGGATCTTGGCCGGATATTTCGTTTCGAGCAGGCATGTGAAGAAGAGCTGGCGGGCTTCCTCGGTTTTGCGCATGTTGGCTCTGAAGCCCGATGAGGCGCGGGAGACCGCCGCCATCGCTTCCGGATGAATTTCAAGATCGTCTTTCGCCGCCACCGCAAACAAACGCAGCATGTCCATGGGGTTCTTCTCGAAGTGATCGGGTTCCGGAATAGACAGACGGTTGCGGTCAATCATGAAGACGGTATCGCCATAGGGCTTCGGGCCCGGCCGAGGGATAAAGCGCTTCAGACCTGTCGGATGCTCTTCAAGCTCCGCTTCCAGTTTGGCGATTAGGATCTGACTTAGGCCCCCTACGTCTTTCGCGGCGACGAAGTAGCGTTTCATGAAGCGCTCAACGCCCAACTGACCAGTTCGGTCCTGGTAATCGAGCCGATTGGCGATTTCCGGCTGGAGGTCAAAACTGAGGCGCTCCTCGGCCCGGCCTGTGAGATAGTGAAGGTGGCACCTGACGGTCCAGAAAAAGCGCGCTGCCCGGACAAAGAGCTGGTATTCGCGCTTCGTGAAGAAGTCTTTCTTCATCACATTTTCCAGAATTGACCCGCCATGGATATGCTTTGCGATCCAGTAAAGCGTCTGCAGGTCCCGCAGGCCGCCCTTGCCATTTTTGACGTTCGGTTCGACGACATAACGTGTGTCACCCTGCCGGGCGTGGCGCGCATCGGTTTCCGCGAGTTTATCGGCGAGGAACTGGGCATGATGTCCTTCAACGCATTCTGCGTGAAACTGACGGATCATCTCTCCGGAAAGGTCGGCATCGCCGAACAGAAAGCGGGCGTCCAGCAGCGAGGTCTTGATCGTCACGTCCTCTTTGGACAAGGATATACAGCTATCAACTGTTCGGAAGGCGTGGCCAACTTTCAGCCCCATGTCCCACAGAGCGTAGAGCATGTATTCGATCACATTCTCCGCCCACGGGCTGGCCTTGTATTTTCGGAGGAAAAGAAGATCGATATCGGAGGAGGGCGCAAGGACGCCCCGCCCATAACCGCCAGTCGCAAAGACAGCTAGGCGCTCTCCCTCGGTGGGGTTTTTCGCTCTGAAGACATGGGTTGTTGTGAAATCATAAAGTGCGGATATGACCTCGTCTTGCACCACAGCAAGAAGCCGCGCTGTATCCAGGCCATCTGCCCCCTGCTGCAGCCTCTCCTGTGCGATCATGCGGCCACGAAAGAGGGCCTGGTGGAGCTGATCCAGAACCTGAGCGCGGATCAGTGTGTCGTCGCCCTTGTGACCTTGCGTGATCGCCGTGAGCTGGACCCGGAGTTTCCGGCCATCAATAATATCCCCTATGCGCCAAGGGCGCGGGGCCTTTTGGCTGCGCGCTGATATAGGTGGCGGAGGGCTGGTTGAAGTTGGCATTTGCCGCTCTCATAGCTCGGATCGCATGATCAGGTCACGCTATAAATACCGGGCCTAGTCCGCTGACTTCAGCCTGTAGACGAGGTCCAGCGCCTCCCGCGGTGTAAGGGTGTCGGGGTCTATAGCCTCGAGAATCTGATCCGCTTTTGATTGCTCTGGCAAGGTATCCGGTGTCTCAGGCTCGGGAGCCGCGGCTGCAAAAAGCGGTAGGGTTTCGGCAGCTGACGGATCGGCCTCGAGGCGTTTTAATACCTGTTCTGCCCTTCGGATCACTGTTTTTGGTAACCCGGCGAGTTTTGCGACCTGAACGCCATAGGACTTATCGGCTGGCCCTGCCTGAACGTCGTGGAGGAACACGAGTTCGTCGTCCCATTCCTTCGCACGTAAGGAAACATTGGCTGCGTAATCTAGGGTCGCCGCAAGCTCGGTCAGCTCGTGATAATGGGTGGCGAAGAGCGACCGGCATTGGTTTTTGTTATGCAGATGCTCCACGGCTGCCCAGGCAATGGCAAGTCCGTCATAGGTAGACGTGCCCCGGCCGACTTCATCCAGGATAACGAAGCTGCGATCCGTGGCCTGATTGAGGATAGCGGCTGTTTCCACCATCTCGACCATGAAAGTGGATCGTCCCCGCGCGAGATCATCGGAGGCACCAACGCGGGAGAAAACGCGGTCCGCCAGGCCGAGTGTTATCTCGCCGGCGGGAACGAAACATCCGGCCTGAGACAGGATGATGGCAAGGGCGCATTGGCGTAGATAGGTGGACTTTCCGGCCATGTTCGGCCCAGTCACAAGCTGCAGGCGAGGTGCGGTATCTCCCACAGCGTCAAGGTTTGTGGTGTTAGCGGTGAACCCCTGTCCGTCGCGTTTCAGGGCTGCCTCGACCACGGGGTGACGTAGCCCTTCAACGTGAAAGACAGGCTCATCCACGATGGCGGGCCGAATCGCATCTGTCTCAAGGGACCAGGTTGCGTTAGCGGACGAAACGTCGAGCTCGGCGAGGGCCCCGGCGGCGGCCTGAAGGGGCGTGCCTACTGCTTCGATCTGGCCAATGAAACCTTGAAAGAGAGCCAGCTCGCGGGCTTTCGCTTCGTCTTCGGCGCGTGAAATCCGTCCCGCAAGCTCGGAAAGCTCCGTTGTCGAAAACCGCACCGCATTGGCGAGGGTCTGCCGATGGATGAAGGTCTCCGAAAGCGGAGGGCGCATCAGGCCGTCGCCATGCTTTGCCGAGACCTCTACAAAATACCCGAGTACATTATTGAATTTGATCTTCAGGGCGGGAATGCCGGTTTGGTCCGAATAGGTGGACTGCAGCGCGGCGATCACCTTGCGACTGTCATCCCGGAGGCTGCGCGCCTCGTCGAGCGCGGCATCCCAGCCCGGCGCAATGAACCCGCCATCGCGAGCGAGAACCGGGACTTCCTCAGCGAGGGCCCGGTCGAGATCCGATGCCAGCTTTGCAAGCGGTGCAACGAGTGCGAAGGTCAGCGCATTCGCCGCCTCGTCTATCAGCTCTGGGGGACGTGCCATTTTCTTCGCGATCATGGCGGCGACCCTCTCGCCCTCTTTCAGCGCTTTGCCGAGCGCTTTCAGGTCACGCGGGCCGCCCCTGCCGAGCCGCAACCGGCCCCGCGCCCGCTCAAGATCCGGTGTCGCCTTTAGGCAGGATCTGATGTCTTCGTTGAGCTCGCTTTCGTTAAGGCACCAGGCCACAGCGTCGTGGCGGCTTGCGATGATTTGCCGGTCACTTGCCGGCCGGGCGAGACGCTCTGCCAGAAGGCGGGCCCCAGGGGCCGTCAGCGTGCGGTCTATGGTGGCCAGCAGCGATCCATCCCGTCCGCCTGACTGGGATCTGTCGATTTCCAAGCTGGAGCGGGTTGCTGGATCGATGGAGAGATGTCCACCAGGTGGTGATCGTCTGGGTGCGTCGAGCTGGATGTCTGCACCGGCCTGGGTGAGGGAAAGGTAATCCAGCAGCAGGGCGGCGGCCGTAAGCTCGCCCCGCGAAAATGATCCGAACGCATCGAGGGCCTTCACGCTGTAGGCAGCTTTCAGGGCGTTTTCGCCGGCCTTCGCGGTGGCATGGCGGGACGGGCGCTCTGTGATCGGGCTAGAAGTTGCCTCCCGCAGGACCGTCAGCAGTGTATCATCTTCGCCGTCGCTTATGAGAATTTCCCGGGCGGGGAGGCTGGAGACGGTTTCGGCGAGGCCTTCGGTATCGATTTCAAAGAGTTCAAATGCGCCAGTGGAAACGTCACAGACAGCTATGCCGGTTTGTAGGCCGCCAACGGTTCGGCCGAGAGCCACGAGGACATGGGCTTCCTTGGCATTTAAAAGCGCATCTTCTGTGATCGTGCCGGGGGTGACGATGCGCACGATCTCACGGTTTACGATGGCTTTTGAACCGCGCTTCTTGGCTTCGGCGGGGCTCTCGGTTTGCTCACAGATAGCGATCTTGTTTCCGCTGGCGATCAGGCGGGCGAGATAGCCTTCCGCTGCATGATAAGGCACGCCAGCCATCGGGATCGGTTTGCCTTGGTACTCTCCCCGCGCCGTCAGCGTGATGCCGAGGATCTCTGCGGCAACGGAGGCGTCATCGAAGAAAAGCTCGTAGAAGTCTCCCATGCGGAAGAAAAGCAGGGCGTCCGGATGCTGTGCCTTGATATCGAGATATTGGGCGAGAAAGGGCGTTGGTGGTTTCGCCTTCACTCGGGACTGTTTCTCGGTGGTCAAATCGCTCGCACTCATGGCGGCGCAAGCTATCCACTCTGCTGACAATTAGCAAAGCTTCATGTCGGATGGGATAGTTTGCGAAAATTTTGAGCTGTCTGCCAGTTGTTTAGGCGGGCGCATAGGACTATGGCTCTCGGTCAACTTTTTCAGGCAGGCTTAGCTCCATGGTCGCAAAACGTCCGAACTTCACCGATAAAGAAGCGCTCGACTTTCACAGTCATCCCAGTCCCGGGAAACTATCCGTTCTGCCGACCAAGCGGATGGGTACCCAGCGGGACCTGTCTCTGGCTTACAGCCCCGGCGTTGCCGTTCCTGTAAAGGCCATAGCGGAGAATGAGGACAAAGCCTACGACTATACCTCGAAGGGCAATATGGTCGCCGTGATTTCCAACGGCACGGCCATTCTCGGCCTCGGGGATCTTGGCGCGTTGGCCTCCAAACCGGTGATGGAAGGCAAGTCGGTTCTCTTCAAACGATTCGCCGATGTCGACAGTTTCGACATTGAGGTCACTACGAAAGACGTTGAAGAGTTCATCACCACGGTGCGCAATATCGGACCAACTTTTGGCGGTATAAACCTCGAAGATATTTCGTCCCCAGCCTGCTTTATAATTGAGAGCCGCCTGCGCGAAGAACTGGATATCCCCGTCTTCCACGATGACCAGCATGGGACGGCAATCATCGCCGCCGCAGGACTTATCAATGCCTGCCATATCACCAAGCGGAAGCTGAAAGACGTCAAGGTCGTGATTGCCGGGGCTGGTGCGGCTGGGCTATCCGTTGGCGGACTGATCAAGCAAATGGGGGTCACTGCCAAGAATATACTGATGACCGATCGCCAGGGCGTCATCTATCAAGGCCGGGAGGGTGTCGACCAGTTTAAGTCTCCATTTGCGGTCAAAACCGACAAGCGCACGCTGGAAGAAGCGCTTGAGGGCGCGGACTGTGTCATGGGCCTGTCCGTCGCCGGAGCCATTAGCAAGGACATGGTCGCTTCCATGGCGGACAATCCCATCATCTTCGCCATGGCTAATCCGGACCCGGAAATTCTGCCTGAGGATATTAAGTCGGTTCGTAATGACGCGATTATCGCAACGGGCCGTTCGGATTATCCGAACCAGGTCAATAATGTGCTTGGTTTTCCGTATATCTTCCGCGGTGCACTCGATGTGCGGGCGCGGGGGATAAACGAAGAAATGAAAGTTGCGGCGGCCACCGCCCTTGCCGAGCTTGCCCGTGAAGATGTGCCCGATGAAGTTGCAGCCGCCTACCATGGCGCACGGCCGCAATTCGGACCTGATTACATTATCCCGACGCCGTTCGATCCACGATTGATTAGCTTTATCCCGCCATTTGTGGCCCAGGCTGCCATGGATACGGGCGTCGCCCGCAAACCTATTGAGGACATGGACGCCTACCGCCACGAACTGGCGCGTCGTCAGGATCCAACAGCGTCCTTCCTACAGGGGATCCAGAGCGCCGTTCGCCCGATGAAAAAGCGGATTGTTTTCGCTGAAGGCGAAGAGCCAGCGGTCATCCGGGCCGCCGCCAGCTTCAAGATACAGGGTCTTGGTGAGCCCATCCTGATCGGGCGTGAGGCGCAGGTACGGAATACTATGGAGCAGATGGGGGTTCCGGAAGACAGTCTTGAGATTATCAATGCGCGTCTTTCGGACAAGAATCCCGACTACACGGAGCTTCTTTATTCTCGCCTACAGAGAAAAGGCTATCTGAAGCGGGATGCCCAGCGCCTTGTTAATCAGGACAGAAACGTTTTTGGCAGTTGTATGCTGGCGCTCGGTGATGCGGACGGCATGGTCACTGGCCTGACGCGGAATTATGACGTGGCGCTGTCCGATGCAAGGATAGTGCTTGATCCTATTCCAGGTCAGGATGTCATCGGCATGTCTATGGTGATCGGTCGGGAGACGGTCTTCATCGCTGATACAAGCGTCGTCGAACTTCCGAGTGCTGAGCAGTTGATGTCCATCGCCATCGCAGCGGCGGGCGGCGTGCGCCGGCTTGGCTTCCGGCCCCGTGTTGGATTCTTGTCCTATTCGACATTTGGCAATCCTATGGGTGAGCGGGCCGAGAAAGTGCGCGAAGCTGTGGCAATGCTCGATGAACGCAGTGATATTGATTTTGAGTATGAGGGCGATATTGCAGCCGATGTGGCGCTCAGCGAAACGCACCGCACGGCCTATCCGTTCTCGCGTCTGTCAGGCCCCGCCAATGTTCTGGTAATGCCTGCGATCCATTCGGCTTCGATCGCGACAAAACTTCTGGATTCCCTTGGTGGGGCGACGGTCATTGGCCCTATGCTGCTTGGACTTCAGAAGCCGGTCCAGATTGCAAGCTTCGGTGCGTCGGTTTCCGACATCGTAAACCTCGCCACCCTCGCCGCCTTTGATGTCGATGGCGTTATGGGCGGGATCAGGATGAGGTAGCTGCGGTCAACATTTCCTCTTTGTTGGAAGTAGCGACCGGTATTTCGCGGTCAGCCTTCATTCTATCAACGAAGAAGGACAGAATGATTGCGGGAATGCCAAGCGCGCCGGACAGAAGGAAGAAATTCGTATAACCCATGACGCTGACGAGGTAGCCGGAGGCACCACCGACTAGCTTCGGCCCAAGGCTCCAGGCAGAGCTGAAGATCGCGTACTGCGTTCCGGCGAAAGACTTGTTCACGAAACTCGACATGTAGGCGATGAACACGGTCCCGGCATATCCACCAGCAATATTGTCTGCCGTAATGGCAATAAATAGCGGCGTTAGACTTTCAGGGGACTGATTAACGAGCCAGGCAAATGTCAGATTGCCAATCACCGAAACGATTGCGCCAATGATCAGGGATACTTTTAGCCCGAGCCGTAGGGCAGAAAGGCCAGCTGCGGCAACGCCGACAAAGGTGATCCAGATGCCGTAAAAGCCGCTTACCAGTCCCACCGCAGCTGGGCCATAGCCCATGTCGGCATAGGCGGTCTTAGCCATCAGCCCCATCACAATGTCGCTCAAGCGGTAGAATGAAACAAAGCACAGAATGAGCAAAGCGATGTAGCCGTGGCGCCAAAAGAAGTCCGCAAAGGCACCATAAGCAGGATGCTGCAGATGATGGCTCGTGGCGGGTAGCCTTCTTACTGGCGAGATAAAGCAAGCTGCAATCAATATGGGCACGGCGGCAAAATAAATGGCGCTTTGGCCGATATCATTCTTCGTCACGGTTATATTCAGGGCGTTCAATACTGCTGGAACAGCAAGGCCGACACCGATACCAACGACCAGAACAAAGCCGACAATCCCCAAGGCGGCGGTGATACCTTTGCTAAGTTCAACGATTGAGAAGGATTGACCCGGTGCGGGTTCCCGTAGTGCTTTTGAAAGAAAGTATAGAAAGACTGTGCCAGACAATGCCGTTGTCAAAAGGCCGATCTGACTGCCCCATAAGGAGATATCTTCCCCCAGCGATCCTTCTTCGACATAGGCATTGAGCTGGTTGAAAGCACCATAAATACCAGCGATCAAAAGCGCTATGCCAGCGGCGGCGGCCGTTTTCAGGCCGCTTGGGCGATCCCAAATTGCGAAAACAGTGGCTCCAAGCACCATGATCGCCGCCATACTTAGATAGGCGGTGTTGAAGTTTGTAAAATCTGCGATGACAAGGGCGAGCCCGCCCGCTGTAATCAACCCAACGCGATATCCGTACTGATATGCCGCCACCAGAACCGTCTGTTCTTCATCATCATTTGCTGCTTCGATGCGCCATCCATCGATGCCTATGTCCTGACTTGCAGAACTGAAGGCCAGCAACATGGAGAACAAGGCTGTGACTTGCAGGTTTTTCGTTGGGTCGGCGAGACCTATGCCGGCCATGCCGCAGGCAACGCCGATTTGTGCCACAAAAATCCATGCTCGCCTGCGCCCGAAGAGTTTCGATAGGCCGGGCACGTCGTATCGATCGAGGATCGGTGCCCAGAAAAATTTGAATGACCAGGACAGGCCGAAAAAGGAAAAGAAACCGATTAGCGCAACATCGACACCCTCGCTGCGAAGCCAGAAACTGAGTGTCGAGTAATAGAGAAGGAAAGGCAGGCCGGCCGTGAAGCCAAGGATCAGCATCATGGCCATCTTTGGTTCGGCGAACCGCTTCAGATTGTCTATCAGACGATCAGAAGATGCCGCTTCCGTCATGCTGCGCCTTTGGCCGTGTTAGGGCTAGCCCATTCCTCGGCCAGTCGGCGCAGGGCTTCGGCATCGAGGGGTTTGGCGGCAACGGTATCCGCGCCAGAATTTCGTGCCCGAATTTCGATGGCAGGATTTACTTCCGCAGAGATCGCGCAGATTGGTGTGGTGCAGCCTCTTTCCCGCAGGGTTTTCATAGCCGTGAAGCCGTCCATGACCGGCATACGCAAATCCATCAAAATCAAAGCAAAGTCTGCACTTTCCATAGCTTCTAGAGCTTCAACGCCTGTGCCAGCCAGCGTGACTTGAAATCCGGACTTTTCCAAGGCGCGCTGTGCAACGAGGGCATTGATGGCATTATCATCGGCAATGAGCACTCGGCGATTATCGGTTTGCTGCGGCGTGTCATCTTCGGAGAAGGCCCGACCGCCAGCGCTGACAATTTCTATACGCTCCAGCAGCGAGCCTGGCCGGATTGGTCTGACGAGCCATCCGGCGCAGCCAAGTAGGCGGAATTTTGTCATTGCGCTCCGATCTTCAGGTCTTAGCACGATGAGGGTCGGTGCAATGGCTGCGAGGCGCGCAATCTCGGCGCTTGGTAGATGCGGATCGGCAAGGATCACATCAGCCTTCGGAAAGCGCTCACCCGGCTCCGCCAGAACCATATCTGCACCTGCCTGAAAAAGGGTCGCGCACGCCGATAATGTCGATGGAGCAGGCAGTCCGACAAGGGCCACTTTCCCGCTGAAGTTCCTGGTGTCGCATTCCACGCGGCGCGGCTTACAGGGGAGCCGGAAGCAGAATGCTGTGCCTATCCCTGGCGCTCCGCGCACATTGATGGAGCCCCCCAGCATATTGCTCAATCTCTTAACAATGGCGAGACCGAGGCCGACGCCGCCATCCCGGCGTGCATCGGCGGCCGAAGATTGATGGAATGCTTCGAAAAGCCGTTCGCGATCTGCCTCGGCGATGCCCGGCCCCGTATCTATGATCCTCCATTCGACTGCATCGCGGCTCACATCGACATCGATCAGAACCCCGCCTGTCTCGGTGAACTTCAGGGCGTTTCCGACAAGATTGAAAAGGATCTGCCGCGTGCGTCCGGCATCTGCCACAAGATGAAAGTCGTGTTTTTGCCGCGGGCGCACCGCGATATCGATGGGTACTGCATGGGCGCGTGGCGCGAGCAACTCAGCGACTTCCCGAGCGAGTTCCACCGGGGAGAATTGGGTCTCTTCCAGTTCCAGCGCATCGGCGTTCAGGCGGGCATAGTCGAGTACATTGTTCAGGAGCTCCAGCAGGCGTGTGCCGCTCAGCTTTATCGCGTCGGCATATTCGCGCTGCGCCGGGTCTAGATCTGTCTCCAGAAGCAACGACACAGTGCCGAGAATGCCGTTGAGGGGGGTTCGGATTTCATGACTGGCAGTGGCAAGGAATGTGTTTTCCGCACCGTCGCCTTGATTTCGCTGATGATCGTCCATAACGGCAAATATCAGCCGAAGACCTAAGCTTTTTCTTAATATGCGAGGGCCTGCTCCTGCATGGTCAGAGGCTGGCCCAGTGGACGACGGCGATAGGAGAGGGCTTCGGCAATGTGGATGCGCTGCACGCCGGTCTTATGATCGAGATCGGCGATTGTCCGGGCAACTTTCAAAACGCGGTGATAACCCCTCGCGGTCAATGCGAGTTTTTCCGCCGCATCGGCGAGCAGCGCTTGCCCCGGTGCATCCGGTAAAGCGAACCGGTCCAGTTCCGGCGGTGACGCGTCTGCGTTGATTGGTCGACGATCGGCATCGGTGTCGCCAATCCGCGCTTGCTGGATCTCTCTTGCTTCAGCGACCCGTTGTGCGACCTCTTCCGTTCCTTCATGGGCAGGCGGCAATGTTAGATCGATGGCGGTGACCGGCGGTGTGTCATGAAAGAGATCGATTCGATCCATGAATGGGCCTGAGATCCGGGATTGGTACCTTTCCGCGCATGCTGGCGCGTTTCGACACGCCGTGCCGCCGGTGCCTCCGCCGCAGCGGCACGGATTCATGGCGGCCACGAGCTGAAACCGGGCCGGGTAGCGCACATGGCGATTGGCCCGAGCAATGATAGCCTCTCCGGACTCAACGGGTTGGCGCAAGGCATCGAGGGCCTGGGCGTTGAACTCAGGTAGTTCGTCTAGAAAGAGTACGCCATGGTGTGAAAGGGAGATCTCCCCAGGTTTGGCCCTGAGCCCGCCACCGACCAGCGCAGCCATGGACGCCGAATGGTGTGGCGCACGATAGGGACGGCTGCGACTGAGCTGTCCCCGCTCGAGCAGTCCGGCAATGGACTGGACCTGGCTGACTTCCAGCAGCTCACGGGCGGATAAGGGCGGCAGAATGCCGGGCAGGCGCTGGGCCAACATGGATTTTCCGGAGCCGGGAGGACCGCAGAAGAGAAGATTATGACCGCCCGCTGCGGCGATTTCGAGAACACGTTTAGCGGTTTCCTGCCCGCGCACATCACGAAGGTCTGCAATCGGTACCGATTCGGCGAGAGCACCCTGGGTGGGTGGCGCGAGGACAGAGCGGCCTGAAAAATGGTTTATCAGCGATATCAGATTGTCTGCGGCAATGGCCGAACCGCCCGCCCATGCCGCCTCCGATCCGCAGGCGGCCGGGCAAATCAGTTGTAGATCCATGGCATTGGCGGCCACCGCTGCTGGCAGGACACCGATTGTTTCCCCAATTCGGCCATCAAGGGACAGCTCACCCATTGCGGCATGATCATCAATGACATCAGGCGCAATGACGCCCATCGCAGCCAGAATTGCGAGGGCAATAGCCAAGTCATAGTGACTGCCTTCCTTGGGCAGATCCGCCGGGGCCAGATTTACGATGATCTTCTTTGGTGGAAGCGCGAGACCGAGGCTTGAAAACGCCGCTTGAACGCGGTCGCGGCTTTCACCCACGGCCTTGTCCGGCAAGCCAACGATAATGAATTTGGGATTTGAACCGGACATGTGGACCTGAACATCCACGGGCTTTGCGTCGACGCCTTCGAACGCAAAAGTTGTTATCCGGGTTACTGCGGCCACCTCTTATCCCTGCCTCATATTCTGATCCTCAGGATGCGACGGAGATCATTCGCCAGATCGCTACCTGCATCTCTGATTAATTCGAAAGAAGCCTAATAGAGCGACAAGAACAAAAATAGAACTTTCTGGTTGAATCGCTCAACTCGGATACGTCTGTCGTCTCACCCCTCACCATTGACGATCCCACCAGTGCCGATGCTATGTTTTTCCTATGGGCATCGAGAACCATACCGAGACCATCGCAGTGGAGATCCAGCGGCGCGCTCCGATCTTTATATTCTGTGACCATGCCTCAAATGCGATTCCGCAAGAGTTGAATGATCTGGGCCTGCCAGAGGATATTTTGCAAACTCATATTGCCTGGGACATTGGCGCGGAAGCGCTGACCGATGCTCTTGGAGACATGCTGGATGCCAGCGTCCTGAAAAGTTGTTTTTCGAGACTGGTTGTGGACGTGAACCGATCCGTAGAGTCAAAAGACGTGATCCCGCAGGTCAGCGATCAGATACCCGTTCCAGGAAATCAGATGTTGGATATCGCGGGGCGCGCTGCCCGCATCGAACGGTTCCATGAGGCCTATCACGGGCGGCTTTCAGCGGCTCTGGATCATGCTTGTCTGGCTGGTCGGCCATTTGTCGTTTCAATACATAGTTTCACGAAGCGGCTGATGGGGGCCGCTGAAGACCGCATATGGCCTATCGGTCTTCTGTGGCGAGAAGATGAACCCAGCGCCAGGGCAGTGATTGACCACCTCCATAGGGAGACTGGCTGGCCGATTGGCGATAATGAACCCTATGACGCCCGCGTTTTCAATTATTCCGTAGACAGACATGTTGGGCCACGGGGATTGCCGCATATCACCTTGGAAGTTCGCCAGGATATGATCGGTAATTCCGAAGGCGTTTACAGAATTGTCCACTTGCTTGCAGGGGCGATACTGCATGCGGCGCGTTTGGCCGGTGTTCATATTGGGACGGATGTTACGCAATGATCCCGGCGCTAACTCTCGGCGTTGAAGAGGAATATCTCCTCGTCAACCCTGAGACGCGCGACCTGGTGCAAGATCCACCCTCTGACTTCATGGCTTCCTGCAAGGAGCGTCTTGGGGAACGCGTTACCCCTGAATTCTTAAGGTGTCAGGTGGAAATCGGCACGCCGGTTTGTGCAGACATAAGCGAAGCGCGCCATCATCTGACGTCCCTGCGCGCAACACTTATCGCCGAGGCTCAGCGCCATGGGATGAGGCTGCTCGCCGCGTCCACCCACCCATTTGGCGATTGGGGCCGACAGGAACACACCGCAGCAGAAAGATATGATCAGCTTGATTCTGATATGGGCGGAGCAATCCGCCGCATGCTGATTTGCGGCATGCATGTACATGCTGGCATTGAAGATGAGGACTTGCGCATCGATCTGATGAATCAGGCGCGTTATTTTTTGCCTCATCTGCTCGCCTTATCGACATCCTCACCATTCTGGACAGGGCACGACATGGCAATGCGATGCTCAAGGCTTGGTGTCTTTGATTCCATGCCGCGAACCGGCATCCCGGATCGGTATGAAAGCTGGAGTGAGTATGCCCGGATGATCGATCGGCTCGTGGCGGCCGGCGTGATGGAGGACTCCACGAAAATATGGTGGGACTTACGGCCAAGTGCGCGTTTTCCTACCCTCGAAATGCGGATTACGGATGTCTGTACCCGGTTGGAGGATGCTCTCTGCATCGCCGCGCTATATCAGTCCATTTTGCGCACGCTTGCGAGGATGCGCCGCCGCAATATGCGCTGGCGTATTTATCCACGCATCCTGCTTGAAGAAAATCGTTGGCGGGCACAGCGCTATGGCTGCACGAAATCGATGATCGATTTGGGCAGAGGTGAATGCGTAGCCTTCGGTGCATTGATCGAGGAGATGATCGAGTTGGTCGAGGAAGATGCAAGAGCGCTCAATTGTGAGCGGGAGGTTGCTCACGCTCGAACGATTCTCAAGCGAGGGACGAGCGCATGCCGACAGCTCAGACGGTTCGCGGAGGCTAAGGATGATGGCGCTGATGACCGTGAGGCATTTCACACGGTTGTCGATATGCTGATTGAGGAAACGGCTGCTGATTTACCACCATCAGACTGACTGCCCGGCTTACAGATCTCGAACCTGTTTTGCCGTCGCCGGAAAGTCTGTAAACACACCATCTACGCCGAGAGTAAATAGCGCAGCGAGTTCTTCCTCAACCGAGCTAAATCCAATACCGACCCGGTCGTCCCGAATGGTCCATGGGTGTATGCTCAGGCCAAGGGATTTTGCTTCGCTGAAGAGATCGCTCGGGGCTCCCGGGCCAGACCAGACAAGAAGCTTGTTCGGGCCGATGCCGTCAGCGTAGCTCGCAATATCCGCCAAGGGCGGTTCGAGCCCCGCGGCTTTGGCGCGCGGATCACCGGAGAGAAGCTGCACCAAAGGCCAATCAGAGCGGTTATTCAAATCCCTGAGGATATCCGGTTCGAAGGATTGAATAAAAACGGGGATCTCAGCACCTGCGATGCCCATATTATCTAGGGCCTCAAGGAGAGGACCGGCCATGGCGAGGCCTATGCTTTTATGATGTCCGGGGGATTTGGTTTCGGGATAGATACCGACGATCCGGCCTGCCTCTGCTTCTGATTTTACAAGCTCGAGCACTTCATCAAATGTCGGTATCTTGAACTGACCATCGAATTCGGTGGACCGACCGGGAAAGGGTTGCAGGGCGCGGAGCGTCTTGATCTCGGCCAGCGTAAAGTCTTCGGCCCACCAGTCCTCGCGGGACCCAAAGGGCGTTTCCACTTTGCGTTTGCGGGCTGCAAACTCCGGGTGGTTGGCGACATCTGTGCTTGTGGAAAGGTAGCGGTCGTGGCGGGCAATCAGCACGCCCTCCTTCGTCATGACAAGGTCAGGCTCGATGAAGTCCGCGCCCTGTTCGATAGCGAAGGCATAGGCCTCGATCGTATGTTCCGGTCGGTCACCCGACGCGCCGCGATGGGCAATGATGATTGGCCGTACCTGCTCGACGACAGGCTGTTGCGATTGGGTGTCAGATGCTGGCTCGGGTGCACTACAAGCTGCCAGCCAGCCTAAAATAAAAACGCTGATGAAATGGCGCATGACGACCCTCTTTGACCATAGTACGCCGCATCTCAGGAAATTTGTGCTATGTCGATACTGGAGGGCGTTTTGGCTTGATCTTAATGGTCAGCCATTGATTAGACCTTACTCCCGAACGTCTTCGTGAGCCAGTCTCTCTCCTCTGCGAAAAGATCTTCAAGATAGCGTTGAAGGTGTTCAGGAGGTGAAGCTTTAACGGTTGAATTCACGATTTTCGACAGAGAGGTCTGATGAATATACTTCTCGTCACTACGGATATCGAGAAACTTGTAGATCTCTCTGAGCTGTTGTTCAGGCCCTGTGGCAATCCTTTTTTGAAATCCGATGTAGAGATGACCAGGTTTCAGGGCGGTACGCCACGTTTCCAGCATCGTCTTATAGTCAGCACATCGTCGTTGGTATGACTGATTAAAGAATGCATAGAAATCTTCTTGTGGAACTGCCTCTAAGGGAACGCCAGCATTTCGGGCAAGGTCCTTCTTTGCATGCGACCATGCGCGTTCCACAGGGTCACGAATGAGAATGATCGCCCGCAGGTCGGGTTGCAGTGCCGTGATATCTGCGATCACGTCTTCCGGCAGCAGTGCGTAGTGCGCGCTCGCTTCGCCTCGGCGGATAGGCATATACCGTTCACCATAGCGATGAAACGATTTAGCGGTTTTGCGGAACCATTGATGGGGGCTGTCCTTGAAGTGATCAAGATAGTCGCCGAGGTCGGTAATGTCAGCGCCGTCGAGCGGGCTGAAGTAACAGTCCTCGCTCTCTCCTTTCAAACAATTGAAGTAATAGAGCTCCTTCGGCTCAGACAGGAAGACTTGTGGGTGCTGCCCAAGGTTTGAATGTAGCCACGTCGTGCCCGTCCGTTGCGGTCCCAATATCAGGAAGTCCGGAAACTTGGAGAGATCCAGCTCTGCCGCATCGGATGGAATACAATTCAGATCGAGCTTTGGTAGATCGTGGTTAGGTGCGGTCATGTACTTCCGCTCGTAAATCAGGGGTCACGACTTTACGCATGGATCGAATAGCTGTCCTCTGCAGGTGAGTGCGTAACCTGTTGCTTCAAATACAGTTTATACGCGATTAATAGATTAATGCACGTATCGTGCAAGTTTCGCGCTTTTTTGAGGCGTTTGGCTTAACTTGCAGTTAGTTTTTGCTGGAAAGCCTTTTGTCCACGGCATCCCAGAAAAGAGCGGCCGCATCCACTCCAGAGAAACGCTTCAGCTCTTGAACGCCGGTGGGCGACGTTACGTTGACCTCAGTCAGCTTGTCGCCAATCACGTCGATGCCGACAAAGACCTGGCCTCGCCGTTTCAACTCCGGGCCGATCACATCGCAGATGCGTAGATCGGATTCGGTGAGATCGTAGGGTTCCGGTGTGCCGCCCACATGCATATTTGATCGAGTTTCGCCCTCTCTCGGCCGCCGGTTGATGCCGCCAACAGCCTCACCATCGATAAGAATTATGCGGCGGTCACCCTCGGAGACATCGGGCAGGAAGGCCTGGGCAATGATTGGTTCCCGCGAGCGCTCAAGGAACATCTCGATAAGGGAGGCGTAGTTGGAGTCGTCTTCTTTGAGTCGGAATACACCCGCTCCACCATTGCCATAGAGCGGTTTGAGAATGATGTCTTTGTGTGCCGCACGAAAGTCCGAGATGGCCTTTTCGTCTCTGGAAATCAGCGTAGGCGGCATCAGCTCCGGGTAGATAAGGGGGAAGAGCTTTTCGGGGCTCCCGCGAACATAGGTAGGATCGTTGAGGACCAGAGTTTGGCTGCCAAGCAATTCAAGGATGTGGCACGCTGTTATGTAGGACATGTCAAAAGGGGGATCCTGGCGCATCAGGACGACGTCAATATCCTTAGCGAGATCGATTATCCTTTCAGGCTCGAAGATGCCCGGCGTTTCGGCGACGCGCTGAACCGAGACGGGTCGGGCGCGGGCCGTGACCCGCCCTTCGGAATAGGACAGGTTATAGGGGTGATAGACGTATAGTTCCGCGCCGCGGGCTTGCGCTACCTCGGCCAGCGCGAAGCTTGTATCGGCGTCAACGTCCACCGTTTCGAGGGGGTCCATCTGGATTGCGACACGTAGGGGCATGGGGCGTTGCCTTGTGATTGCTCGGTATTCTGCTCTTTCAGGCAGCGATGCAAGTCAAGCGGCACTGCCTTGAAAATTGTTTCGCGTGGAGGAAAATCATCCGACCTATTGACCGTGCTGCCACTTGCCCGCACATAGAAGCTATTCCCGACAATCAGGAAGAATTTCTCCCGGCAAGGGAAACCTGTTAATAGACATTCGACCTAGAAGTGAGCATTTGACCATGGCTGAGAAGAAACAGAAGCGAACGGGTCCTTTTACCTTTGCCAGCCAAGTTCAGGCGGAGGGGTCTAAAGTGACATGGACGACCCGCGCTGAAACGGTCACCGCGACGATCATGGTGCTGATTATGTCGACGCTTGTTGCGACATTCCTGTTTCTCGGCGATCAGATCATCGCCTATCTCGTGCGCCTCGTGACGGGCGTTTGATTATTGAAAAGAAAGTAGTTTCGCCATGGCTGAAGCCCAGTGGTACATCATAAACGCCTATTCGAACTTTGAGAAAAAAGTCGCCCAGCAGATCCGCGAGCAAGCGGAGAATAACGGCTTGGACGCCTTTATTGAGCAGATGGAAGTGCCGACCGAAGAGGTTGTCGAAGTGGTGCGCGGCAAGAAGAAGACAAGCGAGAAGAAGTTCTTTCCTGGCTATGTCCTGATCAAGGCGCAGCTGACCGATGATGTTTATCACCTTGTAAAAAACACACCGAAAGTCACTGGGTTTCTCGGAGCCGAGGGCGGCAAGAAGCCATTGCCCGTGCCGGAGCGTGAGGTGAATAGAATACTCGGGACCGCCGAGGATGTGGCGGACCGGCCACGGCCGACGATCAGTTTCGAAGTGGGCGAACAGGTGCGTGTGAATGATGGTGCATTTGAAGGTTTCGAAGGCGAGGTTGAGGAAATTGATGAGGCGGCTGCACGCTTGAAAGTGACTGTCTCGATCTTCGGACGGGCAACGCCCGTGGACCTCGAATACGGCCAGGTCGACAAGATAAGCTAGTTGTGCCTGACCTTGGGATCTGTCGGCAGTAGAATTCCACAACTTCCCCTAAAAAAAGCCCGGTGAGAAAGGTCAGGAATTCTCACCAAGCTTTGATGCGGGCTAGCGACTGTCTATGGGTGCGCTTTCGGGTTTTTGGGAGGTCAGAAGCTGAAGCGCAGGCCGGCAGAGCCGCCGCATCAAGGCTGCCAATGGGGGTCGTACGAGGGAGAACGTCGGCGTGGGGGTCGACGTCTGAATTCGTATCGCTGATTTCGAGACTGGCGCGGAAACATAGGGATAGGCGGTAACCGATCGCACCAGAGATTACCAACCGTGTATCGAAGTCGGCATCTCATCCATATTCTATTTTAGCTAATATAAAATACGATTCGGGTTCAGGCGGTTAGTTCCCATAATCTCTAGGCATGTCTTGAAGAATGAACTACGGATCGCGCTGTGTGAGAGGTGCCGTCAGATGCTTTTTGAGCGTCTCAATGAGAGCGTCACCGTCAATTTCAGCGGTCTGCTTGCCGCCGAGAAGATCTTGATGAAGGCTGAGAAGAAGAAGCGGCGCAAAGACTGCGAGGGCGAGAGACCGGAGCTCGTTCTCGGGAATGTTGCGCTCAGAGGAGAGCTGCATTTTCGTCATGACGCTCTTGAGTGACGGCTCCAGGATCTGGACGACGTAAGCCTTACCAATATCGGGGTCGGCAAGACCTTCAATAATGCCGAATGCGTGGGCGCGAATGAAACCGCCATTACGAATGCCCATATTCGAAATCATGAAATAGTTTTCGAGGGCTTCCTCTCCATTGGCGGAGGGCATGGCAACGACATCCCAGATCACCTTGCCGCGCCGGGCCATTTCCTCAAGGATAGCGAGGACAGTGCCTTTCCTGTCCTCAAAATAGTGACGCAGGGTGGGCTCCGACACATCACAGCTCTGGGCGAATTGCCGAAGACTGGGCCTTCGGATGTCCGCGGAGAGCGCGTGTTCTGTCAGAGCGTGAACGAGCTCCTGTTTTTTTTCTGCGAAGTCTTTATTGCGGCTGCCGACTTGCCGGGGCATGGGCGTTCCGTCCTACATTTTTTGTCTTTGACAGGAGCGCTCGCGCATTGCTGCTGCGATGTCAAACGGTCTGGTGCGTGAAATACGATAAAAATACAGGGCTGAAGATACGTGTTGATCTAAACGGCGAGCACGCGCGGCAGCTTGAAACGCACATTCTCTTCAGTGTGGTTCACCTCTTCGACGGTGACATCGAAACGCTCCCTGCAAGCGTTAATCAGGTCCTGAACAAGATCCTCTGGTGCACTGGCCCCGGCGGTAATGCCGAGAGTCTTGACGCCTTCAAACCAAGCCCAGTCGACATTTTCGACACTGGCAACGAGGCGGGCATCTCCGGCTCCTTCGCGGAACGCGACTTCAACCAAGCGCTTAGAGTTGGATGACGTCTCAGCACCTATGACAAGGACAAGGTCTGCTGCACCCATTGCCTTCACGGCTTGCTGGCGGTTGGTGGTTGCGTAGCAAATGTCTTCCTTGTGGGGAGCTTTGATGGACGGAAAGCGCTCTTTGAGCGTGCGTACAATTTCCTTCGTATCGTCGACGGAAAGGGTGGTTTGGGTGAGAAAGGTAAGGTTTTCCGGGTCGCGGGGCTCGTAGGCTAGGGCGTCCTCTACCGTCTCAATGAGCTTCATTGCGCCATCGGGGACTTGCCCCATAGTGCCGACAACCTCGGGGTGACCCTCATGGCCGATCAGGACGATCTCTTCACCCTTGGCATGGTGGCGTGTTGCCTCAACGTGAACTTTGGACACGAGCGGGCAGGTGGCGTCGACGTAGATCATTTCGCGCCGGCTTGCTTCTGCCGGCACGGTTTTGGGCACGCCATGGGCGGAAAAGATGACCGGTCTGTCATCCGGGCATTCGTCCAGTTCTTCTACAAAGACGGCACCGAGCGCTTCAAGGCGAGAGACGACGTGAGCATTGTGGACGATCTCGTGCCTCACAAAAACAGGCGCGCCCCATTTTTCGATAGCTTCTTCAACAATCTGTATCGCCCGGTCGACGCCAGCACAAAATCCCCTTGGGGCAGCGAGCTGGATAAGAAGAGATGGACGAATATCGACCATTCAGATTTATCTCCTGCGGCGCGGCGTTGCCTGTCGGACATACCACCGATAAAGCATGTGTAGCAGATGGGGCGAGGCCAAAGAAGTCCAAGCCCGAAAATGTCCAATTATGGACAAAAAACAAGGGATAGTTCGCCCCATGGGTGCTTGTTTTCGATTCGGCACGCTTATCGCGGGTGCGATGTCGCTCGTTGTGGCATGCTCTTCCGGTTCTAATATCGTGGCTACACTTGATGATAGTCGAAACGCTGGGCCATGCCCAACCGCCGGTGCGCTTTACGATACGTCGCGGATTATTGAGTTCGCAGGCGATGCCGAAAGGTATACCGAAATAACCTACACCGGTGAGATATCAGGTGTCCGGCTTTTCTGCCGCTATGTTGGAGACGAACCGATTGTTGCTGAAGTCGAGGTTGATTTTGCTTTTGGCAAGGGTCCGAAAGGCGAAGATCGCTACCATGATTACAGTTATTTCGTCACTGTAATGCGCCGGAATGCTCGTGTTCTGAACCAGGAGACATTTACAGTTCGGGCAGATTTTCGAGATCAGGAGGTCGTCGCCGCTCAGGATCTCGTCGACCGGATCGAAATCCCCCGTGTCGATGATACGATATCCGGGGCGAATTTTGAGATCCTCGTAGGCTTCGAGTTGACCGACAAGCAGTTGCAATTCAACCGGGACGGCAAACGCTTCCGGCTTGATGCGGGAAGCCGATAGGCTAAACGGCCCACATAAAATCTGATTTGTGAAGGAGAAAGCCATGGAGACCATCGTCTCCCAGCTGAGCGCGGCATTTGGAGATGCTTTTGTCGATCTTGGCCTTGAACGGAAATTCGGTGAGGTCCGAGCATCCGATAAGGCTGACTTTCAATGCAATGGTGCGCTAGCTGCGGCAAAGTCAGCAAAACGGAATCCACGAGAGATCGCTGCCGAAATCTTGGAGCGTGTCGGTCGCCATGAGGTGGTGGCCGCGCTAGAAATCGGTGGTCCGGGCTTTATCAATATTTCGGTGACCGATGTTGCGTTGAGCGCTTGGGCGGAGACTGTACGCGATGGTGAGCTTACCGGTGCGAGCAGCTCAGATAATGTCGAAAAGCTGATCCTTGATTTTGGCGGGGCGAATGTCGCCAAACCAATGCACGTTGGACATATCCGGACAGCGATTATCGGTGATACTCTGCAGCGGATTTTCCGATTTCTCGGCCATGATGTGACGTCTGATGTACACCTCGGCGACTGGGGGCTTCAGATGGGTCATCTGATCACCGAACTCCAAGATGAACAACCGGATCTTCTCTATTTCGACGCAGCGAATACGGGCCCATTTCCAGAACAGAGCCCGGTAACAATTGACGACCTCTCGCGGCTTTATCCTCAGGCCTCAGCCAAAGCGAAGGAAGATCCCGACAGAAACGCGAGAAGCCAAGCGACCGTGGCTGAATTGCAGGCAGGACGGGCAGGATACAGGGCGCTGCTCAACCACTTTGTGGATGTTTCCATTGAGGAGCTCAAAGTTGATTATGGTTTTCTCGGCGTATCCTTCGATCTTTGGAAAGGTGAGAAAGACGTCGAGTCACTGATCCCTGGCATGGTTGAGGACTTGAAAGCCAAGGGTTTTGCAAAGGAAGATGACGGTGCGTGGATCATCCCGGTTGAGCGGGAGGGCGACAATAAGGAGTATCCACCGCTTATTCTGGTGAACTCCCGTGGCGCGAGCCTCTACCATACCTCGGACCTTGCAACGGTCCTTGACCGTGTGCAGTCCTACGATCCCGACAGGATCATCTATGTGGTGGACCAACGCCAGTCGCTGCACTTCGAACAGGTGTTCCGTGCCTCCGGTATTGTTGGATACATGGCCGAAGATCGTCTGGAGCATATCGGTTTTGGCACTGTGAATGGCACCGATGGCAAGCCCTTTAAGACCCGTGAAGGCGGTACGTTGAAGTTGGGCGATCTGACCAAAATGGCGCTGGATGAAGCCACCAGAAAAATCGAAGAGGGCGGGCGTGTGTCTGCCGAGATTCCGGTTGAAGAACGAGCAAGAATTGCTGAACTCGTGGCGCGGGCCGCACTCCGGTTCGCGGACTTGCAGAATACAAGAACAACAAACTACGTTTTTGACCTTGATCGCTTCACGAGTTTTGAGGGTAAGACAGGGCCGTATCTGTTGTATCAGGCTGTCCGGATCAAGTCGCTTCTGAGAAAGGCGCGCGAGGAGGGAAATGCTCCGGGTGCGATCCTCGTATCAAGCGACACGGAGCGCGCGCTTGCTTTGATGCTCGACCGATTTGATAGCGCGCTCACCCTCGCGAGCGACAAGCGTATGCCGCATTTTCTTTGTGAGCATGTCTACAATCTGGCGCAGGCCTTCGCGGCCTTTTATGGCGCGCACCCCATTGCGACGGAGGGGAATCCCGAAGTTAGAGCGTCCAGATTGGGCCTATGCGAGGCTGTAGCAAAACAGTTGGGTGCAGGCCTGGATTTACTCGGGATAGAAGCGCCTGAGCGCATGTAACGGCGCTCTGGCGGGCAGGCGCAAGTTTCGGGTGGTGATCATGAGGCTCCGTGTTTAGACTTCCGTGCTAAAGGAGTTGTCTTCATGTCCCAACAAGAGAGATTTGATCAGTTTGCAGCTTTGCATGTGCCCGGTGACCCTGTCGTGCTCTTCAATGTCTGGGATGTCGGCTCGGCGCGAGCCGTTGAGACAGCGGGAGCAAAGGCTCTAGCGACGGGTAGTCATTCTGTTGCCGAAGCGAATGGATACTCAGACGGCGAGGAAACACCCCTCGGTTTTGTCGTGGAAAATGCCGCGCGAATTGTAAAAGGGGTCGAGATTCCCGTCAGCATCGATTTCGAGGCAGGATATGGAGACACACCAGAAATTGCGGCGGAGAGCCTTACCCAACTTGCCGAGACCGGCATTGTCGGCGTCAATATTGAAGATGGTCTTTTCGGCAAAGGCATTCGATCAGTTGATAATCAGGCGGTGCGTTTGAAGGCTCTGGCGGCTGTCCGCTCTTCGTCAGGTGCAGAGGTCTGGATCAATGCGCGGACCGATCTGTTCCTTCAGTCAAAACCAGAGGATCATGGGACTTTCGTATCCGAAGCGGTTGAACGCGGGGCCGCCTATGCCGAGGCGGGCGCGCGCAGCTTCTTCATACCTGGTCTTGCCGATCTCGATCTGATCTCGAAAGTCTGCGAATCATCGGAACTTCCCGTAAACGTCATGGCAACCGGTAAGGGGCCTTCTGTGGCGGAATTCGCTTCTGCTGGGGTAGGGCGTGTCAGTTTTGGTGGCTATCCCTGGCACAAGGCGATGAAAAATCTGGCAGATACCGCGCTGGGTGTGATGGGCGGTGCTTAATCCTTGCCGGATCAGGGAATCCGGCTTAATTCATATTACGTAACCCACCCCCGGGAGAGAGCAGGCTTAGCCTGTCGCCGAAGGCGCAACCGCCCCGGAAACGCTCAGGCAGATGGACCGGGGGCAAGGACAACACGCTGGAAAGAGGCGGATTTCTAAATCTGGCCTCGCCGAAGGAGCAAGCGGCCGCCTGTAGTCGGTGCCGCAAATCTCTCAGGCACCGAGACAGCGGGGGCCGCTGATCGTTCTCTATGAGCGGGCAGCGCCAATGAGTTGTCCAGGGAAGCTCGGGGCCATGGCCGAAACAGACGCACCGCTCAGACGCACAGGGCTATATGATGTGCATTTGGCCCATGGTGGCAAAATTGTGCCGTTTGCTGGCTACGAGATGCCCGTCCAGTTTGACGGCGTGAAGCCTGAACACCTGTGGACGCGATCCCATGCCGGGCTTTTCGATGTGTCCCATATGGGGCCGTGTTTCCTGTTCTTGAAAGAGGGGCTTGGTGAGCCCGGCGCACATGAGCGAATTTCCGCGCTGGTTGAGCGACTGGTGCCAAGCAATATTACCGGATTGAAGCCCGGTCAGGGGCGTTTGACGGTACTTCTGAACGAGACAGGCGGGATACTTGATGATCTGATCGTGACACGCATGCCTGACCCAATGCTTGAGGGCATGCTCTACATTGTAGTGAACGGTGCCGTTAAGAGAGATGACTGGGCGCTGATGGAGCGCGAGCTTGGTGATGAGGCTATGTTGCAGCGCGCCGATGACCGCATACTGATTGCTTTGCAGGGGCCAAAAGCAGAGGCTGTTCTGACTCCCCATTTCTCCGAAGCTGCTGATCTTGTGTTCATGCGTTGTGCCTACATCCAGAAAGGTGGCGAGAAGTATATGCTGTCCCGGTGTGGTTATACGGGCGAAGATGGCTTTGAGATTCTGATCCCGAATAATGAGACCGGCCTGAAACTTGTCAGCGACCTTCTTTCTGATGATCGGGTCAAACCTGTCGGCCTTGGAGCACGGGACTCCCTTCGGCTTGAAGCTGGTCTCTGTCTTTATGGAAACGATATGGATGCCTCCCGCACGCCAGTGGAAGCCGACCTTTCATGGTTGATACAGAAGAACCGTCGTCAGCAGGCTGACTTTCCGGGAGCGGAGATCATTTTACGGCAGTTGGCAGATGGTGCCGATGAAAAACGAGTGGGTATTCAGCCGCTAGGTCGCGCACCAGCGCGAGACGGCACCGAAATTCAAATTGATGGACAATCCGTAGGTGTGGTCACGTCGGGCGGTTTCGGCCCGAGTGTCGAGCGGCCCGTGGCCATGGGCTATGTCAAAGCGGCGCATGCGGCACCCGGAACAAAAATCGATCTACTTGTCAGAGGGAAGGCGCATCCTGCGGAAGTCTGCAACCTGCCTTTCATTGAGCCTAGATACAAACGCTGAGGGAGGATTGAGCCGTGACCTTAAAGTTCACCGAAGACCATGAATGGATCAAGCTCGATGGCGACATCGCGACCGTTGGAATTACCAAATATGCGGCCGAGCAATTAGGTGATGTGGTGTTTGTCGAAGTTCCAGAAGTCGGCACGTCCTTCGCGAAAGGCGATGATATGGCTGTGGTGGAAAGCGTCAAAGCCGCTTCAGATGTCTATGCGCCTGTCGGCGGCGAGGTGACGGAAGGCAATAGCGCGCTGGCCGATGCTCCGGAAACAGTGAACGAGGATCCCGAAGGTGCTGGCTGGTTTGCAAAGCTGAAAGTCAGCAACGCAGCTGAGCTCGACGGGCTCATGGGGGCCGAGGCATATAAGACATTTTGTGAGGGGCTTTAGCACATGGTCATTGTTCTGCTCTTTGCTTTCCTGGCGATCATCCATTTTCTCCCGGCGGTCGCTGCCATCGCGCCCGGTCAGCTGACCTCGCTGTACGGTGTTGAGCCCACGAACACACCTCTGGTGACGCTTTTGCAGCATAGGGCGATATTGCCGGGGCTTGTCGGTGGAGCCTTTGCCTGCGCAGCTGCGATGCCCGCTGTGCGCTGGCCAGCACTGATTGGCGGAGCGATCAGTATGATCGGGTTTCCGATAATCGCCGCACTGAATAATGAACTGGGTGGATCGCTGCGCCGGATCGCCATTGTCGATGCGATCGGTGCACCAGCACTGATCGGCCTCTTCTTTCTCTTACGACAGTCAAACCAGGAGCTCGCTTGATGAGATATCTGCCGCTCACTCCAGAAGACCGCAAGGCCATGCTAGCCCGCATCGGTGCGAAATCGGTCGATGATTTCTATGAGGATGTTCCAAAGACTGCACGTCTCGATGGTCCAATACGTGATCTTCCTCTGTATCAAGGCGAACTCGCTGTAGAGCGTCATGTTTCCGCTCTTGCAGCTAAAAACAGAACAGCCTCTGAAGGGCCGTTCTTTGTTGGGTGCGGTGCGTACAAACACCACGTTCCAGCAACGGTCGATCACATTATTCAGCGTTCTGAATTTCTGACCACATACACTCCGTATCAGCCTGAAATTGCGCAAGGCACACTGCAAACCCTGTTTGAATTTCAGACACAAGTTGCCGCACTGACGGCGATGGATGTGGCGAATGCGTCCATGTATGACGGTTCAACCGCTTGCGCGGAAGCAGCGCTCATGGCCTGCCGCGCCACTCGGCGTAAAAAGGTCGTGCTGTCAGGGGGGCTGCATCCTCATTATGCGGAGGCGACCATCACGCTTTGCGAGGCACAAGGAATCGAAATTGTTCAGCTGCCCCCGGCTATTGACGCTGAGCTTGATCTTGTAAACTCCGTAGACGGAGATACGGCCTGTGTCATCGGTCAGTCACCAAATGTATTTGGAACGATTACCGATATGTCTCCAGTGGCAGATGCTGCCCATGCTCAGAAAGCGCTGTTCGTGTCCGTTTTCACCGAGACGGTTAGCCTAGGCCTTGTAACACCGCCGGGGGAGATGGGCGCTGACATAGCGGTCGGCGAGGGGCAATCTATCGGCAACCCGCTCTCCTTTGGCGGTCCTTATGTCGGGCTTTTTGCCTGTACGCAAAAACTTGTCCGGCAAATGCCGGGCCGTCTCTGCGGAGAAACAAATGACGCTGACGGCAATCGCGGGTTTGTTTTAACCCTCTCAACGCGCGAGCAGCATATTCGCCGTGATAAGGCGACATCGAATATATGCACCAATGCCGGTCTTTGTGCGCTCGCCTTCACGGCGCACATGACACTGCTGGGCGATAAAGGGTTTACGCAGTTGGCAAGGCTGAACCACGAAGCGGCTTGCGATCTCGCAGATACTCTGGAAGCGATCGAGGGTGTGGAGCTTCTGACGCCGCGCTTCTTCAACGAATTTGCGTTTCGGACGCCAAAGTCGGCGGACGAATTGCTTGCAGAGCTCGACAAAAGGGGCGTCGTTGGTGGTGTGCGAGTGTCCCGCATACTGCCAGGAGCCGGGTTTGATGATGTGGTCATCTGCGCGGCCACGGAATGTGTGACAACGGAAGATGTTGAGGCGTATGGGCATGCGCTGAGGGAGATTGTCTAATGGCTATGAACACACAGGGAAGACCGACCACGCCGACGATTGTTTCAAACGGGTCTGGCAGCGATACGGTTTCGGGCTCACGGGGGCTTTTGCAGAAAGAAAATCTCATATTCGAGATTGGAACCCCGGAGACAACGGGGGTAGATCTCCCGCGACCCAAAGGTCGAGGAGACCGGCTCGGCGGCGTCGCGCGAAAGGGATCAACGAACCTGCCAGGTCTCTCCGAACCGGAAACAGTTCGCCACTATGTGCGTCTTTCCCAGCGCAATTATGCAATTGATCTCGGCGTGTTCTCTCTGGGCTCCTGTACAATGAAACACAATCCTCGCCTGAATGAAAAAATGGCGCGCCTTCCGGGATTTGCCGATGTGCACCCCTTGCAGCCACAATATGAAATTCAGGGCGCTCTTGAACTGATCGATGAGTTGGCCGACTGGCTTAAGACGCTGACCGGGCTTCCTGCTGTGGCAATGAGCCCAAAAGCCGGAGCCCATGGTGAGCTTTGCGGCATGCTTTCCATTCGCCGTGCACTAGATGCGAGGGGCGAAGTCGCTACGCGCAAGCGCGTTCTCGTGCCAGCCTCTGCCCATGGCACCAATCCGGCAACCGCAATTCAGTGCGGTTTCACCGTGGATGAGATCAAGGCTGACAAGCGCGGTCGTGTGGATATGGAAGACTTCCGCGTGAAACTCGCCGACCCGTCTGACATTGCGGGCATCATGCTGACCAACCCGAACACGTGCGGGCTATTCGAGACGGATATTCGGGAGATTGCCGACCTGATCCATGAGGCGGGCGGATACTTCTATTGCGATGGCGCAAACTTCAACGCGATTGTCGGTCGGGTTCGGCCGGGCGATCTCGGCATCGACGCCATGCATATCAATCTGCACAAGACCTTCTCAACGCCCCATGGCGGTGGCGGGCCGGGCTCCGGGCCAACTGTCCTCTCTGAAGCGCTTGCGCCCTATGCACCGGTGCCGTTTGTTATCAGAGATGAGACTGGTTTCAGGCTCGTCGAAGATTGCGAAGGTGAGGCGAGCGAGAGTTTTGGGCGTATGTGTGCGTTCCATGGCCAGATGGGCATGTTTGTCCGTGCCTTGACCTATATGCTGTCCCACGGCGCAGATGGACTGAAACAGGTAGCAGAAGATGCGGTGTTGAATGCGAATTATGTCTCTGCACGGCTTCAGGACGCTATGACACCTGCCTTTGAAGGCTATTGCATGCACGAAGCGCTGTTCTCGGATGCCTTCTCTGCAGATGGCATTGAAACAATTGACATTGCAAAGGCGCTTATTGATGAGGGCTACCATCCCATGACCATGTATTTTCCTTTGGTTGTGCATGGTGCCATGTTGATTGAGCCTACAGAAACGGAATCCAAGGCAGAACTCGACAGGTTTTGTGACTCGGTTATCTCAGTTGCTCAGAGAGCGGCGTCTGGTGATGAGAGCCTGAAAGGTGCACCTTATCGTGCGCCGATGCGCCGGCTCGATGAAACCCAGGCTGCCCGCAAACCTCGCTTGAAATGGACCCCGCCTGAGCCGGAGGCGATCGCCGCCGAGTAAGGCTATTGGTTCTAAATTGTATCTTTTCAGCGTATCATATTCCTGCTCTTCTCTTCACAAGCACGTTGTGGGGGTGGAAAAGTCAGAGATTATTATATTTCATGGAGTGATGACGGATTACTGGAAGAGCGACATATCTCAAGAGACATCTGTTGGGAGCAGGCCCGAGGCAAAACCAAGAATTGGATTGGGCAGCGGTGTGAGAGTTCTGTTCCGGCAAGTACTGGCACTGATTGGGCTCTTCCTTGTAGTTATCTCGGTGCCTCTGGGGTTTCTGACGCCGTTTCTTCCTATTGGGTTGCCGATTGGCATCCTTGGAGCGGCGCTGCTGGCGCGAAATTCCGTGTGGGGACAACAGCTGATCAGGCACTTGCTTAACAAGTATCCCAAGCTCGATAAGTTTACGCCGGAATGGTTATTAAAACTGATAACCGGAAGCGGTCATAGTTCTGGTCATACGCCGAGTTAGCGTACAGACAGTCTAGTTTAGCGCTTTTTCGATCTGTGCGGCCGCAGACTCAAAATGGTCTGTGCTATCCGCTGAACTCAGAATTTGCTCAGCTGCGCGCGTCGCGGTGTCCGCAGCAGCTCGGCGAACTTCGGCAGCAGCATCGGTTTCGGCTTGTTTGATCCGTGCCTCTGCGATGGCTTCACGGCGGGCAAGACGCTGTTCCAGCGATTTTCGCGCTTCCTTTCGGAAAATCTCGGCATCTTTCTTTGCCTGAGTGACGATGGCTTTCGCCTCTTCGTCTGCCTCTCGCTGGCGGCGCTCGGCTTCCGCGAGCAGTTTTGCGGCTGCCTCGCGCAAGTCCTTCGCCTCTTCAAGTTGAGCCTGAATCGCGTTCGCTCGGTTGTCCAGCGCACCCGTAATCAGTTTGAAACCGCCAGCACGCCAAACGATCAAAAGGAATGTCGCCATGGCAAGAAACGCTGTGTTCGTGTCGCCATGGGATAGCCACTCAGGCACAATCCCGCCGCCATGGCTCTCATCGGCTGCAAAAGCGATTGGAGTTGAGGCGAACAATAGAAGGAGCACTCTAACCATTTTACACGCGCTCCTTAATCGCTGCTGTAACAGCCGCCTTGGCATCCTCAGCTTTCGTGCTGACGCCAAGTTTCGTTAGAATCGCCTGAGTAGCCTCAGTCGCGACATTTTCGACATTGTCCATGGCTTCTTTGCGAAGGTCCTGGATCCGCGATTCCGCTTTTTCCAGGCGCGTTTCAAGCTCGGCATCGGCGCGTCGCGTTTCTGCGGCGATCTCTTCGGCCATCTCAGCTTCGGCCTTTGCTACGGTTTCCCGCGCTCCGGACCGCGCCTTGGCAAGGTTGAGCTCTAGCTCGCGCTTGGCCTCCTCGGCCTGTTCGTTCAGTTTGGCGGCTTCGTCGAGATCGTCAGCAATCGTGTCCGAGCGCCGTTCAAGATTGTTGGACAGCCGTGGCAATACGAGCCGCGACATGATGAGATACAATCCGCCAAAGGTCAGAAAGAGCCAGAAGAGCTGAGATGGATAGTGCCACTGCTCAAATGGTGGGAATCCGCTAGCATCCTCGCCCGGTGCAGCATCGGCCATCATTGCAATCAGAGACATTTCTCTTCCCCGCGTCGAACAGTTTCGATTATCTCGTGACTAGACCACGAAAAGGATAAGGATCGAAACCAGGAAAGCCAGAATACCCAGGGCTTCCGAAAGAGCCATACCGATGAAGAGGTTACCGGTCTGCTGTGGCGCAGCCGAAGGGTTACGCATGGCCGCGTCGAGGAACGAGCCGAAGATGTTGCCCACACCGATGGCCGCACCGATCATACCGAGGGTAGCAAGGCCAGCGCCTACATATTTAAGGCCGAGAGTGATATCGCCTTCCATTGGAAACTCCTTGAATTTGGAATGCTTATAAAATTTGTGCCCGTGAAGCGCGATTGGCTTTGGGCGTCAAGTTCAGCGTGGTTGCCATGGCCACCACGAAAATCGGGATCCTAGTGTGCTGGGTGAAGCGCGTCGTTAAGGTAAACGCAGGTCAAAATGGCGAAAACGTAGGCCTGTAGAAAGGCTACGAGGAACTCAAGGGCGTTGAGAGCAACTCCCATGCCGAAGGAAAGCGCGGCTATTGGTATGTATACTGCTCCGGCTCCCAATAAGCTGACGGCGAAGCCGGCGAAAAGCTTCAACATTATGTGTCCGGCAAGCATGTTTGCGAACAAACGAAGGGCCAGGGTGAGCGGGCGCGCAAGAAAAGAAATGATTTCGATCGGTATCAGCAGCAGGTAGATCCACCACGGTGCGCCAGATGGAGCAAAGAGTTTGAAGAAGCCAAGACCGTTCTTCATCAACCCATAAACAATAACGATGCCGATTACGAGCAGGGCAAGCGCTCCTGTTACAACAATGTGGCTGGTTGTCGTGAAGGCGTAAGGGACCATGCCGATCATGTTGGCAGCAAGAATGAAGAAAAAGAGGGTAAATACGAACGGGAAGAAACGGAGCCCTTCCTCGCCGGCTACGCCTCTGATCATATCCGCAACGAATTCGTAGCCGATCTCGCCAAGCGACTGGATGCGGTTCGGGACAAGCGAGGTCCGAGACGCAGAATACCAGAACAATCCTGCGACGAACGTGACGCCAAGCACCATATAAGCGCTGGCATTTGTGAACGAAAGATCATAGCGGCCCAGCACATTTTCGATCTCGAAAATACGCTTGACCTCGAATTGTGCGATCGGGTCCGTCGCTGCAAAGGTCGGGAACATCAGCCCTCAATCCCTGTCATCGGCCGACGCCGTCATGTCGGCAATGTCAGCGTTGATTTTATTGTAGGCGCGTATAACACCTAAAATGCCCGCTGCAAGGCCGAAGCCCAGCATAATCAGGACGCCCCACGGCTCGGTATTGAAAAAGTGGTCAATTATAAGCCCTAGAAACAGGCCTACAGTTACATTAGCCGCGAATTCAGTTCCATAGCGAAGGGCCAAACCGCCAGCATTTACTGCGGTTTCCGGCGTTTCTTCAGCTTTGTCTGCTTGCGGCTTTCGCGCTTCTTGGGCGCGCCGAATACGTTCACCAAGATCGTCGGGGTTTTCCTCGCCCATAGCTCACCTGCATCACTCTGCCGCAACCAGCTCTTCAGCGGCGCTGAGGTCGACGGATACCAGTTTTGACACACCTTTTTCACGCATCGTGACGCCAAACAGGCGGTCCATACGACTCATCGTGACTGGATTGTGAGTAATCACGATGAACCGGGTGTTGGTCCGATTGCGCATTTCGTCGAGCATACGGCAGAATCGGTCGACATTTGCATCGTCCAGCGGCGCATCGACCTCATCCAAGACGCAGACCGGTGCTGGATTCGATAAAAAGACGGCAAAGATTAGTGCCGCAGCTGTCAGGGCCTGTTCGCCACCGGACATGAGTCGAAGTGTTCCAAGGCGTTTTCCTGGAGGCTGGGCAAAGATCTCAAGTCCAGCAGCGAGGGGGTCATCGGCATCAACGAGGCGGAGCTCGGCCTGGCCGCCACGGAATAGCGCTCGGAAAAGCGACTTGAAATGCTCGTTCACTGTCTCAAAAGCATGAATGAGCCGCGCCCGGCCTTCATCATTGAGCGCATCGACCCCCTCACGCAATTTGGTGATGGCTTTCGTCAGGTCCTGTTTCTCATTCGCCTGTGCGCCTAGTCGCTCAGCCACTTCCTCCGCTTCGGCTTCGGCATCCATATTCACGCCGCCGAGCTGATCGCGGTCGCGCTTCAGAAATTCTGCTTTCTGGGCGGCATCGGCGAGGTCTGTCGACGCGATGACGTCTTCATCTAAATAGGTCTTGGCAAGCGGCATCAGCCCCTCAGGAAGCCGCTGGAATTGGCTGCGTGCTGTTTCAATACTGTCCTGCACGCGGGTTTCCGATGCCTCAATAGCCACTGTGGCTCCGGCGAGGGCTTCCCGCGCCTTGCCTGCTGCGGCTGTGGCCGCACGGGAGGCTTCTTCCGCTTCTCTGGCGGCGGTTTCCGCTTCAGCGAGGGAATCAGCAGCCGTTTTCCGTTCGTTTTCGAGCGCTTGAACGCGGGACTCCAAGGCTGCCAATTCATCTGCGTCCGGGCCGCCATCAGTTTGTTTTGTGGTCGCGATCTTGCGGCGGGTATCCTCTGAACGCTCCTGAAGCTTTTCGGCGCGGCTTGACGCGGCTTTTGCCCGTTCGGTCCAGGTTTCGAAGTCGCGGGTCAGGTGCTTCCTACGGGCGGCAGCTTGCTCGCGTCCACGCGTGAAATCCGTCAAATTACCCCTGGCTTCAACTTCTGCTTCCCGCGCCGTGATAAGAGCCTCGCGAGCCCTTGCCAGCTCTTCTTCGAGCGCCTTGTCGGTTTCCTGTTCACCAAGTCCTTGGGCTGAGCCGATCGCGTCTTCTGAAATCCTCAGATCAGTCTCTATTCTTGAAATCGTATCTGAAAAGGTGGATCGTTTCAGGTTCGCCGCTTCATAGGCTTCCCGCGCCTTAGCTGCGGTGCTGCGGGTTTCATTCCATTTTGATGATGCGGTCGGCACCGCTGTGCGAGCATCCTTCAGCCTCTTATCCGATGCATCGAGGGTCGCTTTTGCAGCTTCCCAGATCTTGCGAGCCTGATCTATTTGGTCCTGAAGCGGCGCGAACTCAGCTTTCGCGGCCTCAAGGCGCGTTTGCTGCTCCAGTTTCTCCGCTGCGGAAACAGGCGCATCGGGTGTGCGCACAAAGCCATCCCACCGCCATAAATGACCCTCTTTGGAGACCAGTCTCTGGCCGGGTTTTAACGCGTGGCAAAGCTCGGCCCCCTGAGCCGCATCGACCAAACCGCATTGGGACAGGCGGGCAAGAAGCTCATCCGGAGCATCGACAAGCTCTGTGAGAGGGGTTGATGCACCCGGGAGCTGCGATCCGGCCTTCTCTGCGCCGGCCCAGTGAAGCGCCGTGGAACGGTCAGTTGAAGCCTGAAGGTCATCCCCGAAGGCCGCAGCGATGGCCTTTTCAAGCCCGTCTTTAACCCTGATGCGCTCCAGCACCGGGGGAGCATCATTTCGGTCTGCTGTTTTTAGCAGTCTTTCGAGACCGGCAATTTCGCCTTCAAGCGCCCGGATGGCGGTTTCAAGATTCGAGACGGGAGCTTCTGCGTCTTTTGCTTTTTCGGCCGCTGCTTCCTGCTCTGCTTCAGCTATTTCAACCGCTTTCGTTGCAGCATGATAAGCCTGCTCGGCTTCTGCCTCAGCTGTTTCGGCTTCTCGGAGCGCGAGAGACAATTCTTCCGCAGCTTGCAGCGTCGACAGCTGGCGGTTGATTGCCTCTTTTTGGCGGGCCAGTTCATCGCGCCGACGGCGCTGGGAAGCAAGATTTTCCTCTGCAGCGCGGCGTTGCGCTCTGCTGTCGGACAGGCGATCCGATAGCTGGTCGACAATCGCCTCACTCTTGCGAAGAGCTTCCCGCGCCTGATCAAGGGTGGCTCTTGCAGACGCTTCCTCGGCATCATTGGCAGCGGCGTTCTCCTGAGGAAGCGCCACCAACTCCTCTTTCGATCTTTCCGCTTCCGCTTCTGCTTCGGCGACCATAGCCTGTTCGCGTGTGAGATCGTCGTTCAGTCGACCGAGTTCTTCTTCCAGCCGCCCAATCGCCTCGGCCGCGGCTTTGCGCTCGGCATCCCGCCGGGCAAAGGCGATCCGGGCCTGGCCGAGCTTTGCGCTGATAACGCTTTCAGCCTCCCGGAGAGGAGGTAGTTTTTCCGCAGCTTCCAAACGTTCCTTTTCGCGGATCGCATCAATCGATGTGAGCTCTTCAACGTTTTGCCGAGCCTGGACCAAAGCACTGTTAGCCAGTTCGCTCGCCTCGATCGCTTCCTGCCAGCGCAGGTGAGCCGCCAGAGCTTCAAGGCCGTTTATCTCATCGGACAGCGCCTTGTATTTGCGGGCCTTGCGGGCCTGGCGTTTGAGGCTTTCCAGTTGTCGTTCGACTTCAGCGGACACTTCGGTAAGGCGCTCCAGATTTGATTCAGCCGCCCGTAATTTCAGCTCCGCTTCATGCCTGCGCGTGTTCAGACCGGAAATGCCAGCGGCCTCTTCCAGAATGCGGCGGCGGTTTTGGGGCTTTGCTGCGATCAACTCGGATATCTGTCCCTGACGGACAAGCGCCGGAGAGTTCGCCCCGGTCGAAGCATCTGCGAATAAGAGCTGGATGTCCTTGCCGCGTACCGTTCGCCCGTTGAGCTTGTAGGTGGAGCCCGCTCCGCGCTTCAGCCTGCGTAAGATTTCCAGTGTATCTGCCGAGTTGAATTCGGGAGGCGCTTTTCGATCGGCATTGTCGAGGACAAGGGTCACCTCGGCCGTTTCTCTGGCCGGGCGATCTGAGGATCCTGAAAAGATCAGGTCGTCCATCTCCGAGCCGCGCATGGCCTTGGCTGAGCTTGCGCCCATCGCCCAGCGCAAGGCTTCCAATAAGTTCGATTTCCCGCAGCCGTTCGGGCCCACAATCCCCGTGAGCCCTTCTTCGATTGGGACATCCGTAGGGTCGACAAACGACTTGAAGCCGGCAATGCGAATTTGGGTAATTTGCATATGGGCTTCCTCGAGGCGCTCCTAACCTTCTTCGGCTGAGTCGGCGGTTACGTCTTCTTCTGCATCTGCATTGGCGGTTTCGCCAAGCAGCCCATCGAGAATGCTGGCCATGCCTTCTGCCGTTCGGGATTCTATCGTTTCCTGGCGAACACCATTTACGAAAATGCTCGGTGTCGAATTCACGCCGTCACCCTGGCCGGCATCAATTGAAGCAGCGATCTGCCGACGTATCTCACTGTCTTCAATGCAGGCATCCACCTGACTGATGTCCAACCCGAAACTTGTTCCTATGTCTTGCAGTTTCTCAAGCACAGTACCGCTCTGGGCAGCGCTGATCACATCATCCTGTTCATCGAAGAAAGTGTGGAGAACCGAGAAATAATCTTCCTCTCCGGCACATCGAGCGACCGCAAATCCGGCAACATCGATTTGATTCAGGGGAAATTCGCGGAAGATGAACTTTACTTTTCCTGTCGCAACATAGTCGTCATAGACCGTTGCCGAGAGTACCTCGTCATGGAAATCCTTGCAGTGTGTGCAGGTTATCGAGGCGTATTCAACAATGGTGATCTGAGCATCATCTGAACCCATCTGAACACCAATACCAGCGTCAAAGGAAACCGTTGAAAGTGCGCCGGTTTCTCCATCTTCTCCGGATGTTTGCTGCGCAAGACTTTGACGCCCTTCTGAGCAACTGGTCGCCAGGAGAGCGATACCGATGGCAAGCGTGGTTGTCCGGAATATCGACATTTTGTCCATAACCTTTGCTTAAGGAGTTTGAGTCGGAAGGGTTGCCAAGTGGTTAACTCTCTGCCTTTGGCGCAATCGCACCCACGAGTTCCTGAATGCTCTCTACTGAGCGACCTTCGGCACCGGTTAGCTTGCGACCGTTCAGAAAAAGGGTTGGTGTGCTCGTAACGCCGTCGGCGGTACCTTGAGCCGCTGACGCTGCGATTTCAGAGCGTATGTCTTGATTTGCAAGGCATGCTTCGAATGTCTCGCCGTCAACACCGTGGCGTGATGCAACGGCTTGAAGTGCGGTACGGACCGTGCCGTTTCTCGTTGCAGCCATAATCCCCTGCTGGTTTTCGAACATATCGTCCAGCATTGCGAAATAGGCCGTATCATCAGCTGCACAGCGGGCAGCTGCGAAACCGGCAACGGCGACCTCTGCCGGTGGTGTCGGATATTCGCGGAAGACGAACCGCACTCGGCCCTCATCTACCATCTCCTTGATCGCCGGGACGATATCGCGGTGATATTGCGCGCAGGCTCCGCATGTGATCGATGCATACTCGATAAGCACAGCAGGAGCGTCTTCGATGCCGAGGGTCTTGTCCACCAATTGCTGTGATGACGCATCTGAACTTCCATCCCCTTCACCGCAGGCTGCAAGGGCCAATGCAAACAGCCCGCCTAAAAGGGTCCGTCTCACAATGTGAATAGCCGACATATCAATGTCCTCTCGATCTTCAGTCGCAGCATCGGGAACTATGCCGCTATTTATGTGTCGTCGGCTAGCACAGCCCTGCCAAGTGCGACAATTGCCGCTTTCAGCCTGGGAGACTGAATGTTCTCTATGCTGCGCTGCAGCGATGCCTCTTCATCGGCCAACAAGATCCGTTTTTGCTTGCCTGTCTTGGGGACGCTCCCCGGCATGTTGCCGTGTTCCAGCTTGAGGCGGGTGATGTTTCCGCCAGCAGCGACGGAAAGGCGTTGGCGCAGTGCTTCTTCCTGGTGCTGAATCAGCGGCGCTGCTGCGGGGATAACCCGGAGGGTAAGCGTGCGGCCTGTTTTTGCACCCGTCAGCTTTATTGGCGAACAGATGTCAGCAAGCTCGGCACCCACAAGATCTGACCAGTTCAGCTGTAATTTCTTGAGGGAAGATCCGCCGCCCTTTTTTGCATGCTGGCGGAGAATCTTGCGAGCCTGTACACCGAGCTGAGGCTTTGGGTGCCAGACGGCTTTGCCACGCTGCTTGCGAAGTTTCGCGCGCGCCATAGCTTCTAGTAGAGGATCTTGAGATGCCTCGGACCGCAGATCGGGATGCCGTTTCATGAAGGAGAGTTTGCCTGCAGATGATGGCAAAGGAAAGTCATATTGCAGAAGACCTGAACGCGCTGCCAGATTTGCTTCTCGACTGGTACGATGAGGCGGCGCGCGATTTGCCCTGGCGGGTTGGACCAAAGGCGCGGGCGGAAGGCGAGCGACCCGACCCCTATCGCGTCTGGCTTGCTGAGATCATGCTGCAGCAGACCACCATTCCCCATGGCACAAGATACTTCCATGAGTTCACACGCCGCTGGCCCACCGTAGATGCGCTGGCCGAGGCGAGGGATGAGGACGTTATGGCGGCCTGGGCCGGGCTCGGATATTATGCTCGCGCGCGGAATCTTCTGAAGTGTGCCCGAGAAGTGTCGAGCCGCGGTGGATTTCCCCAGACCGCGCAGGAGTTGATCAAGTTGCCAGGCATTGGCCCCTATACGGCTGGTGCTATTGCCGCACTTGCTTTTGGGGAGCGGGCAGCCGCGGTGGACGGCAATGTGGAGCGTGTGTTTTCCCGGCTTCTGGCGATTGAAAAGCCGCTGAAAGACGCAAAATCCGACATCAAGCAGGCTGTGTTAGAACTTGTGCCGGGGGATCGACCCGCTGAGTTTGCAGAGGGTCTGATGGATCTTGGCGCAACCGTGTGTACGCCAAAACGGCCGAATTGTCTGATCTGTTCGGTGAGCGAGCTTTGCGCCGCACGCCGTGCCGGGGAACAGGAGCGTTTTCCCATCAAGCTCAAAAAAGCGCCCAAGCCCCATCGCACCGGACATGTGTTTATCGCGCTCAGTAAAGGCGAGCTGTTGCTGGAGCGACGGCCTGAGAAGGGTTTACTTGGGGGAATGCTCGGCCTGCCGGGATCTCAATGGGGAGATGTTGCGGCAGATGAGATAAGCGGTGCACCTGCGCAAGCCGACTGGCAGCATCGCGGCGAGGTTCGTCACGTCTTTACCCACTTTTCGCTCACGCTTCAGGTCTGGCAGGGCAGCTTGAAGGGCAAGCGTCCCAGCGGTGTGTGGAACCCTGTTGATCAGGTGGAGGGCCTGCCCAGCGTATTTGCCAAGGTGTTCAAACTGCTGGAACGGGCCTAGTTCAGCCCCATCTCGGTGCGATAGCGACGCCTCAGAAGATCAATCGGCGCAAGCTTCCGCTTGTCGTCCTCGAAGTGCCAGTAAGTCCAGCCATTGCAGGCTGGAGCATTTTGGACATGAGCGCCAACGCGGTGGATTGATCCCGTCGTGTTGTCTGTTGCCAGTGAGCCATCAATGCGAATGCGAGCCATATAGCGGCGCTTCGGACTGAATAGGCGATCGCCCGGGCGAAGCCAGCCATGTTCGACGATTGCTCCAAAGGGAACCCGTGGCAGCGCACGCTTGCTCTTCTCCGTCTCCAGATCGTTCGCTGCCACCGGCTGTATGCCTTGCAAACGTGCCCGGGAGATTCTGGCATATTCGGGGTCACGCTCGATGCCGACAAAGTTCCGGCCGAGCATGCGGGCGACGGCAGCCGTTGTGCCAGTGCCGGAAAAGGGATCAAGCACTGTGTCACCGGGATTGGTTGTGGCGAGCAGTACGCGTTTTAGAAGCGCTTCCGGCTTTTGGGTCGGGTGCGCTTTCTTGCCCTCGGCGTTCTTGAGGCGCTCAGGGCCTGTGCAGAGCGGTATCGTCCAATCCGACCGCATCTGCGTGTCATCGTTGAACACTTTCAAAGCCTGGTAATTGAACGTCACTTTCGAGGCTTCGGATTTACCGGCCCAGATCAACGTCTCGTGGGCATTCTGGAAGCGTGTTCCCTTGAAGTTCGGCATCGGGTTGGTCTTCAACCAGATGACGTCGTTCTGAATCCAGAAGCCGCTATCCTGCAGGATAGCGCCGACCCGGAAAATATTATGATAGGAGCCGATGACCCAGATCGCCCCATCGTCTTTCAGCACGCGGCGGGCCTCGGTCAGCCATTGATGGGTAAAGAGATCATAGGCATCGAAACTGTCGAACTTGTCCCACTCGTCGGTGACGCCATCAACGGTGGACTGGTTTGGCCGGGTTAGGCCCTGGCCAAGTTGTAGATTATAAGGCGGATCGGCAAACACGAGATCGACGGACCGGTCAGGCAGACGAGACAGAATATCTATGCAATCGCCTTCGATGATTGTGTTCGGTACGAGATCCATTTGCGAGCAACTCCACTTCGATATGACAGATGCGAATCACCCTTTGAGTCGTGATTTGATGAAGACAAGGTTACCAAGCGCCTGTCCCACCCATCCGCGCTGTCGAACGAACATCCTAATCCGCAGGCTGTGGATAAGTCCAGCGACCCGCTAGGTCGGCTATAGATCCAGCGCCATTTGCCTGGGATCAGCCGGACCAGGTCTGAACAGATCCGTGCGGAGGGCAAGTCGTTGCTTGTTAAGGCCGAACTTCCGGGTGACACGCTGAAATCGTCTTCCGATCAGTTTCGCATAGGGGCCACCCCCTTTGCCACGTTCGAACCATCGCGCATCGTAATCTTTGCCGCCGCGCATTTCACGGAGCAGGTTGACCACCCTTGCGGCTCGGTCCGGCGCATGCTCGGCCAGCCATTCATGGAACAGGTCCTTCAGTTCATATGGAAGTCGCAGGAGGACATATCCTGCACGGTCTGCTCCGGCGTCCGCACCTGCCGCAACAAGCGTTTCGATCTCGCCATCATTCAGAGCTGGAACGATTGGGGCGGTCATAATAGCGGTTGGCACACCCGCTTCTGCTAGTAGCCGTATCGCATCCAGCCTACGCGTGGGGGTCGCTGCTCGCGGCTCCATTTTGCGTGCCAGCACCTTGTCCAGTGTCGTAATCGACACACCGACACTCACCAAACCCTTCTCAGCCATGGGAGCAATCAGGTCTATGTCGCGCGTTATGAGATGCGACTTTGTAAGCAGGGTAACCGGGTGACTATGTTCTTTCAATATGCGCAGAAGCGCCCGTGTGAGCTGCAGTTTCTTTTCTATAGGTTGATAGGCGTCTGTATTGACGCCAAGCGCCACCGGACGTGGACGATAGCCGGGTTTTGCAAGCGTCGCCCGAAGCAGGTCTGGACCGTTCGGCTTGAAGAATAGCTTACTCTCGAAATCGAGACCCGGTGAAAGTCCATGATAGGAATGGGTTGGCCGCGCGAAGCAGTAAACACATCCATGTTCGCAGCCCCTGTAAGGATTAATCGATCGGTCGAAGTGTATGTCCGGGGACTGATTATATCCGATTATTGTCTTTGCGGTTTCCCGGATCAGCGTTGTGCGCAATGGGACCGGATCGTCTTCAATTGTGCCCCAGCCATCGTCAAAGGTCTTACATTCGCTCGGCTCAAACCGGCCTGCTGGGTTGCTAATGGCACCACGGCCACGATGATCAAATCGTTCTTGTACAGATTTTAAATCGTCGCGTGTGACCCGGCCCGACTTCGGCAGTTTCTGCTGTGATCCCATAATCGAAAGACATCACAGAGATTAGAACATTACAAGAACAAATATTTGGGAGCCTGTGGATAACTATGCTTTTTGACGCTTTGTCATTCTATGATTCCAGTGAGCTCTATGCATGATCCAGAGCAGTAACAGGCTGCAGGTCATGATTACGAAAGCGATGAAACTTGCTGTAGGATGAACTTCCAGGGCGGTTATCGCCACGAGACCGCAAATGGCCGTCAGCAACCACCATAAAAGGGCGGTCTGAAGATGGGACCAGCCGTCTTGCCTAAACAGCTGATAGGCGTGGTCACGGTGCGGCTCGGTTAGGGGACGGCGATGAATGATGCGCCATATAATTGTGGCCACGGCGTCGACGAGGAGCGGTAATCCGAGCGTTGCCACAAACCAGATATTACCGTTCTGGGCCGCGAGCAACGCAAAGGATGCAAACACTGTCCCTGCGAACAAAGCACCGGCATCTCCGGCATAAAGCAGGCCTTGCATGTTCCAGACAAGAAAGCCGCAGATGGCCCCTACGATTAGCAGGATAACAAACCCAAGCCCGTTCCAGACGGTGACAGTCTCAACCGCAAGGCTGGTCGCAGCACCACCCAGGAAGGATAGCGCCATGAAGGTCATCATGATGGCGACGCACCCAAGGGCAAGTCCGTTGGACCCGTCCATGAAATTCGTCGCATTCATCATTAGAAACAGCCAGAGGGCCGATCCGATGATCGAGACCGCGACGGGAAATGGCATCGTGGCATCGGCGAATGGTATGTAGACCTTCTCGGCTGTCAGCCCCGTTAAGCCAACAAGAAGGCAGGCTGCGATCAGAATAATAAGCTTACGGCTCGTTCGAAGCGGTCTGGCATCATCAGCCGCGCCGATCAGAAGCACAAAGATCGCAAGCAGAATGTGGGGTAGCTCGCCAGATGTGATCAGGAAACGAACATGCACATTGGCGATCTCGGGCAGGCTTTCTGATGATGTTAGCGCAGGGATAATGATCAGTTCCGCTATGTAAACAAGCGCCGCCGCAGCGGCAATGGCGAGACCACCGCTTGTCGGAACTGCGATAGCCTGTGTTTTCCGACCGCCGTCAGGCGCATCCTTCGGCGCATATGAAATCAGTAGCCGGCAAAACACCATGCTGAGAACGAAAGCGGCGGCAAAGAATAGCAGCATATTCCTCTCACCCCCCTAACTCCGTTGCGGCAATCCACCAGTCTGGATGCTGGTTCTTCAAATCCGCCGCAGCTTCTTGCGCGTCGTCCAGCGTCTTAAAGAGAGCGAAACAGTAGCGGAGGCGCATGCGAAGCTCGATGCAGTGGTAGCGTCCCTTGGCGAAGACTTTTCGCACAGTCTGAGCGCCTTCCGTGAGCATGAGCTCCCACCAGATGGCTGGCAGGCGCGACACGGG
>JBCCUK010000024.1:0-63653 GCA_039196965.1 Pseudomonadota bacterium | reverse complement strand
CCGGGACCCAGAAGAAAGGATGCGCTCTCTATTCGCCACTGCCGTGGCCATCTTCGCTCAAATTGATCCCCCGGATCAATTTCCGGGCGCTCCGATGGGTCCCGGATATTTGCTGGCGCAAATTCCGGGATGACAATGAGGTGGCTATCCCAAATCTATCCGCCTCCATTGCCACGCTCCCTATACTTCCCCCATGTCCGAGGTTCCCTCCCTCTCAACCCTCGCGATCAGCGAGATCGACAAGGCCATCACAGGTCTGATTGGCTGGACGAATATCCATCTCTTTATAGAGCGGGTCACGAAAACCCGTCTCAGAAGGGCAAGCGCTCAACTCAGAGCCCTCGAAACGCTCCTCCGCCGTCTGATCATGTATCTCGCTTTACAGATCGAGTTAGAGCCGAAGACGGACAGTCCGCCCACGGGCAAAGCCGGTGTACCAGATATGGAACACGTTCCGACCGAAACCCCCGAAGGCATTGAAATCGCTCACTTTCCCCGAGTGCGAACGCCCCATCTCTCTCTAACGCCCGGCTATGAGAATGCGCGGCCCGCGCCGGACTTCTCCCAATTCTCTAGAAGGGTGACGCCCACCCGCATTCTCGCCAAACGTTTCGCCCAACGGATCATCGCGATACGGAAGGTCATCGATGCGCCGGAGGCCCATACAAAGCGTTTGGCTCACCGTCTACGGACAATGCGCGCCGCCCGCGAACCCGCTCCGATCCTCCTGCCACAGATAGTCCTGAGGGGGATGAGTACAGAACTCTCCGTCATCCACGGAGCCCTGAAAGTGGAGCTTCGAACAGCGCTCAAAGCGTGGGATAGTTCCTGATCTATCCTCATATTCTATTGTCTCCGTATCGCGCCTTAGGCGCTCACATGAGACGTGCTCAGGGCTGCTGCCTAACCCCGGCCAATACGCTGGCGGGCCACTTCGTCGGCAATCTCGTTGGTCGGCCGTGCTTCTGACAATCCCTGATCAAGGATCGCACCCAGCGTATCCATCAGCACGTCCAGTTTTCCGTCGACCCAGTCGCGGGAATAATTGCCGGAAATCTCCGCCGCGACATTGATAATGCCGCCGCCATTGATGACATAATCCGGCGCATAAAGTACGCCAGCCTCGCGCACCGCAGCGCCCATATCGCGCGTCGCCAGCTGGTTATTGGCTCCGCCGGCAATCACCTTCGCCTTGAACTGACCAAGCGTCTTTTCATTGACAATGGCCCCAAGGGCATTCGGTGAGAAAATGTCGACATCCTGTTCGTAGATCTCGCCCGGCTCGACGATCTCGGCCCCGGTCAGCGCGGCAACTTCGGACAGGGTTTCGGTGTGCACATCGGTGACCACGAGATCCGCACCCGCTTTGGCAAGGTGCATGCAGACCCCGCCGCCAACACTGCCAACGCCCTGAACCGCAACGCGCTTGCCGTTCATATCATCCGTGTCGAAGGCGCGCTTGGCACATTCGAGAATGCCGCGATAAACGCCGAGGGCAGTGATAGGGCTGGGGTCGCCGCTTGCCGCTTCGCCGGTTTCCAGCCCGGCAACATACTTCGTCTCTTCCGCCGCCGCCGCGAGATCGCCGGGACTGAGACCGACATCTTCGGCGGTCCAGTACTTCCCTCGCAGGCTTTCCACCGCGCGGCCAAAAGCCCGGAAAAGCTCTGGCGACTTATCTTTATGGGGGTCTCCCCAGATCACCGCCTTGCCGCCGCCGAGTGGCAATCCGGCCATAGCGTTCTTGTAACTCATGCCCTGGGCGAGCCGCAGAACATCGGTCACCATTGCCTTGCCGGTCTCGTAATTCCACATCCGGCAACCGCCTGCCGCAGGTCCGAGTTTGGTCGAGTGAACGGCGATAATTGCCTTGAGGCCACTCTCCTCGTCATGGAAAACATGAACGCCTTCATGGTCATCAAAGGAGGCATGGTCGAACATGGAATGTACCTTGGAAAAGTTCGCCTGATAATCCGCGTGCGCGTGTCATGTTTTCACTGGGAAGACAAGACCTGCAGCAAGAATTTGCGTCTTAGCGCGATTTAGGGGGCCCAGGGGATAGGCAGCGCACCCGATGGCAGCGGTGCTTCCGGATCCATCATGAAGGCCAGTTGATCGGACCAGACAGTTTCCGCCTGAAGGTCCCGCATCAGCATATGATAGCCATTTTCATAATAGGCCGTGCGGACAAAATCCGGCAAGGTTGGCGCGGTTCGCTTCAGGAACGACTTCGGAATAATGTCATCCCGCGCACCATAGAGAAGAAACGTATTTTCCGGCAGGCGCGGTGCGGCCTTGTGGCCGTTCTCCATCACCGACACAACGCCATAAACCTGATCGATCCGGTTTTCGAACAGGTTCAGCGGATCCTGGCCGCGTTTGATCAACATATCCATATTGTCTGATGGGGTGATCTGCTGGACAGCAAATTTTGGCGGTTTCACGATCCATCCCGGCCGAGCCTTGGAGGATGCCCAAAGGCTCGCCCGATGGTGGACGGGAAGCCCGCCCCATCCACGAAGGCCGGGGCCGGAGAGGATTAGCCGGTCAACGCCCACGGGCGGCGTATCGGAGCCAAACGTTGTCATGGCCACTGCTGCCCCCATGGAAATACCAACAACCGTGAGAGTTGCGTTCGGGTGGCGCGCATTAGCAAGGCGGACCGCTTCACGCAGATCCTCGCGCATCAGCTCTTCCTGAGGCCAGCGCCCCCGGCCGACGGACCGGCCAAAGCCGCGCTGATCATAAGCATAGGTTGTCACGCCGCGCTCCGCCCACCAAGGCGCGGCGTATTCGAAGGCCGCCGCATAATCATTCATGCCATGAATGCCGACGACAATGTGTTCGGGCTCCTCCGTGCCCTGCGCCTGCCAGACCGAAAGGCCAAGCTTTGCACCGTCAAAGCTCGTAAACGTGTTCGTGTCTGCATCAAGTCCCGGCACGGCGGCCTCCTCAAGGCGAATTGCAGACTGATGGCCCCTTGTCGCTGTGCACCCGACCAGCCAGAGGAGGATCAGTCCGAGTCCGACAAAACCTGCGATATGGCCTTTTTCAGGGCGGGAAGTGTTTCCTGTTCGAACCATGGATTCCTCTTTAGCCAGGCTGTGTTCCGCCATGAGGGATGCGGCAGAGCAAAAATGCCTTCTGCAGCGAATTCCCGCCAATTGCGAACCGTTTCTGTCAGTGTTTTCGCCCGGCGGTCTTTCAAATGCCAGGACATGGCATACATGCCGATCACCAGAGTTAATTCAACTCTTTGTAGCTGCTGAAGAATATCAGCCCGCCAGACTTTTGCGCATCTTTTCATGGGCGGTATGTCTCCGCCATTCTTGTCATAGCCCGGAAAGCAGAAGCCCATCGGCACAATCGCGCATTTCGATTCGTCGTAAAAAGTATCCTCGCTTACCCCCATCCATTGGCGCAGGCGTTTGCCAGAGGGGTCGCTGAAGGGAATGCCGCTGGCCGCAGCCTTGTTTCCCGGGGCCTGACTGGCGATCAGGATACGGGCCGATGGCCGGGCGCGCAGAATCGGGCGTGGGTTTCTTGGCATTTCGCCAGCGCACAGCGTGCATTGGCGGACATCGGAGACCAGTCCCAAAAGATCCTGTTTAACCTCAAGTGCCATGGTGCCACTGCATTACCTGCCAATCCCAGTACAAAACTTGATGCGGCAGGTCGCCCGTGCAACATTTTTGTTCACCAAATCAAACAGAAAAAGGTTTGAAATGCTCCGCACAATTTCTGCGCTCAGCGCACTTGCCCTCGTCGCAGCCTGCGGCGGGCAGGGGGAAACGTCACCTGAAACCAGGACTCAGCAAGCTCCAGTCGACAGCTCATCAGACATCGCCAATGACAACAACCTTCTAATGCCGCTTCCGATAGAAACGACCGCAGACATCACCGCCGAAGATTTCGCCATTCGCGTCAAAACACTGGCAGACGATACATTTGAGGGCCGCGCACCCGGCAGTGACGCTGGAGAAGCCTCAGCGGAGTGGATCGGCGCTGAAATGGCGCGTCTTGGCCTGGAGCCGGGCTTTGATGACTCCTACCTCCAGCCCGTCGGTATGGTGGAGCTGACCCTCGACGAATCATCCTCCGGGCTTTCAGTCACTGGCGGGTCTGAACCCATTGAAATGCGGCTCGGCACCGACGCTGTCATCTGGTCGAAACGGCAGACCGAAGATACGCTGAGCTTTGAAGACTCGGAACTCGTTTTTGTCGGCTATGGCGTCATCGCTCCCGAATATGGCTGGAACGATTATGAGGGTCTCGATGTGGCGGGCAAGACAGTCGTCATGCTGGTCAATGATCCGGGGTTCACCAATCCGGAGGGAGACCTCTTCAAGGGCTCAGCCATGACCTACTATGGCCGCTGGACATACAAATTCGAAGAGGCAGCGCGTCAGGGCGCAACAGGCGCGATTGTCATCCATGAGACGCTGCCAGCCTCCTATGGATGGGCGGTCGTCGCCAATTCCTGGTCAGGACCACAGGCGGATCTTGTGCGCAACAATGCTGGCGAGGACAGAGCCATGATGGAGGGCTGGATCAGCGCTGATATGGCCGAGCGCCTGTTCGCTGAAGCGGATCTTGATTTCACCACCCAGAAGCGCGCTGCGAGAGCTTCGGACTTCAAGCCCGTCTCAATGGGTGATCTCACAACGACGGTGACGCTTAACCAATCCATGCAGACCCGCGAAAGTCACAATGTGGTCGGCGTTATCCCGGGTGAAACCCGGCCAGAAGAATATGTGATGTACATTGGCCATTGGGATCACCTTGGCAATAAGGCCATTGAGGGTGAAACGGCCCCTGAGAGGGACCTGATCTTCAATGGTGCCGTCGACAATGCGACCGGCATCTCCGCCATACTGGAAATCGCCGAGGCGCTGGCTGCGGATCCTATGGATCGCTCTGTCATTCTCGTCGCGGTCACACTGGAAGAATCCGGTTTACTAGGGTCGGCCTTCTACGCAGAAAACCCAACAGTTCCGCTTCATCAGGTCGTAGCCGGGATAAATATTGATGCGATGCTGCCCATTGGCCAGGCGAAGGATATGGTCGTTGTCGGCTATGGTGCGTCCGAGCTCGAAGACATGCTCAAATCCATTCTGGAAGGACAGGACCGTGTGATTGTGCCGGATCCGAGCCCGCAGGCCGGATACTTCTATCGCTCAGACCACATATCCTTCGCCAAGAAAGGTGTTCCGGTACTCTATGCCGATGGCGGCCTCGACAAGCGCGATGGCGGAACAGTCGCCGGCCAGGCTCTGGCTCAGCTCTATACGCGTGATCGCTATCACAAGGCAGCTGATGAATATGATGATAACTGGAATCTTTTGGGAACCGTGGAGGATGTGACTGCTCTTTATCAGCTTGGCAAACAGATCGCGAACTCGAGTGAGTGGCCGCAATGGTATGAGGGAAACGAGTTCAAGGCGATCCGGGACGCATCCCGCGCCGGAAACTAGCTCAGGTGCCCGGCAGCGAAGCTATGTGGGGTGTGTAGATGCTATCTTACCAGCATGGTTTTCATGCGGGAAACCGCGCCGATGTGCTGAAGCACGCGGTGTTGCATACGATATTGAGTGGTTTGACCGCGGAGCCGTCGCCCCTGCTCTATATCGAAACCCATGCCGGTCGCGGATCCTACGACCTTACGGGAAATCAGGCCCGCAAGACCGGAGAAGCCGATCTCGGTGTCCTGGCGATGTTGAAAACACCGCCGCCAAAGCCCCTCGCTCCCTGGATCGATCTGGTGCGTGCCAAGGGCAAAAAGGACTATCCAGGATCTCCGGCACTCGCCGCATCGAGATTGCGAAGTGGTGATCGTATGATCCTGTTTGAAAAGCATCCCGCTGAATTTACCGCTCTAAGCGGCGTCCTGTCCGATGATACCCGAATACAGCTGAAAAAAGCAGATGGGTATGCTGGAGCCTTAAAGCTGCAACCTCGCAGAAAGGAGCGGCTCTGTGTGTTCGTCGACCCAAGCTATGAGACCGAAAGCGATATGGAGGCCCTTGCCGAATGGACCCCAAGGGCCTTGCAGAAATGGCCCGACGCCGTTCTGGTTTTATGGCTGCCTCTCTTCTTCGATGAAAGAGAGACGGATTTCGGCGCTTATCTTTCTGAACTGTCCGACGGCACAATTGTCGGTGCGCGGTGGCCAGTGGATCCCGATGTAGAAACCGCGCTCTCTGGCTCGGCCATGGTTGCCTACCGGGTCGATGTGAAAAGTTCAAAAGCCATGACGCGGATCTCGAATGCTCTGCAATCGCTGTGGGGGTCCGCAGCATGACGCCAGCTATTCATGTAAATCATCGTCAGATAGGGGAAAAGATACCTGAATTCAGAAACCATATAGCCCAAAAGAAGAAAAAATTGCCTATTTTTCTACTTAGAACTTTATTTTTCTCTTATTGATTGTATTCTCCAAGTATGGAACGGAAGATCATCCCTCTTTATATCCAGAACAATAGTTGGGTCTTACCCTCCGAATTTGACCATCAGATCAGGACTGTTGAGCAGTGTACGGAATTTCTTTCCTCAGTGGTCGACACTCTTCTCGGTGAGCTTGAGAAACATCCCGGCGAAACGACCGTGTCATCGGAAGATCAAAATTTCTATCGATCAGAGTTGCCAATTGTACGCCAGGATATCGAGGATGCCATTAGTCAAATTCAATATCTGGTAGAGCGCATTCAACCCAAAAGAGATAGGCCCTCGGCGTAGCTTTTTATCTCGTTGAGATTGCTGATACTTACTCGGATGTCTCTTCTGTCTCTTCCGGGACTCCAGCAATCTGATCTTGCATATGGGAAATCAGGGCGTCAAATCCGTCTTTTTGAATAATCGACGTGAATTGAGCCCGACGCTCGACATTGAATGACAGGCCATCGACCATGACATCAACGAGGCGAAGATCATCATCAACGGTTAGAACCCGCCAATCGATACCGGCGCGCTCTGCGCCGTCATCATTGTAGAGTTTGGAGCGAACAATGAAGTCGCCAGGCCGGCGAGTGACGACGTCCTCGATCTTTATGACCCGGGAGACAAGCTCATCTATCTCGCTGGCATAAGCTGCGGTGATGTAATCATTGAACAGGGCATTGTACTCTGAAACATGTTCTTCAGTTGCGCTTTTGCGCTGTTGTGAAGACAGGAGAAACCTCTTCATCCGGCTGATCGCCATGTCCGCCGAAAGAACACTACGAAAGCCTTCCCTGCGAGCGGCATCGCCGACGGTACTTGACTGTGCCAGCGTCTTGAAATCATCGACGAGAGACATGACGAATTCAGCAGGTGCTGGTTCGCTCTTCAGTTCTGCTTCCGCAGATGCCGCAAAAACCTCGACTGGCTGGGCAGACATCGACCAGCCGGCCAGGGTTGCAACCGAAAGTGTTGATGCAATGATGAGACGACGAATTGTCTGTATTTTCAAGACGGGACTCCTGATCCAGCTCTTCGATTAGAGCGTCTTTCCGAAAACTATGCAGCACAGAACATGAAAGGAAAATAACGATGTGTTGCTTTTCTGCAGTTATTGCTGCGCTCACGCAGCAGCAATTTTGCGCCTTGAGAGCACATCAATGAGCCAGGGTTGGACGAGGATGGTGCAGACCAGAGTGAAACCGATGGCCAGCGTCAGCAGGATTCCCATGCTCGCAACGCCTCTATGGTCCGACAGCATCAAAGTTCCGAAGGAACAGATCGTTGTAATCGCGCTGAAAAATACCGCACGTGGTGTCGATGTTTCATATACAGCCGCAGCGTGGTCGCCCCGGCGTGCACGGATACCGAGGTGAATACCGCTGTCTGCGCCAACGCCGACGAGAAGAGGAATGGCTATGATGTTTGCAAAGTTGAACGGTACATTCAGAAGCACTGCGGCGGCTGATGTGAGAACACCCGCAAGGATCAAGGTGAAGAGAATCACCGAGACGAGCAACGTATCGCGGAGAATTATCGCCAGCAGCAGCGCCACAGCCATCCAGGCCACAATACAGGCGAGCACCATAGCTTCTGATATTACACGGCCGGATTCCAACACACTGCGCGCTGAGCCAGTTGCGCCCGGAGCGACGCTTCGCACTGTATCGACAAACTCGATCCGCTCGGCCTCCCCTCTTAGATCATTCGCTGGCTCGATTTGCAGCCTCAGCCGACCATCTGCAGCCCTGAAACGATTGGCGAGACTCTGGGGGAGATCGTCATATGTGATCTCCTCAGGATAGATCTGTTCACGAAGCCGATCATACTGCATCTGCCAGAAGCGGAAAATGTCCGTCTCTACGGCATCGACGATTTGAGGGTTGTTCGCCGCCTCAGTATCCAATGCGGCGATAGCCTGGGCCAGCCGTCCCACATTCGTCTCAGGCAGTCTCTGAAAATGGGCATCAAGACGCGAACGGGCGTCGTCTAGAAGAGCCTCCGGGATTTCCGCCTCGTCCTGGAAAACAAGCGCCAGGCCTATCGATGCCCAATCGATGAGTTCCAGCTTCTCGAATTGATCATCCGGCACGAGGTCTGCCGGGCCAATCACTTCCTTCACCACATCAAGAGACTCCAGCTGAGGTATGACGGCTTCGGCCATATCCTGATCCTCAACCAGAAGGGACAGATTATAAGGCTGTGACCCCTCTCCTTCAAACAACAGGTTAAAGGCGACAACCGATGGCGCATCAGGATCGCGGAGCGACATCGGGTCCGCATCGAACTCTACCCTAGGCATCTGTGTGAGGGCTATGAGGCCTATGCAGATTGTGCCGATTGCCATCGTCGACCTCATCCGCCCGGAGTATTTGAGCTTTGGTATGATAACATTCTTAAGCCCGTCCGGCCGTCGAATGCCTGAGTTAGGCGGCAGAAGGGCAAACACAGCCGGAAGCAGCGTAACCGCCACGAAGAAGGCAACGAGCACCCCGAAACCAGACACGACACCAAGTTGAGTCATGCCGGTGAATTGCGTTGGAGCGAAAGCAAAAAAGGCGATAGCTGATGTCGGTGCGCAAAGGGCGAGCGCACTACCGATGAGCCGGTTGGATTTGAAAATCGCCGCGCGGCAGGATCGGCCGAGGATGCGCTCCTCCTGCACATGCATGGCCAGGTGGATCATGAAGTCGATCCCAAGACCGACAAGCAGGACCATGAAGGCGACGGAGACCAGGTTGAGAGCATCAAACAGAAGCGCGGCAAAACCGGCCGTAATGAGGATGGTAATGACCAAGGCGACCAGGGACGTGAAGACGAGAACTGCCGAGCGCAGCGCCACCATGAGCAGTACGACGATAAACAGGAATGAAAAGGCGAGCGATACACCGATCCCTTCCCGGACGCTGGCAAGCTCTTCTGTCCTTAGTACCGCATTGCCGGTGATCGAAGCCGTAACCTCATAATCACCTTCTGCCACAACTTCGGCGACTGCCTTATCAATCGCCAGAACGGCCGGCCGCGCTGGCTGCAGGCTTGCCATATCCAATACAGGAGCGATCGAAATGACCCGCTGATGGATATCGTCCGTATCATCGGGTGTATGGAATATGTCCTGCCAGGACAGAGGTTCCGGCATATCGGCGAGGCGCATCTCGATGGTGCGCGCAACGGAATCCATAGCCCGCTGTAGAGCGTCGGGGATTGGCTCGCTGTCATCGATCGGCTCAAAGGCGTCGGCAAGCGCAAGATAAAGACGATCTAAAGTCGGCTGACGACCAAGCCTCTTGAGTACTGGGCCTGCGGCAGTGATGTTTCCCAGCAGTTCGTCTAGTTCATCGGACTCAAGGAATAATAGTCCGTTCTTGACGAGGAAGGGATCGACGCTGGCAGCGAAAACGTCTGACACAACATCCGTGCGGGCGCGCAACACATCGGCGACGCGGATCGAAAACGCATCCGCCTCATCCTCGCTGCGGGCCCGGACGACGAGCGCGATGCGAGTTTCCTCGTCGGGAAATGCCGCTTCGAAATCCAATTGCGTCCGTCGATAGTCCAGTTTCGAGGAAACCATCTGAGATGTATCTGAATTCACACCCAGACCAGTTACCGCAAGGAGTGTGCCCAAAGCTGCAAATGCCAACAGTACAGAAATCATCGTCTTTGGATGGCGCATCACGAATGACATCCATCCCCAGAGTTGTCCTTCGATGCGCGTGAGAAGACGAAGGTTCATCGGCTAGCAGTTCATAGAGGACAACACTGGCGAGACCCTAGACTGCGCCGAGGGCAAATGTCCACCGGCTTAGACCGACAAGTTTGCGCGAATAACACCGCTAAATTCTTCAGCTTTTCCATTGAGTTCACAAAGCATTACACGGCTGTAATCCTGAGGTCCCGGCAGGACAAATTGCCCAGTGCGCATGGGTTTGAAACCGATCTCCCCGAAATAGGCAGGAGCCCCGATCAGCAAAGCAAATGTCCAGCCGCCCTCCTTGGCAGCGGCGAGCGATGCCGATGTGACCTGAAGCCCCAAGCGGTTTCCTCGGTGCCGTGGATCAACGGCAACAGGGCCGACAAACAAGGCCTCTCCACCCGTTTCTATCTCCAACGGCCATATCCGCGTGACGGCGACAACCTCTCCGTCCTCAACGGCAACCCGGTTCAAAAGGGGCAGTGACGCGCTGAACTCACGGAACCGTTCCGCCGTTTTGGCGAAATGGCCTGGACCGAACGTACGGTCAAACAGAACCTCGATCATCTTGGCGTGGCGTTCCGGAGATTCAGGGACGATTTCTATCATGGCCGCTGGCGACTAGAATACTTTTCCCAGTATTCCCAGAGAATTCGCATGAACGGGAAGAAAAATCTCCAATTCCTCTTTTCATCTCTAAACTTGCCCCTATCGTCGCGCGGCAATCATAACATACTTGGGAGATTCTTCATGGGCGTACTGGACGGAAAAATCATACTGGTTACAGGCGGCGGAAACGGAATTGGCAAGGAAGTAGCTCTCCTCGCCGGGCGGGAAGGCGCAAAGGTCATTGTCAATGATCTCGGCGGCGGACTTTCCGGAGGCGACACAGGTGACGCCGGCCCGGCCGAAGCTGTGGCGCAGGAAATCCGCGAAGCTGGCGGCGAGGCGGTTTCCAATTCCGACAGCGTCACCGATATGAAAGCCGTAGAGGGCATGGTCGAACAGGCCAAGGACACCTATGGGGATCTTCACGGGATCATCAATCCGGCGGGTATCCTACGCGATGGCATGTTTCACAAAATGTCGGAGGATGACTGGAAGAGCGTCATCGACGTCCACCTGCACGGCAGCTTCAATGTCATGCGGGCGAGCATTGAGCACTTCAGGGAGAAGGAACACGGGTCCTATGTCATGTTCACATCCACATCCGGGCTCATCGGCAATATTGGCCAGGCAAACTATGCTGCGGCGAAACTCGGCATTATGGGCCTGTCAAGAATTGTCGCTATGGAAGGCGGGCGCAAAAATGTCCGCTCCAACATTATTGCGCCTTTTGCATGGACACGGATGATCGCATCCATACCAATCAAGGACGAAGCTGGCGCAGAACGGGTCGAGCGGATGAAACAGGGCATGCGTGCCGATCAGGTCGCGCAGCTTGCCGTAGCGCTTTGTGCCGATGCCGCAGCCGACGTCTCGGGGCAGATTTTCGCTGTGCGCGGCAATGAAGTGGTGCTGTTCGATCAACCCCGCCCGATCAAGTCAGTCGCCCGTCTGGAGGGCTGGACGCCGCAATCGCTTCTCGATCAGGCGCTGCCCTCTATGAAGCCCAGCATGTTTGATTTGAGCGCGACGACCGGCGTATTCCCCTATGAACCGATTTGAGTTTTCCCCTGCGTCATGGCTTGCTGTTTAGATTATCTCCAATAGTGTCGCCGTGAACGAGAAACAAAGGGAGAATCGCCATGATTGGTGTCGTTGCAGCATTGGAAGTTCAGGATGGTAAGCAAGCGGATTTCGAAACCGCTGCCAAGGACCTGATGGCCAAGGTAAAGGCGAATGAGCCGGGGTGCCTGACCTATCAGCTATATAAACAGAAGGGCAGCGATACGTCCTATATCTTCATGGAGCAATATGCCTCGCAAGATGCTCTCGATTCCCACGGCAAAACCGAGTACTTTCAAGCAGCGATGCCGACCATCGGCGGCTGCCTGGCGGGCGCGCCGGACATCAAGTACTATAACATTGTAGAATAACGGAGCGTATTATGGATCTTGCCTTCACCACCGAAGATCGCGCCTTTCAATCTGAGGTCCGTTCTTGGATCAACGACAATTATACGCCAGACCTGCAAGCCAAACAGGCGCTGTCCAAGAACGGCTATCTCGATAAAGAAGGCATGGTCACCTGGCAGAAGCGTCTGCACGAGCGGGGCTGGATCGCGCCAAACTGGCCGACAGAGTATGGCGGAGCAGGATTCACAGCGAGCCAGAAATACATCTTCCATATGGAAATGGCCGCGGCGGGAACACCGCAAGTGACGCCCATGGGCCTTTCCATGGTCGCGCCTGTGATCATGGCATTCGGCAATGATGCCCAGAAAGCCCAGCATCTTCCCCCAATTCTTGCGACCGACATCTGGTGGTGTCAGGGATATTCAGAACCGGGCTCCGGATCAGATCTCGCCTCTCTTCAGATGAGTGCGGTACGTGACGGCGATGAATATGTCCTCAATGGCTCAAAGATCTGGACGACACACGCTCAGTGGGCTGACTGGATGTTCTGTCTCGTGCGGACCTCCAAGGAGGGAAAACCACAGGAAGGCATCAGCTTCATCGTGTTCCCGATGGATCTTCCGGGCATCACGGTAGCATCTCTGCCAACTCTGGATGGCCCCATTGATGGCCAACAGGAAATCAATCAGGTCTTCTTTGAGGATGTTCGCGTGAACATCGAAGACTGCCTGATCGGTGAAGAGAACAAGGGCTGGACCTGCGCGAAGTATCTCCTTCAATTCGAGCGCGGCAATGCCTACGCACCGGGACTGAGAAATGCTCTTTCAAAGGCGCGCAAGATCGCCACGGTTGAGCACGCAAATGGCCGCCCCCTCATCGAGGATCCGGATGTTGCTCGCAAGTTTGCTGAGCTGGAAATGCATATCGACTCTTTGAATGCGACCGAGCTACGCATCTTTTCTGCCCTTGCGGCGGGCGAAGCTGTCGGTCCTGAAAGCTCCATGCTGAAATGTGCAGGCTCCGAAGCGCAACAGGCCATCACAGAGCTGACCTTGGAAGCTGTGGGCGCTTATGCGACCCCGTTCGTTGAGGATACATGGGCGCATTTGCGGGAAGGCACGAATTACGATCTGCCGACCCCGGACTATGCCGCACCGGTCGCACCGAGCTATTTCAACTATCGCAAGACATCGATCTATGCCGGGTCAAATGAGATCCAGCGGAATATCATGGCGAAGATGGTTCTGGGTCTTTAACGTCTGAGCGGATTATCCGATCAAAAGCGTATCGTAGCTTCGCTCGATGGCCCAATACATGCCAATGATCCCGAGTGCATAGGCACCGGCAAAACGGCTGGCATAAGCCGTTGAGCCAGCGATTAACTGAAGCCGCGACATTGCCCAGACACCGATCAGGACAGCAGCGATAATCGCCAGCTGACCGGCCTCAACGCCGACATTGAAGAGGAGCAGCGCCAGAACCTCTGCCTGCTTCGGCAGCCCGATTTCGGCCAGCGCTCCGGCAAAGCCGAACCCGTGGATAAGTCCAAACAGGCCCGCCACCAGCCACGGTCGCCGCGCCGCAAGGCTTAATCCGCCGCGTTGCTTGTGGATCACTTCCAGCCCCAGCAATGCAATGCTGAGGGCGATAACGATCTCTACAGGCGGCCCCGGCAGGCTGATCCCTCCGATAGCAGACAGACCAAGCGTAATGGAATGAGCCACAGTAAATGCAGTTATGGTCAGCAGGAGTTGACGACGTTCAACAAGTAACATGATGCCAAGCACGAACAGCAAATGGTCCCAGCCAAACCAGATGTGTTCCACCCCGATCTGGAAATAGGCTACGGTTGCGGCTGCAGCGGGACCTGCCAGATCAAAGACTGACGCGGCGGGGCGAAGAACAGCGGCACGCGTCTCGCCGGACAAATCCGTTATCCGTACAAAGACATCCGTAAGCGTACGATCGAGGCCATCAACACGGATCGAACCGGATGTAAGATCACAGGACAACGACCAACGGCGAAGCAATGCACCGCCGAGATTGGACACCTGCTCCGCCCCAGGATTGCACGCATCGGGAAAGATCGGATCGATGCGCAGCCTGCGGCCGTCCGAGATCGGCTGCTTCCAGACGACAGTGTGCTCGCCGGCGGCTATTTCCACGACTTCCAGATAGGCCGGGCGCACCTCATGGCCGCTCGCGGAATTGCAAACGCCCTGCGCTATCAATCCCAGCAACGCAGCCAGAAGCCAGCGGATCACCCGTCAATTCCCTCTATGATGACATCATAATTGGATATGATCTCCGCAATCGCATCCTCGTTCAGCTGACGCCGGGTTGCGTCCTGCCAGTCACTCAGCACTTGGGCGCGAACTGTTTCAAAGGCCGGCGTTTCAATGTCCCGCCTGGACGTGAGTCTTACGAAGTGCGTGCCAAGCGCGGACCGGACGGGACCTTGCCAGGCTTCAGATGGAACAAGCTCCAGGACGCTATTCACGAAATCCACACCAAAGAGCCGGCGGACTTCCCTTATGGGCAAGTCGCCATATTGAAGCTGTAGCATGAAGGGATCACCAATTTGCCGCCAGCCATCTACCTCAGCGGCGCTTAATGCCGTAGCAGCCGAAGCAATGGCGGGATTATCTCCGTCGCGGAAGTAGACATGGTCGAAGGTGACCCTTACCGGGGTCTGAAACCGCTCAATATTGGTATCATACCAGTCGCGAAGGATCGTATCGTCAGGCTCGGACAACTGAACGAGATCCGCCGCCACAAAAGCCATTTTCTGTTCCAGACGCCGGTCGACGACCAGATCCCCTTCATCAAGACCGAGGCGTCGCGCTTCTCGCGCGAGCGCTTCGCGGCGGACATAATCCGCCAGAAGCCCCCTCACCTCCTCAGGCCCCGGAAGGGTGCCAGCTTCCGCTGTATAGATTGCGCCGAGGCGCTCCAGTTCGGCAGCAGGTACGAATATGGTGCGCTCGGCCGCTTGCCGCTGGCCTTGCACGAGCGCGTAGGCGGCGAACAATATCGTCGCCACCAGAATGAAATGGAGGAGAGGCTCCTTCAGAAGTGCGCGCATGTATCAGCCTGGCGGAATGTACCAGATCGGAGATGTATAGGCTCGTTCCTGTAAAGTCTGGGGGACATCTGGACGCGGCTGTGTTCCGGCCCGTAGGGCGTCCCACGTGCTCCAACGGCACGACGGGTTCTCCAGTACGCGGACATAATAGGTCGTTCGCTCGCCAGCATCAAAAGAAGGATCGCGCCAAAGCGTTTTCAGCTCGGCTGCGCCCTCGCCCGTGGGTGTGCATGTCGCCATATCGACGGCCGCGCCATTATCGGCGCAACGAAACGTCTCCGGATCGGGCACGCCTTGATGGCAAGCAACGTCGTAAACCTGTTCGCCGGTTGCCGTAACCTTCACGATCTGTGCGCGCTGAAGCGCGCCGCCATTGGCATCGCGCTGAGCCCAGACAAGGAAGGCAGGTGCACCACCCGTCCCAACGAGATAACCACCCATAGGAACGCCCGCAGCATAAGCTTTGGTAATAAGATCAGCATCTTCGGTAAGTTCATCGGCGTAGTCGAAACCGCCAAAGAACCGCACGCGTATGCGCGGCCCGGTCGTTGCGAAGGTTTCTTTGCGGCGGAAGGCATCGAAGATTGCATCCCGGGTATTTTCCTCGGCCCATACACCGGTGAGGCCGGATGCGCTCCAGCGGGAGAACCATTCCCGCGCATTCCTTGTTATCTGATTGTCCGGCTGATTGTCCCAATCAGGCGAACCGAGAAATGGCACAGAGCCCCGTGAGATGGCGTTTCCATCGACAATTCCTACCTTCGACCAGAAGTCATTTTCATTGTATGAGCCCCCGACCACATGGCTATCGGAGGCTGCCACCAAACCAAAGCGAAACGGATCGAAGCCCTGTTCAGCCTGAAGTTTCAAACCGTTACGATAGGCTTCACGCACAAAACTGCCTTCGGTTTTCGAAACATCATAAGAGGCGAGCAGCTTGTCGTAGAGTTCGAAGTCCGCCCACTCATCATTTGGCGACAGATCGGGATGGGTCTCGGAGGTTCCCTTCACCTGCGTTATCTCTACCAGCGGCTCGTTACGCATGCGCTGGTCTGCATATTCGGGCGACAGCGGATTTCCATTATATGTTTCCAGACGGAACATCTGTCCGTCGGAAACATTGGAGTTGTGCGGAATAGCGATCGCTTCAAAACCGTCTGCACGCTGTTCGTCCATCCAGTTCCAGAGGTCTTCTGGATTGGTGGAATCGAGAGTCGAGAAGATACGCGATGGTGCCGGCCCACGGAAAAACACATTACGGTGGAGATTACCGCCACCAAATGTTTCGTCTTCTATATTGGTCGTCACTGAAGTGTACTCATAGGCCGAGAAGGTCGTGAACACGCCCGGCTCATTGTGCGCTTCTGCCGCCGCCACATTCTCTGCCCAAGCCGAATCCATTACATCCGGGTCATATATGTCTTCCAGAGGCTCTCCAGACCGGACAGATGCACCGACCCCCTGGAAGGCGGCCGTAATCGCCTCGGGATTTGCCGAAAACATATCCTTAGCTCTCGGCAATTCCGACAGCGCAGTGCCGGGCGTATCCATCACGGGCAGGATGCCGAGGTATTCGGCGTGGTCCGTAACCGTGTAGAAATCGAGGGGGCCGCCGGAGATGGTCATATCGAAACCGGACGGGTGCCGAACAGTTTCACCCTTGGCGAAACGGTAGGCATCGTCGGCGGTGCGGCGTACATTGAAAATATAGGCATCAAAAGAATTGCGCGTGTGAATATGCAAATCGCCGAAATAGGCGTTTCTGTTTGGATTGGCAGCAGGCCGCTCCGATTGTGCAGGAGGTGTCTCACTGGCTTGTTCCGAGGCTTCCGTAACCGATTCATCACCGCCGCCACACGCAGTCAGGACTGCCAGTAAGGCAATCGCCGATAGCAACTTATAAGTCATTTACTGTCCTCCACAGCGCTCTTTTCTATTGCTGACAGTAAACCGCAAATAATGTAGAGCGTCCAGTTATGACACTTTAGATGTCACTATATCTGGCGGCTATAGTTTCGGCACCCGGGCGTGCTTATCCTCGTGGGATGGAGTAGTTCGGCGCCTCACGGGTCATGGTAACGTCGTGGACGTGACTTTCCTGCAGTCCGGCACCGGTGATCTGGAGAAACTCAGCCTTCTTATGCAGCTCTGCCATCGTCTTCGCGCCAACATAGCCCATGGCTGCGCGTAGGCCACCGACCATCTGGTGCACAATGGGCCCGAGCGGACCTTTGAACGGCACCTGGCCTTCAATGCCCTCCGGAACGAGCTTTTCGTTACTGGCTTCCTTCTGGAAGTATCGATCCGCAGATCCTCGCGCCATCGCACCAAGGGAGCCCATGCCGCGATAGGATTTGTAGGATCGGCCCTGGTAGAGGAACACCTCGCCCGGCGATTCCTCTGTTCCGGCAAATATAGACCCCATCATCGCAGTGGAGGCACCGGCGGCCAGCGCCTTGGCGAAATCACCGGAGAATTTTATCCCGCCATCGGCGATGATTGGCGTCGCACTGGAGAGTGCGGCCTTGGCGCAGTCTTCGATGGCGGTGAGCTGGGGCACACCTACGCCAGCCACAATACGGGTTGTACAGATTGATCCTGGCCCAATACCGACTTTCACCGCATCTGCGCCGGCGTCGATCAGGGCTTTGGTAGCATCTCCGGTAGCCACATTCCCCGCGATGATCTGAACCGAATTCGATAGCTTTTTTGCTGCCTTAACGGCTTTTGCCACGGCGGCGGAATGGCCGTGAGCTGTATCGATGACCACAGCATCTGCCCCGGCCTCGATCAGAGCAGCGGTGCGCTCAAGCCCCTCCTCTCCAACCGTTGACGCTGCTGCAACACGGAGACGGCCCTGCTCGTCTTTCGCCGCATTCGGATTAAGCTGGGCCTTGTCCATATCCTTGACAGTGAGCAGTCCGATACAGCGGTCATCATCATCGACGATGATAAGTCGTTCAATTCTGTTGAGATGAAGGAGCCGTCGGGCTTCCTCGATTGGTGTATCTTCCTTGATGGTCACGAGATCCCGGGTCATCAGTTCAGAGACAGGTTGAGCCTCGTTTTCCGCGAAACGAACATCGCGATTGGTGACAATGCCAACGAGCTTTCCATCGGCCTCGACCACCGGAATGCCCGAAAACCCATAGCGCTGTTTCAGCTCGCGAAGATCAACAAGCTTGGCCGTCGGCGAAATGGTGTAGGGGTTCATCACCACACCGCTTTCATATTTCTTGACCTGCGCGACCTCTCCAGCCTGCTCCTCGATTGAAAGATTGCGGTGAATGACCCCAATACCGCCTGACTGGGCCATGGCGATAGCCAGGCGTGCCTCGGTGACCGTATCCATGGCCGCTGACATGAGCGGGATGTTTAGTGGTATTGATTTCGTAAGCTGTGTGGTGATGTCGACATCGGCGGGCAGGACCTCACTCGGGCCGGGCTGTAGCAGCACGTCGTCGAAGGTAATCGCCTGGCGGATTTTCATGGGGGCAGCTCCCTTTTTGACCTCGTAAGGGACTCGCCGTGTCTTGTGAAGGGCTTATTTGGTGCTGCCTGTTGGCAACCAACCATTCCGAGATGACTTATCTGCCACGGGGTCCAACACAGGTGGTATCGACTTTTCTTCCGCAATGACCCGCTCATAAAGCTGATCCCACTCCGCAGATCGAGACCTTGAGTCAAACATTTCCAAAACGGATCGCTGCGCCATTTGACGCAAAGGCATTAGCTTAGACCGATTGTTCAGATAAGGCTCCAGCCTTGTAATAGCATCCTGTGCAAGCTGCTCTACTGCTTCCGCAAACCGTGTCTCATATTCAACCGTATGCCTTTTGCCATAATCCATCCCAGCCCATTCACCGATACGGTTTGTCGGCAGATCGAGGAGCAGGCCGTTAACGCCATCGGTAATAAATTCTGGCAATGCACAGATCCGGGTGCCAAGTACAGGCGTGTATTCTGCCATTGATTCAATGGCAGAAAATCCGAAAGTATCTGCAAATGTTGGCAACAGGCAGAAGTGTGATCGACGGAGGATTGCCCGCACCTGGCTGTTAGGCAGCCCTCCCAATGATCGAACATTAGGGAGGTCGAGCAACTTCAGGTATTTCTGAAAGAACTCCTCGTTCTCGGGATCCGTCCATATCATTCCACCAATTTGCAGCGAAGAGATAATTGTAACTTCAATTGGAAGCCCGCGCTGTTTGGCGATTTCAGCCAATCGAACTGCCACGCATCCACCCTTGCGTGCAAAATGAGCTCCAACGAATGTAAGCTTTAAAGGACCACTATCTTGGTCCGGGACATAGATATCGACGTTGTCTTCTATTACAAGGTTCGGATGTCTCACCATTAGTTTTGATTTTAGCTTCTCGAGATCAGGATGGTGTTTATGCTGCTCCAGGAATGACCTTGCAGCATAATGGGACATAGCAATCAGCCGGCGACATGTGTTTCGAAGAAGATGCCTCTCCATCATCCTGTTTGCCAAATGCTCATCACCGAAAGCAAAACGCCTTGGCAAATGGGACTCAAAAGAAACAATGGAGCGACGGGCTCCGATTGGAATGCGATTGTGCGCGTGAACCAGGTCAACAGGTTGTGCGGTGGGAATAACCGTTAGTCCATCATAGGCAGGGTTCAGCTTATTGAAGGGGACAAATCGCTGCCTCTGGATACTATGACGCGAGCAACGTGGTGACATAAAACTGCTTTGATAGCGGTCCTTTAGAACTGCTATTTTCAAGTTTTGCCGATCCGGTTTTGGCATCTGGAACATATGGAGCAATCTATACGATATGTCCAAGCAGTATCATTTTTGACGAGCAAGCAGCTGATCAAAATAGGCAATGGTTTTGCTCAGACCTTCATTCAGTGAAACTTGGGGTTCCCATTGGAGAGCCTCTGCCGCCTTTGTGATGTCAGGGCGTCTCTGCTTTGGATCGTCCGATGGGAGCGGCTTGAATTCTAGTTTTGATGAGGAACCGGTCAGATCGATAATCGTCTCTGCAAGCTGGCGAATAGTCATTTCTGTGGGGTTGCCGAGATTTACAGGTCCGGTGAATTCAGGCGAGCTGTCCATCAAGGAAATCAGACCTCGGACAAGATCATCAACGTAGCAGAATGATCGCGTCTGTTCACCGTCACCGTAGAGTGTGATCGGTTTGCCCATTAGCGCCTGAAGAATGAAATTCGATACAACCCGGCCATCATTGACGTGCATTCGAGGGCCGTATGTATTGAATATCCTTGCAACCTTGATCTCCAACCCATGTTGCCGGTGATAGTCAAAGAAGAGCGTTTCAGCAGCACGCTTGCCTTCATCATAGCAGGATCGAATTCCGATCGGATTTACATTACCCCAATATTCCTCCGTCTGGGGATGAACATCGGGATCGCCATACACTTCAGAAGTGGAGGCCTGCAACGTTCTGGCCTTCAGTCGTTTGGCAAGACCAAGAACATTTATTGAGCCGTGTACAGATGTTTTTAGAGTTTGAACGGGATCTTTTTGATAGTGAATTGGAGCTGCAGGGCAGGCCAAATGAAAAATTTCGTCCGCTTCTATATAGAGCGGAAATGTTACATCGTGACGTTTGACCTCAAATCTGGGATGGTCGCGGTGATGCAAAATATTATTCTTCGCACCTGTGTAGAAGTTATCAATGCAGATAACCTCATCGCCGCGTTCCAGCAGACTGTCGCACAAATGTGACCCAACAAACCCGGCACCACCGGTAACAACAATACGTTTCGCAACTGGAATCATTTTCGAGATCCTTCAGGTAAAGGCCTGTCTGTCTATGAACGAATTTTACGAGCTCATACGGAGCAATTTGTATGCCATTTGTCCGGTCTGTTACTCACTGCAGTACTTTCTTCTTAAAGCCTTTCGCCACAACATAGATTTCTGGGGAGCCTGCCCTGCTGGCAGCAGGCTTGATGTGCTTCACGGTCTGAAAATCGCGTTTCAGTCTTTCGAGCATGTCGGCGGTTGCGCCGCCCTGAAACACCTTGGCGCAAAACGCGCCCCCGATTATCAAATGCGTCTCGGCAAAGTCGAGGGCAAGGTCGGCCAAGGCAGATGTCCGCAAATGGTCTGTCTGGCGATGCCCTGTCGTGTTTGCGGCCATGTCGGAAAGAACAAGGTCCGGCTTCCGCGTAAGCCCAGACAAAAGCGCACCGACATCATCGGCATTCTCAATATCGCCTTCAACAATATGCACGCCGGGCAAAGGCTCCACCGGCAGCAGATCAATTCCCACAATTTCGGCAGCTTTCGTCTCCAGCAGCACTTGCAGCCAGCCTCCTGGGGCGCAGCCGAGATCAACGACCGAAATGCCGGATCGCAGCAGAGATGCCTTTTCGTCTATTTCCTTTAGCTTGTAAGCTGCCCGGGCGCGATAACCATCCTTCTTTGCTTTCTGCACATAAGGATCGCTGAGCTGGCGCTCGATCCAGCGCTTTGAGCTCTCAGACTGAGCATTGTAGGCCTTCACCTTGCGCTCACCGAGGCGCCGTCCAGATGATTTCTTGGACGATTGACCGGGTCCCTTCCAGCGCCGTTTTCCATCATCTGCCATCAGACGGACCCCTCTTCCCTCGCTGCCCCGTTATGACCCCCGCCGTTCTCGCCAGTCGCGCCCCGCACCCTTCGCCTTTTGCTTGGCCGCTTCTGATGCATCATAGATAGGAGCAGGCCCTCGCGCAGCCCTCGATCAGCAACCCGCAGCTCCGCGGCAGGCCAGATCTCCATCGCAGCCTGAAGTATCGCACAGCCGGACAACATGAGCCCCGCCCTCTCACGGCCAATTGTCGGCATTCCGGCCCGGCCCTTCACGCCCGCCATTTTGAGTTTCTCGATCACGGCGAGCACTTCATCGGGAGCCATCGCGACACCGTCGATGTCACTTCGCCTGTATTTCGACAATCCCTTATGAACACCGGCGAGACACGTCACCGTACCGGAAGTGCCGATCATCCTGGCATTTTCGCTCGTCATGGCATCGGACATCATCACCCCCTTGGACCATTCGCCAAAGGTTTCGCGCGCCTTTTCGAGCATTAGAGGAAAGGCCAAATTCTCGGGGTGCTCATCGAATGCTTCGGTCAATGTAACGACGCCAAGAGGGAACGATTCCCATGCCTTTATCGGCACCCGTTCAACCAGCGATTTGACCATGTCTCCATTCAGCGCTGTGGCATCGAGGAAGGAAATCTCAGTTGAGCCGCCGCCAATATCGAGCACCATCACAAGGTCGGCCGCGTTATCGATTAGGTCATGGCAACCGACGGCGGCGAGACGAACCTCTTCCAACGGGCGAATGATCTTGAATGTCAGGCCCGTTTCCCGACGGACCCGCTCGACAAAGGCGTCGCCATTTTTTGCCTTCCGGCAGGCTTCGGTGGCGATGCAGCGCACATGACCTACCCTGTGATGGCGCAGCTTTCGCTTGATATTTTTGAGTGCATCGAGCGCGCGATTTATAGCATCCGGCGAAAGTTCGCCGGTCGTGACCAAACCTTCACCAAGCCGAGCGATCTGGGAATGCGAATCAACCACGTGGAAGCCATCGCCACTCCTGCGGGCGATGAGTAACCTGCAATTATTCGTCCCCAAGTCCACCGCAGCGTATAGCTTTGGCTTATTCTTATGGCGCTGCGCCCGCCCATTTGGACTGCGCTGCGCATTTGCTCTAGGCATTTCCAAGCCCAATCTGATATGCGTTGGTCCCTCCTTAGCACAAGGCATCAAAATGACCGAAGGGCGAAATAGGTTTAGCAGGCTATTCAAGTCGTTTTCTTCCAGCACTGAGGAAGAGGTGGAAACCACACCCGTCGTCCAATCGGAGCCTTCCGAAAATACGCCTGCTATCGCAAGGGAGATTCGCGAGGCCAAGTTCCAGATTGGCCAGGTTGTTCGGCACCGCATGTTCCCCTTTCGCGGGGTGATTTTCGATGTTGATCCTACCTATTCAAACTCGGAGGAATGGTACAACTCGATCCCCGAAGAGGTGCGCCCGCACCGCGACCAGCCGTACTACCATCTGTTCGCCGAGAACGATAAGACACACTACATAGCCTATGTCTCCGAGCAGAATTTACTTGTAGACGAAAATCCCGACCCAGTTGGACACCCCGAAATTCCGGACTTTTTTGAAATTCGTGATGGCGGGTACGAACTGAAGCAGCGAATATCCAATTAGAAAACGAACAGCGCTAGGTCGCGTCCGGCTGATTTTTAGGTAGAGCAGCATTAAAAGCCGGATGGTTCAGGCAGACAGCTTCAATTTCCTGCAATCGCGGAAAGTCGTAAAGATCCACATTAAATCTATGGGCATTGTGCATTTGAGGGATTAGACAAATCTCCGCCATAGTCGGTTGATTGCCAAAGACATAGTCACCACCGATGCTCTCTACTGCCATGGCCTCAAGCGCGCGAAACCCGCGGTGAATCCAGTCTGAATACCAGGCGGAAACGCGATCATCATCCCCATTGAAGTCCTGTCTCAGCGTTTTGAGCACTGAGAGATTATTCAGGGGGTGGATGTCGCAGGCGATAACATCGGCAAAGGCACGGATGCGCTGGCGTTGCTCAGCGTTACCGGGCAACAAGGATGGATCGGGATAAGTCTCCTCAAGCCAGTTCAGTATCGCCATAGACTGGATCATCCGGACACCACCCACTTCCAGCACTGGTACCCGCATTTGCGCGTTCACCCCCCTAAACCTGTCCTCCAGTTGCTCACTTGCGCCCGGCGCGATGTTCACTGGATGCGTCTCATACTCGCACGCTTTCAACGCCAGAGCGATGCGAACCCGATAGGCCGCAGACGACCGCCAGTAAGAGTAAAGTTTCATCATCATTGCCCCTTCCATTTTACCGCGTTCAAACAGGATTGATCGTCGATCCCTTGCATTTTCAGGTTTTCTGGCGCATTTTGAAGAAAGTTTCAAATGAAACTATCTGCCATTCAACCCGCTTCAGACGGAGATGAATCACCATGACATCGCAGGAAACGACCACGCCTCCCCACGGAAAAGACTATGTTATTCCCCAGAACTGGTCGGCCTATACAACGGATGAACATGCGGTGTGGGACCTGCTCTATAAGCGGCAGATGGAGGTGTTGCCCGGGCGGGCAGCAGATGAGTTTCTGAACGGACTTGAAGCACTCGACCTTCACAAAGGCGGCATTCCGGACTTTGAAAAGATGTCCGGTGAGCTTGAAGCCCTGACTGGCTGGCGGGTCGTCCCCGTTCCAGGCCTGATACCAGACGAGGTTTTCTTCGAGCACCTGGCCAATCGCCGGTTTCCATCAGGCAATTTCATCCGCAAGCGTGAAGAGCTTGATTATCTGGAAGAGCCGGACGTCTTCCACGACATTTTCGGCCACGTGCCCATGCTCACCAACCCAGTTTTCGCTGACTACATGGAAGCCTATGGCAAGGGCGGTTTACGCTCGCTCAAATATGGCGGTCTGAAGAATTTGGCGGCACTTTATTGGTATACGGTGGAGTTCGGCTTGATAAATACGCCGGATGGGATGCGGATCTATGGGGCCGGAATTGTATCCTCACGGACGGAGAGCATTTTCGCTTTGGAAGCGCCCTCTCCCAATCGCATCGGGTTCGACCTGACCCGCGTCATGGCCACGGACTATCGGATTGATGATTTCCAGCAGACCTATTTCGTGATCGATAGCTATAAGCAGCTTTTCGACGCGACGGTCGATACCGACTTCGCGCCGCTATACGAGGATCTCGACGGCGTGTTCACCAACAAGCCCGGCGATATCGTCGACGCCGACCATGTCATCTTCAAGGGAACCCAGGCCTATTTTGAGGCCGGTGGCCGCGTCGCTGATGCTTGAAGACCGGACCGCTAAGCCAGACCAGTAAGATCGAGTACCTTTAGCAAGCCCTCACGAGCAATACGGCACTCTTCGGCAAAAGCAGGATCGGCGAGGTCAGCCGGAACAAGCTCTTCTCTGTAAGTGCGGCGAACCACATCCTGAAGCGCGTCGATCTTGGCGTCGTCAAGGAATACACCCTGATGGGCCGAAGCCATTTCCTCCTCGGTCATGACAACCCGCAGGCGAAGGCAAGCGGGGCCGCCACCATTGCGCATGGACTGCCGCACATCGACATATTGAACACGGCCAATCGGGCCATTCCCCTCAACAAGGCGCTCACAATAGCGCGCCGTGGACGGCGTATCGCGGGTCTCCGTTGGCGCGAGCAGCACGAGGCGATCCTCGCCCGGCCACTGGAGGAGCTGCGAATTGAAGAGATAGGACGAGATGGCGTCGGCGAGCGGCACTTCTTCATCCCGCACCATAACAGGCTTCAACTCGAAAAGGCCGTCCGCGGCTCGGCGGATGTCCTCAAGCGTTGCCTCCGTCTCCTCGAAGGCGAATTCGTGGAAGAATAGAGTGTCCAACGTCCCGACACAGACGACGTCATTATGGAAGGCGCCGGCCTGAATAGCCTTCCGGGCTTGCCGGACGAAAACGGTACGTTCAGGGCGGAGACCATGGGACCGGGCGATGCATTCAGAGGCGAGCTTAGTCTGGCGCGCGGGGAAACCGGTCGTGCTCTCTCCGGCTTCCCGTCCGTAAACGAACAGCTCGACGCCTTGGGCTCCGTGTTCTGAACAGAGGCGAACATGATTGGCCGCGCCCTCGTCGGCGAAATCGGGATGGGATGGCAGAGCGGCATGCACCTCAGCAGCATTGTCTCCGAAAATAGAAACCAGAGATCGCTCCGTATCGGGGTGCTCATGGCTGCGGTGCAACATGGTAGAAAGGTTCGCCGCAGTAAGGTGGAGTTGACCATCCTTGGTATCGACAGAGGGCGACACTGTTGTTGCGTTCGCCGTCCACATATTGCTCGCCGAGTAAGCTGTTTTCAGGATCGCAGGTCCGGCCTTGGCCGCATTGGAAATTCCGTCTGGACCCGTGCCAAACCCGCACGCTTCCAGGAAGTCAAGGTTTGGCCGGGCGAGTGGCGGCAACACAGCTTGCTTAAGACCCGCCTGAAAAAGAAGACGCATTTTCTCAAGCCCCTGGAGCGCCGCCTCACGCGGTCGGGATACATCTCCGGCATTGTTCGCACTGGCGAGGTTGCCATCCGACAGGCCGCCATAATTGTGGCTAGGCCCGATCAATCCATCGAAATTGACCTCCCATGCTTTGCTCATTTCGGAAATCCCTGTGCGGAGAGCCGCTCTGCCTTCGGCGCGATCTGGCTCGCCTGTGGCCATGCACAATAGTCAGCCGCATAGTACGCCCCCGGACGGAAATTGCCGGAGTGCCCTGGTCCACCAAATGGCATAGCCCCGCTGGCTCCCGCCGTCGGCCGGTTACGATTGAGGATACCCGCCCGCATCCGAAGACGGGCTTCCCGCCAAAGATCGTCATCATCGGAGACAAGGCCCGCCGATAGGCCATATTTTGTGGCATTTGCCCGTTCGATGGCGGCATCGAAACTCGGCACACGGTAAATCTGCAGAAGCGGCCCGAACAGCTCTTCATCGGGAATATTTGTCGCACCCGTAACATCGATCACACCAGCTGTGACGAAACCCCCTCCCCGATCCATCCGCTTCAAACGGCGCATTGATTTCCCGCCAGCTTTCGACAGCATCATCTGAAAGTCGACTGCATTTTGAGCAGCCTGTTCAGACACAAGCGGCCCCATAAAGATATCATCTTCACCCCATGCGCCGATACTGAGAGCTTTCGCTCTTTCTGTCACGACCTCTGCGACCGCATCGCCGAACTCGCCCTCGGGAAGGATCAGCCGACGGGCGCAAGAGCACCTTTGCCCTGTGGTAAAAAACGCTGATTGCGCCGCAATATCCGCTGCTGCGTCAACGTCTCCATCCCAGATGATGAGTGGATTATTGCCCCCCATCTCCAAAGCTAGAATAACCTCTGGGCGACCTGCAAAATGGCGGTGAAAGAAAAGCCCCGTCTGCGCTGAGCCAGTAAAAAGCAAACCGTCTATATCCGCTTCGAGCAGAGCAGCCCCTGTCTCCCTGCCGCCATGGACAGTGTTCAGACAACCTTTGGGAAGGCCCGCCTCCTCGAAAGCCTCCACCATAAGCTCCGCAACCGATGGTGCGAGCTCAGACGGTTTGAACACGCATGTGTTGCCAGCCAGCAGAGCCGGAACAATATGTCCATTTGGCAGATGACCCGGAAAATTGAACGGTCCGAAAACCGCCATCACACCATGAGGCTTATGCGCAAGGCTGACTTCACCGAATGCCGCCTCAGACGTGTTCGATCCAGCACGCTCAGTCTGGGCTCGGATCGATATCGCCACTTTGCCGACCATTGCACCGACTTCGGCGTTCGACTCCCAAAGCGCCTTGCCCATGTCGCGGCTGATCGCCTGCGCAATCGCTTCCCGCCGCGCCTCTATGGCGCTGGCATATTTCTCAAGTATACCAGTGCGTTCAACCTGCGGACAGCATGCCCAATCGGTAAAGGCCATTCTCGCCGCAGAAACGGCGCGCTCCACATCGTCCTTCTGAACTGCGCGGCCGAACCAGGACACATCGCCCGTGGCCGGGCATGTCTTCGAAAAAGCTTCACCCGTACCGGCTCGCCATTGACCGTCTATATAAGCATCTCTTCCCGTCATGTGCGCACCCACATCCGCGCCCGATCTCCAGGGTTCAATCTTAATGTTTCCAGTATGTCCGTAGACAGAATAATCTCATCCTCATTCATCAATTGCCCCTCCAATTTCATGCACCGGAAGTCCTCAAGTCGATCGTTGGAGATCATCCCTGTGGTAGGCTCGTCAATTGTGCCTGCACGAACAGTAACGCGCCGACTTTCGCGAATGGTGCGAATGTGCTCGCGCGCGCAAGCTACCATGGGGCCACCATCGAAGATATCAACGGTGCGTTCAAATCGAAATCCTTCCCATTCGAGCAGCTTCATCGCGCCGACCCCGTCGGCGTGGCACCGACCGATCACCGCAGCAGCCTCGGGCGGCAAAAGATCAATATAAACAGGGTACTTTGGCATAAGATCGAGTATGAACTGATTGTCGGAAACGGCGCTCAGATGATCTGCCTCGCGAAATGTCATCTTAAAGAAATGCTTGCCGAGGCATTCCCAAAAAGGCGTACGTCCATCTTCATCGATGACGCCGCGCAACTCGGCGAGCACTTTCTCGCCAAAGCGCGTTTCATCAGTCGCCATAAGAAGATATCGCGATTGCGCAGCCATACGGCCAATGCCACTGCCCCGATGCTCGGCTTTCAGGAACAAGGTGCCCACTTCCGTATATCCGACGAACTCATTCGTCAGTACAAGGACATCCATATCGTAACGTTTGCCAGCAGCTTGGCTGGTTTGGGCAATTGTTATGATGCGGTAATTAAAGAAGGGCTCGTGGATCCCTGTACCAGCTTTCACCGCGGCGCACCCGGCGACCTCGCCACTTGGCCTATGCTCCATCATCATCAGATACTTGCCATACTGAGGTTCGTCGAGCTGTCCTGAAAAGGCCTTCAGGGAGTTCTCAAGCCGTTCAGTCAGCCGTGCCTGGTCCACCGGAAGGCTGGTAAAACCGGGACCGGAAAGTTCAGCGAGCTCTATGAGCGCGTCAAGATCGTCAAGACGCGATGGCCGCATGACATATTGCGTCATGGCATCAAGGCCTTAATTCTTGCGGCATCTATGCGCCCATCGGCAAGACGGTTGAGAAGGAGTGCGGAAAGCGATGCGCGCACAGAGAAGCTCTCCACACGAACATATTCCTCATCAGAGTGAATACGACCGCCATGGACACCCAGCGTATCGACATTCGGGACGCCGGCGGCAAAGATGTTGTTTCCTTCGCATACCCCGCCCGTATCAATGAACTCCAGATCCAGGCCGAGCGCGCGGCCTGTTCCGGCAACAGCATCAAATAGCGCCTGCTGGGCCGAGTTTCGCGGCTTTGGAGGGCGATAGAAACCGCCATGGCGATGAACACTGATGCCATCACGGCGGCCTGCGGCTGTCGCCAGCCGGTCAACTTCAGCGGTTGCCCAAGCCGCCGCATCAGCATCGGGTGCCCGTGCACCAAAGCGAACAATAGCAAGATCCGGGACAATGTTTACGGCACTGCCACCGTCAATTTTACCCGTGTTGAAGGTGACCCCCTCGCGCTGCCCATTCAGGCCCTCCAAAGCAGCGACGAACTCTGCAGCAGCTGCAATGGCGCTTCGTCCTTCACCATGTGCACGGCCGGCATGGGCCGCTTTTCCACGCAAAACCACGTCGAAAACGGCAGACCCTTTTCGACCGCCGCTCATAGCGCCATTTTCCATGCACGGCTCGTAGGTCATTCCGATTTGAGCGCCAGAGGAAGCGACGCTTTCAAGCGCGGCGGCACTGGCGAAATTGCCAATCTCTTCATCCGGGGTAATGACGATCTTGTAGCCAAGCCGATCTTTGAAAGGGCCTGCCTCAAAGGCATTGAGCGCTTCCAGCATGAGGCATAGACCACCCTTCATATCCGCAAGGCCGGGTCCGTTGAGGCGACCATCGCCAAGATCGGTAATAGTTTGAAAGTCCGAATCAACAGGAAAAACAGTGTCGTAGTGGCCACTCATAACCACTTGAACGGGCGCGCCGGTACGCGCCTCGGCTCTAAGGATCGGACCGGTCTGAACCTCAATCACGTCCCCAGTATCAGCCACGGTTTGAAAGGGGGTGGTTTTCTGAAGCTGAATATCGGCGTCAAGCCGACTAAAGGCATCCGCGATATGGGGTGCAAGCGTGTTTAATCCAGAAGTGTTAAAACTGCCGGTATTGATCTCCGCCCAGGACACAGTCTGGCGAACCATCTCGCTCTGGCGATCATTCAGCCGTTCAATGGCATCGCGATCTTCGCGGCTCAATTCTTCTAATGAATCCATGGTTCCCCGTGTTTCACGGGATTAGAAACGACGCAAGCCTTGTAGGCCGCCCAAAAGAAAAGGCCCGGCATACCGCCGGGCCTCTCCCCATTTAGACTTTCGCAGGTTTAGCGAACAAAAATCGTCACTTCAGATCTGCGGTTGAGCGGCTCACGAACACCATCACGGGTCGCACGGGCAAGCTCTGACTCACCTTTGCTATCGGTCGTGATCGAGTTGACATCGACACCGCGTGAGACGAGGGCGTCGCTCACTACGGATGCGCGTCGTGCCGAGAGACGCTGGTTATAAGTAGCAGCACCCGAGGCATCGGTGTGCCCAACGATCGATACCGAACCAACGCCGCAATCAGTTCGTGCGGTGATATTTGATACCGCTTCATCAATCACTGCTGTGGCCGCACTGGTCAGATCAGCCTGATCCCACTCAAAGTACACAACGAACTGCTGATTAAGCGTCGAGCACTCAGCCAGCGTCGGAGCGACCTGCTCCACCGGTGGAGGCGGTGGCGGAGGTGGCGGAGGAGGAGGTGGTGGTGGGGGAGGAGGTGGCGGCGGCGGAGGTGGTGGAGGTGGCGGCGGAGGTGCCGCGAATGTGTACCGCAGACCTACCGAGAAATTATGAGACTCGTAGTCGCCTGTATACGGGATCGTTCCACCAAAGGCATTACCACCTTCGAAATCCAGATCGTCCACGTTGAAATAATGATAACCGAGATCAAGAACGAGATTGCGAGTCAGATCAATGCCCACGCCGGCAAGCGCCTGATAAGCAAAGCTCGTATCATCGTCGGAGATCCTATTCACGGTGAGCTGATCTGCCGTACCAGCGTTTGCCGCCAGATTGGCGACCACTGCTTTGACGCGCGCAATCCCAATACCACCACCAAGATAAGGCTGGATACGGCCCTCAACCGGTACGTCGAGAATGAGATTTACCATCCCTTCCCAGACCTGTTGATCGTTCCCGATATCTTCGGTCAGAGTTACAGGCCCGAGTGCCGTTTCCGGAATTCCGACGAAAGCGTCAGCTGGATCTGCATCGCCAGCGCGATACCCACCGGTCGCTTCAAGGCGGAGCAAACCGAAATCGTATCCGGCACCGATACGGCCACCAAAGGTATCATCGATACCGGCCTGCTCTCCCAAAGCTCCAACAGCAGCTGTGGCAGCATCATAATCGAGAACGCCATCCGGCGAGAAAATGAAGTCACCGCGGACATACCATCCCTCGGGATCGTCCTGGGCGACAGCGAGACCACCGCTTGATGCCAAAACGGCGACTGCGCTCGCACTTAGTAAATATTTTTTCATACCCATCCCCTTGTTACACTGCCCAACACCATGCCGCGCAGTTTAAGGAAGCAAATGGCGCACCGATCTGCGCCTGATTCTAGATTAGAAACTTTTGTAAGCCTTGGCGAGCCTAGATTTGGATCTTCGAAGGCCAATTTACCGATTTTGGTTAAAGCCGCGCTGTTCTTGCAACAGATCAGCTTACTTTGTGGCTATTCATCAGAAAATGTTCGCTTTTTTGACAAAATCTGATTGCTATCGCCACACGGAATCAGGGGCGATCGCTGAAACCAGTCATCAAATTGCAGAGTAAAAACGAATTGAATTCAGAATACTGAACAAACGTTAATCGGCTTGACCTCATTGCGATTGGCAGAGCAAATTTCACTGTCCATTCGGACACCACAAAAAACACTAGAAATTATGGATAGTAGTATGGGTTTTACCCCTTTTGATCTTTCGGGCCGCACAGTTCTGGTGACTGGCGGAAACGCAGGTATCGGGCTTGGAATGGCTGAGGCTGTGGCATCTGCCGGGGCGAATGTGGCGATCTGGGGCCGGCGCAGCGAGCAGAATGACGCCGCCGTGTCTAAGATCGACACGCTCGGAGACGGCACCGTCAAGGCATGGTCTGTCGATGTTGCGGATGAAACAGCTGTGATTGAAGCCATGGCGGAAACCGAAGCGGACTTTGGCCGGATCGACAGTTGCTTTGCCAATGCAGGTATTGGTCGGCCCGCGAGTTCCTTCTCGGAAATGACCACTGAAACCTGGCGGTTCAACATGTCGGTGAATATGGAGGGAGCGTTTTGGACGATGCGAGAGGCCGTGAAGTCCATGATCAAGCGGGCCGAGGCCGGTGATCCGGGTGGATCTATTGTCGGCGTGGCATCGCTCGCCGCGATTGAGGGAGCCGGCCGCAACCAGGCTTATGCAGCGACGAAAGGCGGGCTGATTTCAATGCTGAAAGGCATCGCCGTAGAGCATGCGAGGTATGGCATCCGGGCCAACGCTATTCTACCGGGATGGATTGCAACCGACATGACCGCGATGGCACAGGACAGTGACGTGTTCACGCAAAAGGTGATTTCCAGAGTCCCGGCGAGGCGATGGGGGACACCGACCGACTTTGGCGGCGTGGCAGTCTATCTCGCGTCTGACGCATCGGCCTACCATTCAGGGGATACGTTCGTCATCGATGGTGGCTATGCTATTTTTTAGCAACGGCTAATTATTAGATACGAAAAAGGCCATCCTTTCGGATGGCCTTTAATACGTTTCAGTACCGCCAGCTCTAGCTGCCGCGGCCTTCTTCCAGTTCTTCCTCGACCGCATCGACTGCGTCTTCGATCACATCGGAGGCATTGTCGACGGTCTCTTCGAGTGCTTCGGCTGCGTCTTCTGCAACATCGCTCGCCGCAGTTGCCGCATCATCTGCAGCTTCAGAAACTGCTTCAACGGCATCATCGGCCGTTTCAGTCACCGACTCGGCGATGTCTGCGGCTGTTGCCGGAGCAGCTTCTGTTTCGACCGTCTCGCCGCCACATGCCGCAAGGGCCAGTGCTGCGATTGCTGTAAATGCAAGATATTTCATTTCTTGTTTCCCCATTTTCGTTGAAAATCTGATTGTTTGTTTCGGTTCGGCACCGGATCTCTAAACCTGCAACAAAAAGCTATGCCGGAAAACGGCTTGTTCAGAAACCAATATATATCGGTGCGTTTACCAGAGTGCCTCTACCACTCTGGGTCTTCGGCGATATCAGGCATTGCAGCCATATCGCCTGTCATGTCCTTTTCCATGGCCACGGACACTTCTGCCTCAGCGACCATTTCTTCAGGAGATACGATTTCGGCTTCTGCCGCTCCTTCAGCTAGCGAAACTTCGATTTCGCCCTTCTCGGGGTCATCAACTGCCAGCACGGGTTGCTCGTCACGTTCTTGAGCTTCGCTTTTATTCGCCGTCTGAGCATTCGCTAAAGACGCGATTGCCAGTCCAGCCACAGCTACGGTTAAGCTTGTTCTGATCATGAGATATGATCCTTCCGTCGACGGTTACGCCAATACTAAACAAGTTCTTAACTCTACAAGCTCCTCAATGGCGCCAAAAGTGGGGCAAGTCGAGGGCTTTAACGCCGTAGACCTTAAACTGGCGCAAGGAACTCGACGTTCGGAATGAGGTTTATCAGCGCGTCTCCAGCAAGGAAGCGGTCGAGATTCTCGAGGAAAATCCGGTCAGTACGATAAGCAGACCCCATAGTGTTCGCTGAGATATGGGCTGTCAGCGTGATAGCGGGATGATGCCAGATTGGGCTGTCATGCGGCAGAGGCTCAACTTCCGTGACATCGAGGGCAGCATATTGCGGTCGCCCCTGCTCAAGGCCATCAAGCAGCGCATTCTCATCAACAAGTTTGCCCCGGCCAACGTTCAGAAACAGGGAATCAGGCTTCATTGCTTTAAAGAAGGACGCATCGGCCATGCCTTCGGTCTCATCGGTCAAGGGGCAGCAAAGAAGTACGGCATCGGCATTGGGCAGCGTAGCTTTGAGCTGATCGGGAGTAATCATGTCATCGGCATCGGGATGCGCCCCCACAGTGCGGCGAACACCCGTCACATGGGCACCCAGCAAGCGAAGACGCTTCGCCGTCTCCCGGCCAATGGCTCCGAATCCGACAACAATCCAGCGCGTGCCGCCCATTTCCCGGAATTCCAGACGGTCCCATCGCTTGTCGATCTGCGCAGCCCGGCGGGCAGGACCATCTTGAAGCCAATCAAAACCGGCCCAGAGCACCCATTCGGCAATAGCCTCTGACTGGGCGTGGGAATTCGTGTAGTGTTTCGCTTTCTGCCCGATAGCCCGCAATATCGGGTGCTCCGTGCCAGCAGCGCTCGACTGGAACCATTCAAGGCTCTCCGTTTCGAGAAACTCTTTTACGAATGCTGGCGCAATTTTCGTGAACCAGACATCTGGTGTACCATAGCCGATCTGCGGGTTAGCCCTTCCCTCAACTGCATCGCCTTCGGCAGTTCTGAAAGCACCATCATTGCCAAGTATGACCGTTCTGACATGTGAGGCGCGTGCCTTGAGCTGATCTGAAAGTCGGGCGAATGTGCCCTCATGAATCAAAAGCGTGTGCATGGCTATCTCCGGCGCGGACTTGTGAGCGCAGCGCTTGCTCTATGTTTGATCGGCCCTGTCCATGCCCAATCCTCTCGAGCAGGACAAGACCTTCCGACGCGCGACCAGAACTACATGCGCGATCTCGTGGCTCTATCTGAGATTATGGGCTCGGCCCATGCGCTGCGTGTTGTCTGCAATGGTGTCGACGACCAGTTCTGGCGCAGCTATATGCAGCAGCTCCTCGGTCTTGAAGCACCGAATCGGTCCGGAATTCGAGCCAGCATGGTGGATGCGTTCAACAGAGGGTACCAGCAGGAACAGCGGCTCGCGCGCAGTTGTGATGGTGCTACAGCTAACGCCGAGGCGCAGTATGCCTCCCGCGGCCAACGGATATCCGAGCGCCTTGCGGCCCATTACTTTCCAAAACGAAAAAATTGAATCTGAGGGCTAGGCCGCTTGAACCATCTCGACGCCGGCAGCGCTCTTAATAGCCCTGATCGCCTTGATACCCACTGGATAGGTCGATGGCAGCATCAGCTCGGCCACGCGCCCTTCACCTATAGGCACGTCTATGATTACGCTGCCGCGCTCACTGCCGGGAGCGCTCTCCATGGCTTTCATGACCCCGGCAAGGGCAGCAGGCTCGGCTCCATGGCCGAGGCGCACGCGAAGGGTCTTGCCCTGTGTGCGTAGCCGAGCCTCTTCGAGAGGAATGACTCGGGCGAGCGACAATCGTATTTCTTCATCCCGCTTGCGCACCTCAACGCTAATGGAAACAGATGAACCGGGCTCCAGACGATCCCTGACATCGCCCAGCAGTTCCGGCATCACCATCATCTCGACCTCACCCGACGGATCAGAGATCTTCAGAAAAGCGAACTTACCGCCCGACCGAGCGGGTTTCTCCACGCGAGCCCGCACAACCCCGACCATTTCAAGAACCTTGCGGTCTTCCGCCTTGTCGCCAACCTCGGAAACGAGCGTCAAACGAGATCGGTCAACATTCTGCAGAACATCATCGAGGGGGTGACCGGAGAGATAAAAGCCTACGGCGTTAAACTCCTCGTCCAGCTGATCCTGTTGATTCCAGGCCGGGCGCGTTGGCAACGCCGCCCGGATCGCAGGCTCCGCGTCGCCGAACAGACCGCCCTGACCTCCAGCACGGTCCTCAGCGGCACTTGCCGCCATGGCCGCCAGCATTGGCGATGCAGCAAGCGCCTTGGCACGGTTGGGCTCGAGGGCGACAAACGCGCCGGCTTTCGACAATTGCTCGAAAGCCTTCTTGTTAAGATGCTTGGGATCAACCCGCTCTGCCAGATCATGAAGATCCTTATACAGCCCGGATTTTTCGCGCTCCTCGACCAGGTGCTTCATGGCCTCAAGCCCAACACCTTTCAGTGCGCCTAGCGCGTAAACAACGCTTCCGTGCCGCACATCAAAGTCCGCCGTCGAATTGTTCACATCCGGAGCAATAACCGGCACGCCAAGCCGCTTCGCCTCCATGAAGAAAGCAGCGAGTTTATCCGTATTGTGAAGGTCAAGGCTCATGGACGCGGCAAGAAACTCTACCGGGAAATGGCGCTTCAAATAGCCGGTCTGATAGCCGATCAGCGCATAGGCCGCCGCGTGTGATTTGTTGAAACCATAACCGGCAAACTTCGCCATCGTGTCGAAGATTTCGTTCGCAAGCTGAGCATCGATGCTATTTTCACGTGCTGCGCAGCCCTCCACAAAACGGGCGCGCTGCTTGTCCATTTCTTCTTTCTTCTTTTTGCCCATGGCCCGGCGGAGAAGGTCAGCTTCGCCAAGCGAGTAGCCCGCAAGCTCCTGCGCCATCCGCATCACCTGCTCCTGATAGACGGGCACGCCGTAGGTCGCCTCAAGGATCGGTTTCAGGTCGGCATGCTGATAGCGGATCTTCGCCGGATCTTCCTTACCGTCACAAAAGACCGGAATATTATCCATCGGGCCCGGACGATAAAGCGATATTATCGCGATGACGTCTTCGATATTGCCGGGCTTCACGCGGCGCAGCGTGTCACGCATGCCCTGTCCTTCCAGCTGGAACACACCGAGCGTTTCGCCCGACGCCATCAGCTCATAGGTCTCAGGATCATCGAGGCTTTGCCAGGCCGGACCGACATCCCGCCCGTCCCGCCGGATAAAGCCGAGCGCCCGCTCGATCACAGTGAGCGTCTTCAGACCAAGGAAGTCGAATTTTACGAGCCCGGCCGTCTCAGCCCATTTCATATTGAATTGGCTGGCAGGAAGATCCGATCGCGGATCATAGAATAGCGGCACAAGCTCCGTCAGCGGACGGTCTGCAATCACCACGCCCGCTGCGTGGGTGCCCGCATTTCTGTAAAGCCCCTCAAGCTCCAGCGCCGTATCAAGAAGTTCCCCGACTTGCGGATCTTTTTCCTTTTCCTCCTGAAACTTTGGTTCGTCTGCGATGGCATCGGCAAGCTTTGGAGGGTTGGCCGGATTGAACGGGATCAGCTTTGCGAGCCGGTCGACCTGGCCATAAGGCATCTGTTTAACCCGGCCGACATCACGCACCACGGCCTTTGCCTGAAGCGTTCCGAAGGTGATGATCATGGCAACGGAATCAGCACCATACTTGTCTCGCACATAACGGATAACCTCGCCGCGGCGCTCCTGACAGAAGTCAACGTCGAAGTCCGGCATCGAGACCCGTTCCGGATTGAGGAAGCGCTCAAACAGAAGGTCGAAGCGAAGAGGGTCGAGATCGGTGATCAGCAGCGCCCACGCCACCACCGATCCCGCACCGGAGCCCCTGCCCGGCCCGACCGGAATGCCCTGCTCTTTCGCCCATTTGATAAAGTCCGACACGATCAGGAAGTAGCCGGGGAACCCCATCCGCTCGATGATGCCGAGTTCATAATCAAGCCGCTCAAAATAGACATCCCTGTCGGCGTAGAGCTTGTCTGCCGCATCGAGACGGCTTTCTAGCCCCGCCTTTGACTGGGCTCGCAATTCGTCGATCTCGTTTCGCCCTTCATCGCCGGAAAAATTCGGCAAGATCGGAGCCCGGGTTTCCGATTTCACCGAGCATCGCATGGCGATTTCAGCTGTCATCTCAACAGCTTCCGGAAGATCAGAGAAGAGCGCGCGCATTTCATCCGGCGTCTTCAAATACTGCGATGAGGCAACGCGCTGGCGATCCTCCTGACCGAGATACTCGCCATTGGAGATACACATCAGTGCATCATGGGACCGCGCCTGTTCCTGATCCAGAAAGCGCGCATCGTGTGTTGCCACGATGGGCAGATTGTTCCCGTACGCAAGCTCGAGCAGGCTGGCCTCGCAGGCGCGCTCCTCATCGGTCCCATGGCGTGTCAGCTCGACATAGGTCCGCCCTGGATAGGCATCTGAATAAGCCTTCAGCTCCTCCGCAGCGAGGTCCGGCCTCCCCTTCGCACAGAGCTTTGCAGCCTGACCTTCAACGCCGCCTGTCAGCAGGATCAATCCATCCGTCCGATCGAACAGATGGGCTTTCGCGAGCTTTGGCACGCCATCGGATGCCTCCAGATAAGTAGCCGAAGACAGCTCCATCAGCCGCTGATACCCAGCCTCGTTCTGCGCATAGAGGCGTATCGCCGATGTCTCGCCCCGGTGTTCGTCTTCAACCACATCAAACAGGCACGCCATGATCGGCTGAACACCGGCACCTGCCAGCGCTTCTGAGCGCTCCAGAGCCCCAAAAAGATTGTTTCGGTCCGTGACGGCAAGGGCAGGCATGTCGTGCTCGACCGTCCAATGCGCCAGCGACTTTGTCGTAATCATGCTTTCCAGAAGAGAATAGCTGGAGCGGACTGCCAGATGGATAAAGGGGGTCTGATTCGCCATGGAGGCAGTATGCCGGTTTTGGCGGAGAGGTTGAAGTCAGCGGATATTGATGTGCACAGTTTTGGTAGGACGCTTGAGACTCTTGGCTGCGTGACAGTGGGTGTGGCAGAGGAGCTCTCTTCTCAATTTAGGTCCGCTTCGGGTCACCTGCTGCAGAAGCCCCAGAATCCTTTGTGGGGCGAATTTGAGCCATTTATTCGCCGCCGGTGCTTAGCACTTGGTGTCATTTATAACGCGCAACCATTAAGTTGCGCATTATGTTTAATCGTGCTATGCGCAATCAAAAGGTTGCGTTATGGAAAACGAAATTCGACGACAAATTGTGTTGAAAGCCTCCATCGACCGAGTTTGGCGAGCGATAAGTGATGCCGAAGAGTTCGGCGAATGGTTCGGAACCAAAACCTCGGGACCATTTGAAGTCGGCACTACCGTTCATTGCGAGAGCACTCATCCCGACTACCAGGGCGACATTTGGGACATGACAATTATCGATATGGTTCCGCTGCAGCGCCTATCATATACATGGCCAGCCTATTACGGCCCCAACGCTGATCGAGATAGTACAGAGGACCCCTTACTTACCGTCGTTTTCGAACTGGAGGCGGATGGTGAGGCGACCATACTGACGATTACTGAAACAGGTTTTGCCAGCTTACCTGCGGACTACGCACCCACCGCCTTTCGTGAAAACTCAAATGGCTGGAACGATCAGGTGGAGAATATTGCGTCCCATGTTGCAAGCTGAGTCGGATGTATTCGCCGCACTGGGCGACGAAACGCGCTTGAATCTGGTGACCCTTCTCAGTGATGGTGCAGAGCGTCGGATATCGGAGCTCGCTGCTCCGACGTCCATTTCGCGACAAGCTGTATCCAAACACCTTAAGGTACTTGAGCGTGCTGGCCTGGTCGCTGCGCAACGAGTGGGTAGGGAAACACGATACAGGCTAAAACCGGAAACACTGTCTGATGCTCAGTCTTATTTGGCCGCTTTGTCAGAACACTGGGATCGTGCCCTCAAGCGGCTTCAAGCCCATGTCGAAGAAAACGCAAACGAGGGATGATTTCATGGTTCAATCGGCACGTCCTGATATTGTCAGCCAGGAAATTTGGCAAAAACAAATTGATCTTCTGCGAGAGAAAGAAAAATCTCTGACCAGAGCTCGCGATGAGGTAAATGCGCTCAGACGCCGGCTACCAATGGTCAAAGTGGATAAGAACTACGTATTCACCGGCGAACGCGGAAACGCTTCATTGCTCGATCTATTCGAAGGTCGAAAACAACTCATTGTGTATCACTTTATGTTCGGACCTGACTGGAAGGCGGGCTGTCCCGGCTGCTCGTGGGTCACAGATGGAATGTCTCACCCGGCCCATCTTAATGCACGAGATACTTCAATTGCGCTCATCTCGCGCGCCCCATTGGAAAGATTGTTAAACTTTCGCGACAGAATGGGATGGTCCCTCCCATGGTACTCTTCGTTGAACGGCGCTTTCAATTTCGACTTCGGTGCAACGATCGACGACCGAGAAAATCATGTGGTTAGCGTTTTTCTACGTGAAGACGACGAGGTTTATCGCACATACTACACGGATCGGCGCGGCGTAGAGCATTTAGGAAGCCACTGGGCTTACCTCGACATGACTCCCTACGGACGCCAGGAGGTCTGGGAAGATTCGCCCAAGGGATGGCCACAGGGAGACAAGAACTGGACGCGCCGTCACGACGAATATTGAATATGGCACCATACGGGAGGCCATAGAAAGGCTAGAAACGCGCTGCAGTCTGACTCGGCGCTAGCCGAGCGTCCGGATTAGGGCGTTTAAGATGCAGCTAACCTATCCAAAGCGGCCGACAGCAGACATAGGCATCTGGCAGAACATTGCCCCAAACTTCACCGCGCGCCCCACACACCAAGCCCTGACTTAACCGGAAAACTCCACAAGCTTTCCGTCTTCCAGCGTGAGGACGCGGTCCATATGGCGTGTAAGAGCCATATTGTGAGTTGCAATCAGAACCGCTGCTCCCTCCTGGCGCGCCATCTTGATCAGCGTGGAAAAGACCCGCTCGGTCGTCCCCGGATCGAGATTCCCCGTCGGTTCGTCAGCAATGATGAGGCGCGGATCATTCGCTAGAGCGCGGGCGATGGCGACGCGCTGCTGCTCCCCACCGGACAGCTGCCCCGGCTGGTGGTGGCCACGTTCTCCAAGGCCCATCTCGCCAAGTAGCGACCGAGCCTTTGACTTCGCATCGCTCTTGCTCACACCCGCAATCATCAGCGGCATAGCAATGTTGTCTTCTGCGCTGAACTCCGGAAGCAGATGGTGGAACTGGTAGATAAAGCCGAGCTTGTGGCGGCGGCGGGCCGTAAGCTGTCGATCAGATAGCTTCAGGCAGTCCTCACCCTCCAGCAGAACCTCGCCGCCATCGGGTTTTTCCAGGAGCCCTGCCGTATGCAGAAGCGTAGACTTGCCAGAACCGGAGGGACCGACGAGCCCGACAAGCTCACCTGCCGAGAGCTGTATGCTTGCATCGCGCAGCACTTCGAGTACTCCAGCCCCGGACTTGTACGTCCTAACGACATTTTTCAGTTCGAGCACCGCTGTCATCACTCGAACCTCAGTGCTTCAACAGGGTCCATCCGAGCCGCGACGCGGGCTGGCCAGATCGTCACCAGTATCGACATGGCCACCGCCCAGAGTGTCGTGAAGATCGCTTCACGCCAATCGAGCTCTGCTGGCAGGCCATCGAGCTTATAAACTTCGGCCGGAAAAAGCGTCGTGCCCGTAACAAAGTCGAGGAAGGCTTCTACTGCATCGATGTTGATAACGATCAACACGCCGAGCAGGAGCCCCGTTACTGCGCCTGCGAAGCCGAGCGTCGCGCCGATCATGATAAAGACGCGCATGACCGCGTTCCGGCCCGCGCCAATCGTGCGGAGGATCGCAATGTCCCGCGTCTTGTTCTTCACCAGCATCACAACACCTGTGATGATGTTGAGCGATGTGATGGTAATCAGGATCAGCATGATCAGGCGCATCAGACCCCGCTCCGTGCCAAGGGCGTTCAGATAGCTTCCGTTTCGCTGCTGCCAGTCGTCAATGCCGAACGGGCCGGTGCGGAGAGGAAAGATCCGCTGCATGATCTCCGGTGACTGGTAGATATCATCAATACGCACATCGAGACGCTGGATCTGCCCGCGTTGATTGAAGAAAATCTGAGCACGATCGAAAGGCATGAAGATATAGAGATTATCGAGATCGACGCTGCCCGTATCGATGAGGCCACCGACGATATATTCACCCCGCCTCCCAAGATTGCTGCCAAAAGGTGTTGCTGGCCCTTCTGAGCCAAAAATAGTAATTGGGCTACCAACAATAAGGCCGAGACGGCGCGCGAGATATTTGCCGACCAGAACCGTGTTCCCACCATTGCGGCCTTCGCCATAACCGGTGAAAGATTCCAGATCGAGCGCTGGATAATTGACGAGGTCCTCTGGCCGGACACCACGCACGCGCGCGCCGGTCGTGGCTCCATACCCTTCCACCAGAACCTCCGCCTGAAGACTCGGCGCAACCGTCCGCACACCATCCAGTCCGCGAACGACCTCGGCGAAATCGAGGGCTTCCTTCTCGGTTGCCCGCTCTCCAATATAGACGGCGATGTGCTCTTCGCCGCCGACGAGAGCGTTGATCAGCGTGGTGCGGAACCCACCCATAATCGACATGGTGACGATCAATGCAGCCACGGCCAGAGCAATCCCGACAAAGGAGATAATGGAAATGAGCGAAGCCCCGCCATGCTCTCGCCGGGCGCGCAGATAGCGCCACGAGAGCGAGCGTTCGAACCGGCCAAAAGGCCGGCTGGCTACCATTGGGGTATCGCTCAAATCAGCTCCTCATCTTCGCGATCGCTTCGGCGAGGGGCATCTCAGCCCGGCCGCCCGTGGCGCGCTCTTTCAGCTCAACCACTCCTTTTTCAAGGGATTTTGGCCCGATTATGACCTGCCAGGGCAGCCCGATCAGGTCAGCTCTGCCGAATTTCGCTCCGGCACGGTCTTCGGTTTCATCGTAGAGGACATCGAACCCAGCGGCCTGAAGCTCTCCGTAGGCAGCGTCGCAAGCCGAGGCCACGGCCTCATCGCCCGGACGCATGGAAATCAGAGCGGCATCGAAAGGCGCAACGCTGGCCGGCCACTTGATGCCGTTCTCATCGTGGCAGGCCTCAATAATCGCGCCCACCAGCCTTGAGACGCCGATGCCATAGGAGCCGCCATGGATCGGAACGAGATCGCCGTCAGCATTCTGGACTGTGGCATTCATCGGGTCAGAGTATTTCGTCCCGAAATAGAAGATGTGGCCGACCTCGATGCCCCGCGCCTCGACCCGGCGATCTTCGGGCACCTGGTCGTAAGCAGCTTCATCATGTTTTTCGTCAGTGGCGGCGTAATACTTCGTCCGCTTGTCCATCTCTTCGGCAAGGGCAGCGAGATCGCCAAAGTCAAAGTCCGCGCCGGGGGGCGGCACATCGAGAACGGCCTTGTCGCAGAAGACGGCGCTTTCGCCGCTCTCGGCAAGGATCAGGAACTCATGGCTGAGATCGCCGCCAATCGGGCCGGGGTCGGCTTGCATAGGAATTGCCGTCACGCCGAGACGGTTGAAGGTGTTCAGATAGGCCGCGAACATTTTCTGATATGAAATGCGCGCGCCAGCCTCGTCGAGATCGAAGGAGTAGGCGTCCTTCATATAGAATTCCCGCCCTCGCATCACGCCAAAGCGCGGCCGGATCTCGTCCCGGAACTTCCACTGCTGATGATAGAGGTTCATCGGCAGTTGTTTGTAGGACTTCACATAAGCCCGGAAGATTTCGGTGATCATATCCTCATTGGTCGGGCCGAATAGCATCTCCCGGTCCTGCCGGTCCGTGATCCGTAGCATTTCAGGACCGTAGGCGTCGTATCGCCCGGTTTCCTTCCAATAGTCCGCCGGCTGGATCGTCGGCATGAGCATTTCCACGGCCCCGGCCCGGTCCATTTCTTCGCGAACGATCTGCTCGATCTTTTTCAGAACCCGGAAGCCCAGCGGCAGCCAGGAATAAATCCCTGCACCGGCCTGGCGGACCATACCCGCCCTCAACATCAATTGGTGGGAGGCAATCTCGGCATTGGCCGGGGCATCTTTCGTCACCGGCAGGAAGAATTGAGACAGGCGCATGAGTGCGACAAATCCTTTATGATTCAGTTATTTCATAAGCTGTTAGAGCAAGCGGGCCTTAAGGCGCAAGACGGGGTATCACGAACATGGCGATAAGCGTAAGGATCACCGCCCCGATTGTCGCCCAAAGCGCCTTCTTCCAGAGCATAGGCGCGACGGGTGCTCCGGCCTCGGTGCCCTCCACCACACCCTCTTCGCTTTCATGTTGACCCTGAACGCCGATGGAGAGCGCTGGCAGGAACACCAGCCACCACGTCACGAAAAATACGATGAGAATTTGGGGGAGATTCATGACCTGAATTTATATCCGGCATCTTGCATTGTCATCCCGGCCAAGCTCGAAGAGTACAGAGCCGGAACCCAGATACCAGACGTGCAATGCTGATCGCCGGATCCCGGACATGCTCGCTGCGCGATCATTCCGGGATGACAAATAAGGTCCTTTACTTTTAGTGCTCACCCTTTGGGGTCTCCATCAACTCGACAAGGACCCCATTGGAATTCTTCGGATGGACGAACACGATCGGCGTTCCATGAGCCCCAATGCGAGGCTCCCCAAGCACTGTCGCACCGCGCTCCTTCATGGCCGCAACAGCGTCATTTATTTCCGGCACTTCAAAACAGACATGATGCTGCCCGCCCTTCGGGTTCTTCTGAATGAAGTTCCAGATCGGCGATTCTTCGTTCAAGGGCTCAATCAGTTCGATCTGGGTGTTAGGTAGATTTACGAAACAGACCTTCACGCCCTGGGCTGGCATATCGAACGGCTCGGTAATGTCAGTTGCACCGTAGAGCGTTTTGTAGGTTTCGATGGCTTCCGTCATGGATGGAACAGCGACGCCAACATGGTTCAGCGGACCGATCTGCATATCTTGTCTCCTTTTGTATTCTTCAAACGCGCAGCACAATCACATCGACGATAGGTTTCCGCCGCATAATCGTATCGCAGGTTCGCCGAACGGCTCTTGCGAGCATCGTGTCAACATCATGGTCGTTAAGGCGCGCCCGGCGCTTCATCTTGCTGAAAGCGACCTCAACCGCATCATCAAGCGTATCGAGCAAATTCTCGTCTATGCTGCCATCGGGAGCTGAAAACCCGCGGGCCGCACACACCGGCCCGTCAACAGCTTCACCGTCCTCGTCAATCGCCACCGATACCGAGACCATACCGCGCCAGGCCATCTGCTTCCGCTCGCGTAGGCCCTCGGCATCGGCAGGCACCAACGTCTCGCCATCGAGGTGCAATCGTCCTGCCGGGACACTGTCGGTGATTTCCGCTTCGCCCGGAGCCAGGCGAACCATGTCACCATTACGCGGGCTGACCGCTTCGGGGATCTGCAGGCTGAGAGCGTACTTTGCGTGTTCCAGCGTATGTCGGCGCTCGCCATGGACCGGAACAGAAATTTGCGGGCGTATCCACTGATACATACGGCGAAGTTCATCCCGGCACGGATGACCGGATACGTGTATGGGATCGGGCAGCATATTCGGTGTAATGATGTTCACGCCGCGATCCGCCAGCATATTCTGCATCTCGTAGATACCGGCCTCGTTGCCGGGGATTGTCCGTGAAGAGAAAACCACAGTGTCGTCCGGCCCAAGCGTTACATGGCGGTGATCGTCTCGGGCAATACGACCGAGAGCAGCTCTCGGCTCGCCCTGGCTGCCCGTGCAGACATAGAGGACCTTGTCAGCTGGCAGAAAGCCTGCCTCTTCCTCATCAACAAACTCGCTGATCCCCTGCAGCATGCCCGCCACCTTTGCGGCGTTGGTCACCTTGTGCATGGAGCGGCCGACAAGACAGACATGGCGACCTGCCTCTTCAGCAGAAAGTATGATGGATTCCACTCGGGCGACATTTGACGCAAAGGTCGTTACTGCGATTTTGCCGGTCTGTTTCGCGATCAGCTCTTTCAGCGCGGCGCGTACGGTTGCCTCAGATCCCGCTTCGCCTTCCTCAAAAACATTGGTGGAATCGCACACCATCGCCAGAACGCCTTCATCCCCAAGGGCCTGTAGGCGCTCGATCGCGATATCCGCGCCCAGCTGAGGATCAAGATCAATCTTCCAGTCGCCAGTGTGAAAAATGGTGCCCAATGGCGTGCGGATCGCAAGGCCCTGCATTTCCGGGATGGAATGCGTGAGCGGTATAAACTCGATGCTGAAATCGCCAACATCGATCTGTGCGCCCGGCGAGATGGTTTTCAAATGCTCTTCATCCACACCGCGCTCGATCAGCTTTGCGCGCGCAAGCTCAGCCGTGAACGGCGTTGCATAGAGCGGTGCCTTGAACCGCGGCCATAACAGGCCCGCCGCTCCGATATGGTCCTCATGGGCATGGGTCAGGATGATCGCCTCGATCCGCTCGCCCTCCAGGAAAGACGGGTCAGCACAAATCACATCGACACCCGGCGTCGTGTCATCGCCAAAAGTCACACCGAGATCAGCAATGATCCAGCGCCGGTCTTCTGGCGGACCAAGCCCGTAGGCGTTGAGATTCATCCCAATCTCTTCGCAGCCCCCAAGGGGAAGGAAAACGAGTTCGTCGCAGCCCATCAGGAACCGGTCTTATGGTTGTTGCGATTATAGATATCGAGCAAGCCGCGTATCGTGACATCCGGATCGTAGACATCGATTTCATCGCTCGCCCCCTCAAAAAGGGATGCAACGCCGCCCGTGGCCACGCTTGTGATGGGCTTTCCGTATTCGCCTTTTATCCGCCTGATCAATCCATCGATCAGGCCGATATATCCCCAGAACACTCCGGATTGCATTGCGCCGAGCGTGTCCTGGCCGATGACCTGTTCCGGGCGTTGGATGGCGATCCGGGGGAGCTGCGCCGCCGCATCATGGAGTGCCCGCATGGAGAGATTGATCCCAGGGCAGATGATACCGCCTTCAAAGCCGCCATCGGGCCCCAGAATATCAAATGTTGTCGCCGTACCGCTATCAACCACGATCAGCGGACCCTGATGGGCCGAATGGGCTCCAACAGCATTGACCAGCCTGTCCGCTCCGGCCTGTTCCGGGCGGCGGATACGAACGGGAACACCAAGCTCCACATCGGGATCGCCAATGATCATCGGATCGACACCGAGATACCGGCGACCCAAATTGCGGAAGTTGAAGATCGCCTGAGGCACAACGCTCGACACAATACAGCCGCGAATGTCCTCAAAGGTCAGACCATTCATACCGAAGAGCTGGTGCAACCAGACGGCATAATCATCGGCCGTCCTTGTCGGATCGGTGCCAATGCGCCACTGGGCCACCCATTCATTTTCTTTTTGCAGGGCGAACAGGCTGTTCGTATTCCCCACATCGATCGCAAGTAACATAAAAAGCCCTTCAGACTTCCCGGATCAGCTCAACATCCCCGGCCCTTATGGTGCGCAATTCTCCATCCGGCAATCGCAATAACAGCGCACCGTCGCCGCCCAGACCTTCGAATATGCCCTCAATCGGCGCATCGTCCAGATTGATCCTGATCCGCTGATTCAGCCCCTCACAACGGGAGAGCCAATTATCGAGCGTGCAGTCGAAAGACTCTATGGCTTCGGAGACTCTGCTGGCAAACCGTTCGGCAAGGGCTTCCAGCACGATATCGACCGTCAGATCGCCCGCCCCACGCAGCTCGGACAAACATGTCCCGGCTTGGCCGATATTCTCCGGCACAAAGGCCACATTGATCCCGATGCCGGCGGCTATCCATCGCCCAGACGAGCCTTCGCCAGACTCCACCAATATGCCCGAAAGCTTCGCGCCATTCACGCGCACATCATTTGGCCATTTCAGCTGCGCGACCTGTTTTCGCTCATCTTTGGAAGATAGCAGATCAGCAGTGTCCGCCACGGCGAGCGCTGCTGCGAAAGGTATGCGTGTGGCCTCTGAGATAGGCCGATCCCATTTTATCAGAGCAGTAGAGAAAAGATTGCCCGGCGGGGATTTCCAGTCGCGGCCCAGACGGCCCCTGCCAGCGGTCTGGGACCGGGCGGCGATCCACTGATTTGAAATCGAGCGCCTGGACGCCCGCCGCTTGGCTTCCTCATTGGTGCTGTCGATTTCATCGAACCATTGTATTGGCCAATGTGTCGAAAAACTCATGTGTGAGGCTTTAACGACCCCGCGCCGATTTGCAATGGGGCTGCGCTGTCCCCCCGGTCGTGAATCAGCCGGAAACGACTTCCGGCATTTGCGGCGCACCTTTCTCAGTCAGCTTCCAGAAAGGGTTGTAAACCGCTTCCCAGGCATTGTTATCGGGATCAAGAAAATAGCCGGAATACCCGCCCCAATCAGCCTTGTGCGGTGGCTTTGTAATCTCCACTTCTGCTGCCTTTAACCGCTCGAAGATAGCATCCACTTCCGCTTCTGAGCGCGTATTATAGGCAATCGCGAAATTCGGACAGATGCCGGGCGGGCATGTATTGCCCATCAATCCAATATCCTCATGGAGTTTTCCCCGTTCCCAGAGGCCAAAGGCGATGCTGCCGAGATTATACATGACGATTTTATCCGTCATGAAAGGTTTGAACCCCAGGATCCCTTCATAGAATGCACGTGAGGCTTCGACGCTGGTCACACCGAGCGTGATGATGCTGAAGCGTTGTTCTGGAAATGCTGACATTCAGGAAAGCTCCTTGAAACGGACCGGATTGCTGTTCGACATTTTTCTATCCTCCAGACACCAACGTGACTATTTGAGCAAATCTCAGCGCCCGATCCAACCCACAGCGCAGTCACCCTATTGAGAGGTGATCTATACCCTTTCGCCTCACTCATTCCTGCTATTTTGTGGCGAGGGAGTTGTCCGCTCTACCTTGAGAGGATGCCCCTGCTGCGCCCAAAGCTCTTTGACCCGACATCCAAACCGGCGATCGAACGGACCCTATTTCAAAAAGAGGGGTGCTAAAATTCCACTTTCGGAACGCTGGAAAGCGCTTCCCGATCGCCGCCGACATCGAAAAATTCCCTCGGATCAAAGCCGAAGGAATTGGCGACCAGCACGCCCGGAAACTGTTCGGTCGCCGTATTGTAGTCTTGGACAGCGGAGTTGAAGAACCGCCGCGCCGCCGCGAGCTTATCTTCGATCACGGACAGCTCATCCTGAAGATCGAGGAAGTTCTCGTTTGCCTTCAGATCCGGATAGGATTCTGCAAGGGCGAAGAGCTTGCCAAGGGCACCCGTCAGAGCCCCCTCGGCCTCAGCCTGCTGCCCGACCCCTTGCGCGTTCACAGCCGAGTTCCGTGCATTGATCACGGCATCAAGGGTCTCTTTTTCATGGCTCGCATATCCCTTAACCGTCTCAACAAGGTTAGGAATCAAATTCTGGCGCTGTTTTAGCTGCACATCTATGTCGGCGAAAGCCTGGTTCACGGTCTGCCGTTTCGACACCAGACCATTGTAAAGCACGATGAAGAAAATAACGATCACGGCCGCTATGCCGAGAATAACGAGTAGTGCGTCCATAAGTTACTCCCCCTGAAGGATGCCTCAGATGTTTAGCCCAGAGAGGCCGGATTCGCCAAACGCATGGCAAGATCCGACATTGGCTTGACGCACGTTGATACCTGGCAGCCATTGCCAATAGGTTGACGGGTTCCTATCGTTTCCCATGCATACTGATTACGAGTATCGCGCCAGCAGCAAACAGGGAGCGTCCCTCTTCGGTGCCGCGGTGGTGATCTTTTTAAGCCTATTCGGACTTGCCTACGGCGCGCCTTGGTGGATCTGGATCATATGGCTTCCCGCCAGTGTCTCTGTTCTCTTTTTACTTCTGACAAACCGAAAATACGGCATGGGGATCAAAAACGATGTACTGCTCATCGGTGTGGAACCGGTCAGAGCCAGAATTCCGTTATCAGATATAGAAAGACTTGAGATCCAGGAATGGAGCGACAGCACGGACATCAAACTGGTCCTGAAAGATGGCCGCTCAATCAAGCTCCTGCCCCAGGACACACCACCCCGGAGGGCGCTCGTGGCGCAGTTTGAGCAGCGCGGCATTCTTGCTGCAGTGAAGTAGTCGTTCTCGACCGTTAAAACGCCAATGCGTCAGCATCGTCTGGCGAAAATCCAGGCACCGTGGTGTCCGCCATGATTGGTGGGAACAAGGGCAACATTGGTATAGCCCGCTCCAATCAGCGATTGGTGAAGCCGATTGAAATCATAGTCGTGCATGGCGATATTAGATTTGACAGCATTACGCGTCATTTCTTCGCGGATACAACCAGCTCCAGTCCTGGTATTTTTCCCGCGCATACGCCACCAAAGATAGGCGCTTCTCCACATACGTCTCAAAGCCGAAATTCGCTCGGATTCTTGAGTATGGGGCAACACTTTAAGATGCCTTTCCCGCCAAAGTGTTATCTGGAGGGATAGGTATCCGCCGGTTTTGACCCGCTGAATCACCCGATCAAAAAGCTCGTATCCCTCGCTTGGCGGGATATGCTGAAATACGATGAAGGAGTTGATCCAGTCGAATTCGTCATCGGGCAGCTCGGTCGTAAAGTCCGCATTTGCAAGGTTCAGACGCCTCGCCCGCTCTACCATGCTGGCAGAGATATCATAGCCGACCACATGCTCCATCGACATCGCCATACCGCTGGTTAGACGCCCGACGCCGCACCCCACATCAAGGCCACGGCCGACAGGAGCTGCCCCGCAATACTGAACCAGGCGATCTCTCACCCATTTCATCGACTCCCGGCCAGACGTATAGAACCGGTCCAGGGCCTCTTCGTCGAGTTCGTTGCCCCAGAATTCATCGACGGTGAGCACACCGTAATAAGGCGCAGTCTGCGCAATCGCCTCCCAAGGATGCACCGTCTCAAGAGATGGGTCTGTCTTGGCCATAAGGCGGGAAATCCTTTTGATCTACTATCAAGACCGGCCACTGACAGGTGAGTTTTTGAACAGTGTCAAGAGTACGGGATCAGTCGCTGCCGCGACATCCGAACAAGATGTCGTTCGCGCTTATACTAGCTAAAGCGCCCCGATCTTGGGAACCCTTTCGGGGCCACCTTACCGGCTTGAGACCGCTTGCCCTTCCAGTCTTTCCAGTCCGGGAACGTCCGCTGGCGGCCACCGCCATCACGAACAGTAAAGCCATCCTTCGCAACGAAGGTCATAATATCAGCGAGGCGATCTTTGCCCTTGAAGGATTGCAGTTTCACGCCCTTGCCACGGCTCATTTCCGGCAGTTCAGAGAGCGGGAAGATCAGCAGCTTCTTGTTCGTGCCGATGACAGCGACCTGCTCACCAACCACGATATCGCAGACAATAAGCTCCGCCCCCGATGGCGGGTTCACCGCCTGCTTGCCCGCCTTCCGCGTTGATTCAAGCTCGGCTTCCGGAATGACAAACCCATAACCGGCATCAGTCGCAACAATCCGCTTCCGCTCACCATCCAGCTTGAACATGGCGACGATATCGACGCTGTCTTCCAGATCGATAGACAAACGGATTGGCTCGCCATGGCCACGTCCACCGGGCAGCTTGTCTGCCCCTAACGTGAAAGCCCTGCCATCGCTCGCCATCAGGATCAGCTTGTCCGTTGTGTTCATCTCTTCGGCGAGGAACAGGCTATCGCCATCCTTGAATTTCGCCGCCGTAAGATCGAGCCCGTGGCCCTTCATGCCGCGAATCCAGCCCTTCTGGGAGAGAACAACCGTCAGCGGCTCCTTCGGAATCGACGCTTCAAGAGCGGCATCCAAATCGATAACCGGGGCAGCATCGAAGGCAGCCCGCCGGCGACCCAGCTCAGTGCCAGGATCAAAAGCCTTGCGGGCCTCTTTCAGAAGACCGCCAACGGCCGTCCATTGGCGACGGGTCGAGCCCAGAAGTTTCTGGATCTCTTCGCGCTCTTCCTGAAGCTTCTGGTGCTCGCCCTTGATCTCCATCTCTTCCAGCTTGCGCAGAGCCCGCAAACGGAGATTGAGAATAGCTTCAGCCTGAATTTCAGTAATCCCGAACCGATCGATCATTTCCTGTTTCGGATCGTCCTCTTCACGAATGATCCGGATCACCTCATCAATATTGAGGTAGGCGATCAGGTAGCCGTCGAGCAGATGCAGACGCTTCTCGATCTTGTCGAGACGGAACTCCGCCCGGCGCACCACCACTTCGCGGCGATGATCGAGATAGGCGCGTAGCACATCTTTCAGCCCCATGACCTGCGGTGCACCCTGGTGCAGCACGTTCATGTTCAGCGAGAAGCGGCTCTCCAGTTCGCTCGACTTAAACAAGCTCTCCATCAGGACTTCCGGCTCAATCGACCGCGAGCGCGGCTCCAGAACGATCCGCACATCTTCAGCACTCTCGTCCCGCACATCCGCGAGCAATGTCGTTTTCTTCGTCTCGATCAGCTCGGCTAGACGCTCAATCAGTTTGGATTTCTGTACCTGATAAGGAATCTCGGTGACGACGATCTGATATTGCCCACGCCCCAGATCCTCAGCTTCCCAGCGCGCCCGCACGCGGAACCCGCCCCGGCCCGTCTCATAAGCCTCAAGGATCTGTTCCTGCGGCTCCACAATCACGCCGCCTGTCGGGAAGTCCGGCCCCGGCATCAGCTCCAACAGCTCAGCCGTCGTTGCCTTGGGAGTTTTGATCAGATGCAGGGCCGCATCGATCACTTCAGCCGCATTGTGGGGCGGAATGCTGGTCGCCATCCCCACTGCAATGCCTGTTGCGCCATTGGCGAGGAGGTTCGGGAAACCAGCAGGAAGAACCACCGGCTCAGTATCTGTTTCATCAAAATTCTCGCGGAAATCGACCGCGTTTTCGTTCAACCCGTCGAGCATCAGCTCGGCAGCTTCGGTCATCCGCGCTTCAGTATAGCGATAGGCGGCGGCCGAATCCCCGTCGATATTGCCGAAATTGCCCTGCCCATCGACGAGCGGATAGCGAACGGTGAAGTTCTGGGCGAGGCGGACCAGCGTGTCATAGATCGAGGCGTCGCCGTGGGGGTGGAAGTTCCCCATCACGTCGCCGACGATTTTCGCGCATTTGCGGTATCCGCCTTCCGGATCAAGGCGCAGAACCCGCATGCCGTACAAGATCCGCCGTTGAACCGGCTTTAGGCCATCGCGCACATCGGGCAGCGCACGAGCGGTAATCGTCGACAAAGCATAGGCCAGATAGCGCTTTGAAAGCGCCTCATTCATGGGCTCACTGATGATACGGTCCGGTTCGTCGTCCATCACATCTGACATGCGTTCAGGCCTCCTGCCACGCGCGACTCAGTCGCCAATCTGTAGAGTAACTAAAGATCGGAGTTTGGTTAACCAATGGAGAATGTCAGGTATCTGGTGTCGCTATGGCGATTTTGGATCGCCCTCGCCATTGTGGGGACCCTGACCTGGATTTTCCATATGGCTGCGCCGCGCCAGCACAATCCCTGGCGACCCATTGATCTCAATGATCCCATCGGCATCGCCACCTATCGCAAATTCACCCATCTGAAGCACAATCGCGAAGCCTGCTTCCGCGCCCTGGACAACGCTGGCGTTCAATACACGCCTCTGGAGGACGAGGTGACCGGTGAGAATTGCGGTTTTCGCGGAGCCCTTACCCTAGACCGCACGCTGACACCTTATTCGCGAACGGTCAGCCTCTCCTGCCCGATGGCAGCGGCACTCTATGTCTGGGAGCGTCAGGCCGCTCTGCCCCTCGCACAGGAACTATTGGGGTCATCGGTGGCCCGGATTGAAACCTATGGGGCCTATTCCTGCCGGAATATTGCTGGCACACGGCGGCGAAGCGAGCACGCCATGGCCAATGCGATCGACATTTCGGGCATTCGTCTGGCCGATGAGCGTCTGATCGAGATAAAAACCCATTGGGGTGCAGCCACGCCGGAAGGCGACTATCTCTCCCGGCTCCATGAAACGGCCTGCCGCCTGTTCTCGGTCACTCTTGGGCCGGATTATAACGCGGCTCACGAGGATCACTTTCATCTCGATTTCGGCTCCGCAGAGACCTGCCGCTGAGCTTCTGAGATCAACTGGCTGTTATGGTCGCATCAGCTTAGCACTGCTGTTTATATGTGACTTTTTCTCTCTTCGGACACAGCGAGACGCTTTTCCTCCCGGTCCGGTGAAGCAACGTGTTTGGCGGAACGCCCACGCCCTCCCCAGCTTTTGGTCATCGACAACGCACAGAACCAAGGAGATACGACATGTTACGCTACAAGATCCTGATTGCCGCTGGTGCCATGTTCGCTTTCGCCGGTCCAGCCGTAGCCGCCAACACTGGATATGCCCCGGCAAAACCTATCTCATACGCAACGAAGACTATTGCGGTGGATAGCTATGCGTCGTTCGCCGATGCTGAACTCCACAATGTCAAATTCCATGGAAAAAAATTCCACGGAAAGAAAGGGTTTCACGGAAAGAGCTTCCACGGTCGCAAGAGCTTGTATGGCCATAGGAACTTCCATGGGAAAGGGTTTCACGGAAAAGGTTTCTACGGGAAAAAAGGCTTCCACGGCAAAGGCTTCGCCCGCCATGGCGGTTTCAAGAAGTTCTAGCCTCCCTTCCGGGCCAGTATAGTACTTGCCCTTAGCCCGGTGGGCGCTGGGCCTGCTTCCTCGGTCCTCGGGAAGCGGGCCTTTTTCCGCGGCATTACGAGAGTTTCAGCAGCGGATCTCGTTTCGAGAGCGAAAGGAATAGACGCAAACACTTCCGCAGCGCAAAGTTAAATCTGTTAACTTTTGAAGCTGCCCGGAAGGAGTCCGCGCATGTATGACCTGCAAATTGCAGCCCCGCTCAAAGCCGCCATTGTTGGCCTTGGAACCTTTGTCCTCATTGCGGATGCCAATGCCGCCGAGTCGCCCAGCCACACTATAGGCGTAACGGACAGCTCTCTCGCGACAAACGCAGCGCTGACCGAACGCGCCTTATCCAAAGACACTGATCTCCTACCAACTCAGTTCATGGGCGGCAGGCGCACCAATTACAGCCAAAAAGGCCGTTACAAAGGATCGCGGACGCGTTTCTCCCGCAAACGGCTTCCCAAAGGGGCGGCATCGACGTTCACAGTGAGCAAGTTCAGCCACAATGAGAAATATATTGGCGGTCAGGGCGTACGGATAACCAAGTTCGATAATGGGTTCCACAGTGGAAAGAAAATCCGCCAGCGGATCAGGTAGCTAGTCTGGCAGGGTAATGAGCTCCGCCCGCTCCAATCTGCGCAAGAGCAAATCCCGCGCCTCGGGCGGCGGCCGGTTGATTAAATTGTAAAGCCGCCGCTCCAGAAAGTGCCCGGTAAGGTGTAGCCCGGCACCTAACGCATCCGGCGTCACATCCGCGCTGGCATCAATCAGGAATGGCGGTAATGGAAACAACCGGTCGATATAGTCTTCCGCTTCAGACCCTCTCACCGCTCGCCCCGTCCGTGGACTGACATGGGTGAGCCCGTCATTTTCTCCGGACACGGCGCATTTTGAAAGATCGAGGCCGAAGCCAAGCGCCGCCAGCAGCCCCATCTCCCAACGCACATACAATGCTGGCCAAACCTCATCCGTATGTAGCATGTCCAGCACCACCAGAGTTGCTTCATACATGGATGACCCGGCTGCGTCCCCTTCCTCCAGCGCATCGCGGAGGATCGCTGTCACAGCCCCAATTGCCGCAAGCGCCTGGGGATGATCGAGGTGATCAGCGGCCCGTTCGGTGATCGCTTCGGCAACATCAAATCGGCCAAGCTGCTCCTCAAGCCTGCCGGACCAGGCAACCTCAACCGTATTGCCCGCCTCCAGCTGCCCTCGTCTCCGCCGCGACGCCCCGCCATAGACGAGCCCTGCACGTCGTCCCCGCGTTGCCGTCAGAACATCAAGAATGAGCCCGCCCTCACCGAAGCGTCGGCCACCCAATATCAAGGCAGTATCGGTCCAGTTCACCATTACCAGGAATTATACGTCGAATTCGAGGCCAAAGTCGCTATAGCGCTCCCGCTTTTCCTGCCACTTTTCATCGACCTTCACGAAGAGAAAAAGGTGCACTTTCCGATCCAGCAGTTCGCTTAGTTCTTCGCGTGCCGCCGCACCCACAGCCTTAATCGTCTTACCACCCTTGCCGAGCGCCATCGCCTTGTGGCTCGTCCGCCCCACAATTACGGCCTGCTCGATCCGTACAGATCCGTCTTTAAGCTCCTTCCATTCCTCGGTTTCCACCATCAACTGATAAGGAAGCTCCTGATGCAGACGAAGCATTAGTTTCTCACGGGTAATCTCGGCTGCGAGCACGCGCATGGGAACATCGGCAGACTGATCAACGGGATAGAGCGCCGGCCCCGGCGGCATTCGGGAAGCAAGGGCATCAAGTAGCGTATCCACACCGTCACCGTTCAGGGCCGACAGCATGAAAACTTCCTCATAGACACCTTCACCCTCAAGGACTGCGATCAATGGCAGAACCTCTTCATGGGGAAAGAGATCAATCTTGTTCAGAACAAGGAAGACCTGCCGCTCGGCTTCCTTAATTGACGCGATGACCCGACGGTCATCCTCAAGGGACAGCACCTGCGCCGGTGAAAGCTCGTCACCGCGGCGCTCAGCCACCCAACTCGCAGCATCAATCATATGTACAACGGCATCCGCATCATTCGCGCCAGACCAGGCCGCTTTCACCATCGCCCGGTCCAGCCGCCGCTTGGCACGGAAAATTCCCGGCGTATCGATCAAGACGATTTGCGCATCGCCGTGCACCGCAACGCCCCGCAAGGGAAACCGCGTCGTCTGCACCTTATGGGTCACGATCGACACTTTGCCGCCGACCATCGCGTTGGTCAGTGTCGACTTACCGGCGTTTGGCGCACCAATTATCGCGGCAATACCTGCTCGCCGGATATCCGCCTCGCTCATTCGTCCGCCTCCAGCTCATTCAGCAAATACTCTGCCGCCGCACGCTCCGCATCCTGCTTCGATGATCCGCTCCCTGACGCACTGTAAGCATCGGCGATCTCCACGAGAACGGTAAAGACGGGAGAATGATCCGGTCCCTGACGACCTGTCTCGCGATAGCTCGGCAATGGATACTTTCGCGCCTGAGCCCATTCCTGTAACAAGCTCTTCGGGTCACGCACCCGGCCGACCTTATTGGCTTCGAAGACAGGCTGCCACGCCGACTCGATAAACTTTCTCGCCGCGTTCAATCCGCCATCCAAATAGATCGCTCCAATAACAGACTCACAGGCATCACCCAGTATTTTCTCTTTCTTCGCGCCGCCATTATGTCGTTCGCTGTCACCAAGCATGACAAATCTGTCGAGCCCCTTATGGCGAGCGGCCTTTGCACAGGCGTCTTTTCTGACAAATGCGTTCAACCGCGGGGCAAGCTTACCCTCCGCCTCGTCGGGACGGCGAACATATAGCCGTTCAGCGATAACCAACCCCAGGACGCGGTCACCTAGAAACTCCAGTCGTTGATTTGACTGCTGATGACGTTGCCTGTCTGCGAGGGCACTCGGGTGGGTCATCGCCATGTCAATCAGCGTACGATCTTTGAACGAGTATCCGAGAAGGTCTTCCAAGGCATCCCTATCGTCATGCGCGAGCGACAATCGTTTGTCCGTACCGGCGCGGCGAAGGCGCGGGCGCTTTGGTTTTTTGTCTTTCATAGCGCGCCCTTGGGCAACGCCTCAATCACCACAAATGCCTGGGCCCATGGATGGTCATCCGTGATCGTCAGATGGATGTGCGCGTCGTGCCCCTCCGGCATCATTTCAGCAAGCCGCACGGCCGCCCCGCCCGTCAGCGCCATAGTCGGCGCGCCCGATGGTAAGTTCACAACGCCCATATGGGTCCAGTGAACCCCGCGACGGGGCACGCCAGTACCCAGAGCCTTTGCACACGCTTCCTTTGCGGCAAACCGTTTGGCATAAGTCTCCGCCCTTCGCCGGCGTTTTTCCGCCTTGGCAATTTCCACAGGTGTATAAACCCGGTTCACAAACCGCTCCCCCCACCGATCGAGCGTTTTCTCAATCCGCTCTATGTTGCACAAATCACTCCCGATACCGATGATCACACAGGCACTCCGGCACGGGCCTCATCCATCAGCTTACGCATTGTCCGCACAGCAGCGTTAAGTCCGACGAAAACAGCTTCTCCAATTAAAAAATGACCAATATTCAGCTCGGTGAGCTGCGGAATCGCAGCAATCGGTTTCACCGTGTCATAGGTCAGCCCATGTCCGGCCTGAGGCTCAATGCCGATACTGACGGCCTCCTCTGCACAAGCACGAATACGGTCCAGCTCAGCCATGGCAAGTTCGGCCTCCCCGGCAAGGGAAAGTTCTACAAAGCGACCGGTATGAAACTCGGTGATGTCCGTGCCCATTTGCTGCGCGGCGAGAAGCTGAACCGGGTCCGGCTCGATGAACATCGACACGCGCGATCCGTTCTCCTTCAGAACCCTTACGAACCGCGCCAGATGATTGTGCTGGCGGGCCGCATCCAACCCGCCCTCCGTCGTCAGCTCAGCTCGCTTTTCGGGGACAAACATGACCGTTTCCGGACGGAAATCGAGGGCGATCTTCAGCATGTCGTCCGTCGCCGCCATTTCCATATTGATCGGCAATTCGGTGGCCGCGCGGATCAAGGCAAGGTCGCCATCCCTTATGTGCCGGCGGTCCTCTCGCAAATGGAGCGTAATACCGTCAGCTCCTGCTGCTGTAGCCATGGCTGCTGCACGCTCCGGATCCGGATGAACACCGCCGCGGGCATTTCGGATGGTAGCAACATGGTCAATATTGACCCCGAGGCGAATGCGATCCGGCATCTATGCGAGCCCCCGGCTGCCGGGCTTCACAGCTTCAATGGCTTGAAGCTCTGGAGGCAGATCATCGGCGTCATAGTCGGGAAAGTCGACGCTGGCGAGGGAGACAAGCTGACACCCGACATCGGCCTTGCCGTTGGATCGGTCGATAACACAGGCACCGCCAACCACCTCGCCTGGCAGATCCGCTAGCGCGTCAACCGTTTCACGGAAGGACAATCCGGTGGTGACAATATCCTCGGCGATCAACACGCGGTCGTTCGGGCCTATGGAGAACCCGCGGCGGAATGTCAGCACACCGTCGACGCGCTCGGCAAATATCGCCCGTGCTTTCAGGTGCCGTGCGAGCTCGTATCCCGGTATAATGCCGCCCACAGCCGGTCCTGCCACAACGTCGATCTTGCCGAATACACCCTCCACTCTCGCGGCCAGAGCTTTGCAAAGCTGTTCCGATTTATCTGGCTCCGAGAAAACGAGGGCCTTTTGCAGAAACACGGGACTTCTGCGCCCGGAGGAAAGGATAAAGTGCCCCTCTAGCAGAGCCCCGGCGTCGCGAAACACGCCCAATACATCTTCATTCGTCAACATTTAGGACTCCACCAGGCGTTCAGCCGCGTCTACCACCGCCAGGGAGCGCAGCGCCGCCAGTATTTGTGTCAATCGCTTCAGATCTTCAACCTCGATATCCAGATAGATCTCGATGAAGTCGCCGCGCCGTTCCCCAGTATCAATTCGGGTGATATTCGCATTTGCCTCTGCCACAGCGGAACAGAGCGTTGCCATGACCCCTTGGCGGTTTGCTGCTGTCACGTGCACCCGGCCCACAGCCACAGCGTCGGTGCGAGCAAGTTCAGTCCATTTCAGATCGACCCATTCATGGCCCTGATCATCAAAATCCGCCAAAGCACCGCAATGGCTTGTGTGCACGACAAGGCCTTTTTCAAGCGTCTGTACACCAATAATCCGGTCTCCCGGCAGGGGGCAACAGCACTGCCCCATATGCAGGCTGACACCGGATGTCAGTTCATCTCCAGAAACAAGCAGCGGCGCGGTATCATCATTTAGGCTAAGGCGCTCACCAGTCTTTGCCGCTTTGTCTGCAGAACCGGGAAAGGCAAGTTCAACCAGCTCGCTGGTTTTGAACCGGCCTCGTCCCAAAGCCTGATAGAGCACCTCGGCGCTTTCGAAGTCGGCACGGCCGGCAATCTCGGCCATATTGATCGTCACCGGATCAATGCCATCGCGGCGCAGCACGTGCTCGGTCAACCGGCGACCCAGGGTCTCAAACTCAGCTTCTTCCCTCGCCCGCACAAGCCGACGGATCGCAGACTTTGCTTTCGCCGTTACGGTGAGCGCTTCCCAGCCGGAAACAATCGCCGAAGCGCTTGACCGTATAATCTCTACAACGTCGCCGTTTTCCAGCTGGCGACGCAGGGAGCGCGGCTCTCCATTGATCTTTACCCCAATGCACGTTTCGCCAATCGCAGTATGAACTGCATAGGCGAAGTCGAGCGGCATCGCTCCCTGGCGAAGAACGATCAAACGTCCGTTCGGCGTAAACGCGAAGACATGGTCGCGATACATTTCAAGCTTGGCATGCTCAAGAAATTCGTCCGGGTCTGCGCTGTTTTCAATCAGCTCTGAAAATGCCTGGAGTGAAGCTTCAGGATCGAGACCGACGCGAGCGGCAGATTCCTTGTCAAAGCCGTAATTATTGTTCTTGTAGCCCCAATGGGCCGCAACACCTTTCTCTGCCGTTTCATGCATCTCCTCGGTCCGGATTTGCAACTCCACCATGCGATTGCCCGAGCCGAGCACGGTTGTGTGGAGCGAGCGATAGCCATTCGGCTTCGGCCGGGAGATGAAATCGCGGAAACGGTCCTGCAGACATTTCCATCTTTGATGCGCCGCACCGAGAACGCGGTAGCAGTCCTCTGTGTTATCGATAATGACCCGGAAGGCAAAAATATCCGCCACCTCGCGGAATGAGATGGATTTCCGCTCCAGCTTCCTCCAGATCGAATATGGCTGCTTGCGCCGCCCCTGTATTCTGCCCTGCAGGCCGATCCCCTCAAGCAGCACAGAGAGGTCTTCCTCCACGCGCCCAATATTCTCGGCATTGGCGAGCGAGAGATTGTTCAGTTCTTCAAGGATCATATCCCGCGCTGTGGGATTGATCTGAGCAAAGGCGAGATCTTCCAGTTCGGACTGCACCTCATAAAGCCCGATCCGCCCGGCGAGCGGCGCATAGAGGTCCATCGTCTCCCAGGCGATACGCTGACGCTTCTCCGGCTTCTTGATGAAGTGCAGGGTCCGCATATTGTGCAGCCGGTCAGCGAGCTTCACCAGCAGCACGCGGACATCCCCCGTCGTCGCCAGAATGAACTTCTGGAAATTGTTCGCTTGTTTCGAGGCCCTGCTGCTGTAGTCAATTTCGCTGAGCTTCGTCACACCATCGACAAGCACACGCACTTCCGGGCCGAACAGATCCTCGATCTCATCAAGGCTTGCATCAGTGTCCTCCACAGTGTCGTGGAGCAGCCCGGCAATGATCGTGTGCTCATCCAGTTTCAGATCGGCAAGCAGACCCGCAACAGATACCGGATGGGAAAAGTAGGGGTCGCCGGACGCCCTTACCTGCTCGCCATGCTTTGCCACGGCGAACACATAACCTGCATTCAACAGGTTCTCATCGGCGTCCGGATGATAGGCTTTGACCTTGTCAACAAGCTCATACTGGCGCAGGAACCGCCCGGTGCTCTTCGCGGGAGCAGCCGTAGCTGTCAGTTCCGCGATCCGGGCTGCATCTCCGTCCATGGGACAAGGTCCTGTGTCCTAGTAGCGGTCGTCCCGTCCAGCTTCGAGTTCGACCTGATAGGCGCGCAATACGTCCTCTTCGGACGCCACGGGCTGAGCCAGCAAGGCGCGTTCGTCCTCTTCGCGCTCGGCCTCCTCGGAGGGGCGAACTTCCTGGAGGTTTGAGACAAGCGCCTCTTTCACCACTTTCATATCGACCGATTTCTCGGCGATTTCACGCAGCGCCACAACGGGGTCCTTGTCACGGTCGCGATCAACCGTCAGGGGCGAACCTTCCCGGATCATGCGCGCGCGATGGGCAGCCATCAGCACGAGCTGGAAACGGTTCGGCATCTGTTCGATGCAATCTTCAACGGTTACGCGAGCCATGGGCGATCTCCTTCAAGCCGTCCCGTATAACGCTGTTGCTGCACTGCGGCAACCGTTGGGGACAGGTAATCACGCGATGATATTGAAGATATGGGAACGCTTGCGCTAATCTCCAATATGCCTGCCCTGTCTCCTCCCGCCGAAGCGCCGAAACACTGCCCGATCTGCCCGCGACTTGTGGCCATGCGCGAAGAGAGCGCCGCCAGGGAGCCCGGCTGGTATAATGGGGCCGTACCCTCCTTTGGTGACCCAAAGGCAGAGCTTCTAATTGTTGGCTTGGCCCCTGGGCTGAAAGGCGCAAATCGAACGGGCCGCCCCTTCACCGGCGACGGCTCCGGCGAAACCCTATTTGAGATGCTCACGCGCTTCGGGTTCACCCATGGCACATTCGCAAACGAAGCCGATGACGGCCTGCGCCTGAAAAACGTGATGATCACCAATGCCGTGCGCTGCGTGCCGCCGCAAAACAAGCCCGTCGGGGCGGAAATCAATGCCTGCCGCCCCTTCCTGACCGCCCGCATTGACGCCCTGCCCAGGCTGAAACTCGTCCTTGCCCTCGGCAAGATCGCCCATGAGTCGACGCTCCGCGCCCTCGATCTGAAGCTGAGAGACTACCCCTTCAGCCATGCCAGCACCTTCCAGATCGACAGGGAATCACGGGGCCTCACCCTGCTCTCTTCCTATCACTGCTCGCGCTATAATATGAATACACGTCGCCTGACGGTGGAGATGTTTGAAGCGATCTTTGCCGAGGCCCGCAGCCGGCTTTCACACTAGGCTGGAAACTCGATCACAACGCTGCCGCGCTTACGGCTCGTATCAACATAGCGGTGGGCCTCAACGATCTCTTCAAAAGCATAAGTCCGATCGATCACGGGCACCAAATCACCACTCGCCACCATATCCGAAAGCCGCTCTAAGGACCGCGCACTCGCGCCAGCAATCCCTGCGAACACGCGCCGATTTCCGCGCTTTGAAAACAGTGCGGCACCGATCATCCCCGGCAGAGTGGAGACAACACCGAGATGCCGGCCCGTATCTGTCAGCACCCGCTTCGACTGGCCCCAAAGCGCATTGCCAACATTGTCCATCACCACATCATAGGTCTCGCCGTGCGTGGTGAAATCCTCTTTCTCATAATCGATCACACGGTCGGCCCCGAGCCGCGTCACGAGTTCGGCATTGGCAGCGCTGCATACCGCCGTAACGTCGGCACCAAGATATTTTGCATACTGAATAGAGGCACAGCCTACCGCGCCGGATGCACCATTTATCAAAATGCGTTCGCCGGCCTGTAGCTTCGCATCGCGCTTTAAGTAGCTCAGCGCCGTCATCCCGCCGAATATGAGCGAAGCACTCTCCGCCATGGTCAAACCCACCGGCTTCATGGCAATCACCGCATCCTCCGCCATCGCGACATATTCGGCATGGGTGCCGGAGTTGAAGCCTGGCGACGCAAAGACCTCATCTCCTGCTCTGAATTTTGTCACACCCACGCCCGTCGCTTCCACGGTTCCCGCGAGATCTATCCCCAGGACCGCGCTGCGCGGCTTAAAAACCCCGACGCCGAAGCGCATCATGATCCCCATGCCCGGAGGCACATTGAAGCCACGTATGCGTGAGTCTCCTGAATTGACGCAGGCCGCATGGACCCTGATCAAGACGTCGCCGGGCTTTGGCTCGGGTTTTGGCACCTCCTGGATCTCCACCACCTCCGGCGGGCCATACTGCGTACATATCGCGGCTTTCATGCGTCGTCCTGTTCGTTCCTGATAATCATGTGGGATTAATCATATCGTTTTTCAATATGACTCTCATAGGAAAACTCTTACCAAGGTCTCAGACTCTCAGCGCACCGAATCTGAGAGTCTCATATTGGTTTGTCTCCGTATCGCGCCGCAGGCCGACGCGGGGAACAAATAAAAAACCACAATCTATCCGCCTCCATTGCCACGCTCCCTATACTTCCCCCATGTCCGAGACACCGTCCCTCTCAACCCTCGCGATCAGCGAGGTCGACAAGGCCGTCACCGGT
>JBCCUK010000023.1:0-65020 GCA_039196965.1 Pseudomonadota bacterium | reverse complement strand
TCGATCTGGAACCGAGGACGGACAGTCCGCCCACGGGCAAAGCCGCAGCGCAGGAGCCGGACAATACTCCCATCCAAACGCCCGACGACATTGAAATCGCTCATTTTCCTCGTGTGCGTTTGCCCCATCTCGCCCTCACACCTAGCTATGGGGATGGGCGACCTGCGCCTGACTTCTCCGAACTCTCTCGCCGGGTGACACCTACCCACATCCTCGCCAGGCGCTTTGCAAGGCGGATCATCGCGATACGGAAGGTTATCGATGCGCCGGAGGCCCATGCAAAGCGCTTGGCCCACCGTCTACGGATAATGCGCGTCGCCCGCGAACCCGCACCCATCCTCCTGCCACAGATAGTCCCTAGGGGAATGAGTACAGAACTCTCCGTCATCCACGGAGCCCTGAAAGTGGAGCTTCGAACAGCGCTCAAAGCTTGGGATAGTTCCTGATCTATCCCCCTACTCCCGCTCTACCAGTCCTGTGGCGAAGCCCATAATGTGGAATATTTCATTCTGCTCGATGGCCTAGGACCTGTACACGAAGTGTCATAGTTTTCGGCTATCAGGGTTCAATCTGACATCAAGGATATGGGGGAAAGAATGACATCTCGGATCATACTGACAGGTACCGTTGCACTTCTTTTGAGCTCTTGCACCTATCAGCCTATCGCGAAACAGACAGGTTCCGAGGGTCCGTCGGTTGAGCCTGCAGTCGCCGAGGCATCGGTTTCTGAACCGACGCGGCCCAAGAATGTTATCCTCATGATCTCCGATGGAATCGGTTTTAATGGATGGTTGGCCGCTGACTACTATCAGGGCTTAGCCGGCAAGCAATCGTACCAGGTGACCCGCCCTGATGGCACGAAGCCCTACGTTTATGGTCTCGCCCACAGCGCACTCAATCTTGTGGACGAAAACGGAGAGGTTTTGCCACGCGGGTCTGATGTCGCGGATGCCTCAGGCGCAGTTGAGCAAGGGTATGACCCAACGACGCGCTGGACCAAATTCGAGAATTCGATGGCCAATGATTTCTCCCCGATTGGCAGGAGTTATACATCCTATACGGATAGCGCGGCTGCGGGCACAGCTCTTATGAGCGGTCGCAAGACGTCGGTGGGTCGCATCAATGTCGACTGGACAGGCAAGCAGAGCTTCGTAACAATTGCGGAGGTTGCGATGAAACAAGGACTTTCAGCCGGCTCGGTAGCATCGGTGATGGTGTCGCATGCGACCCCTGCATCTGTGATCGCCCATAATATTTCCCGCAACAATTACAAAGATATCTTCAATGAAATGGTGGCAAGCAAACTCGACGTCATTATGGGGGCTGGCCACCCGCTTTACGGCAATAACGGGAAAATGGTCGAGAGTGCCAATGCCCAGAACTACCAGTATGTTGGCGGCGAAGAAACCTACGCGATGATGCAGGAAACAAGCGGGCTCAACGGGTTCGACTATATCGACGCGAAAGCGGATTTTGAGGCACTCGCTGTAGGTGCAGACGTGCCAGAACGCGTTGTCGGGATTGCCCGCGCTGGTAACACGCTGCAAGCTGCGCGCGGCGGCCTTGATACTGCGGACACTCCATCCGGCATGGCTTTCAACGAGACCGTTCCGGATCTCGCCACCATGAGCCGCGGAGCTCTCAATGTCCTTTCCCAGGATGAAGACGGCTTCTTCGTAATGATTGAAGGCGGCGCTGTCGATTGGATGGGTCATGCCAACAACATGCCTCGGTTCATTGAGGAGCAGATCGACTTCAATCTTGCGGTGGATGAAGTGATCGCCTGGGTCGAGGAGAACTCGAGCTGGGAAGACACTTTACTCATCATTACGTCAGATCATGAGTGCGGCGGCATATGGGGTGAAGGCACGTGGACGAACAGTGTCGGCGGTGCCGTAGCAGAGGACCGGAGTGCGGATGCGCTCGAAACCGCGCGTTTTGATCCTGCCGAGGACGAGTTCAACGACTTTCTTGCTGTGCAAGATCGAGGAGAAGGCAACATACCGGGCTACCAGTGGGCGTCACCAAATCATACCAATGAGCTGGTTCCGCTATGGGCGATTGGAGCTGGTGCTGGACGTTTCGCGGAGTTCACTCGCAGCGATCTTAAAGCCGGGAAGCTCTGGGGTGAGGCCTATGGTTGGAACGGTCAGTATGTAGATAACACTGCGGTGTTCGACGTCATGAACGCGTTAATCAATCAATAAACCGTCGCACTTCACGACATTTTCTTCGCTGATCGGCGTATTTGCGCCAACCCAACACCGATCAGTATCAACGCGCTACCGGCAATTTGTACGACCGTTAACACTTCATCGAAGAGATGCCAGGAGATCGCCGCTGAAACCACGGGCTGTACAACAATCGATACGCCGGCGATTGCTGCGGGGGTATGGCCGAGTCCGGCGATGATCAGTCCTTGCCCAGCGCACTGGACGATGACGGCCAGAAGAAGTGGCGCGTACAATCCGGCGGGGGTGGCAGGCAGAAACCGCTCGCCTGACATAGCGGTCACAAAGCCTGCTACGAAAACTTCCGTCACGGTGAGCCAGAAGATGACATCGAGCGCACCGAGATTCCGGCGGGCGATCTTTGAGCAGAGTACATAACCAGACACAAGTATAGCCGCACTAAAAGCGAGCAGATCACCGCGGATACCGCCTGCAGCCTCACTGGCCCCGCCCAGGGAAAGCATGGCCGCCCCAACCAACGCTACCATCACTGCCAAGATCCAGATAAGGCTCAACCGGTCGCGAAGAAAAATCCAAGCGAGAAGGCCAACACCGATATTGCCAAGATTAACGATGAAAGTCGCATTGGCGACGGTGGTCATGGTCAATGCCAAATGCCAGAGGCCAATATATAGGGCGAAGAAGGTGCCCGCCAGAACGACAAACCGGTTCGGTCTTGCCGGTGTCCGGCGTTTTACCAGCAGCACCAGTGCAAGCAGGATCGGCGTCGCAAAAAGAAATCGCCAGAAGGCAATGGCCTGGGGCCCAAGGCCATCTTCGCCCAACCCGATGCCAAAACGAAAACCAATGGGCGCAAAGCCGATGCAAGCCCCGCCAGCGAGCACAAGCACCGGCCCCCACCAGCGTTCGGTATCATGAATAGGCGCAGATACAGCTGTCACGCCGCGCCCGCCAGGCGTCGAACTTCACTGGGAGACACGCCATCGGTTCGCATGGCGCGCAATGTCCTTGATTTATCCCGCTTGGCAAATCTTTTTCCCATCTCGTCGAGCAATAATGGATGATGTCGATAGACCGGAGTCGGCCATCCCATCAAAGTCTGAAGAAGAACGTGAACCGATGTGGAGGAGACAAGATCGTCACCGCGGATGATGTGGGTCATGGCCTGCAAGGCATCGTCATGGGTGGTCGACAAATGATAGGAGGTGGGCGTGTCTTTCCGGGCGAGAACAACATCGCCAAAGAGTGCGAGGTCTATTTGCTGCCATCCCTCGCCCTCTTCTTCAAAACCAAGAGTGTCGAACTGATTGCCGAGTGTCTCCCGGACTGCTTTCAATGATAGCCGCCAGGCAAATGCTTCCCCCCGTTCAATGCGCTCGCTTTCCTCTTCGAAAGACAATGGCCCGCCGACGAAAGCCGCCGGGGTGCTATGGGGCGCGCGATCCATCTCGGCCATTACCTCCTTTCGGGTTCGGAAACAGCGATAGATCAAGCCCCGGGCTGCCAGGGTATCAATCACATGCTGATAATCCTCGCAGTGATCCGACTGGCGACGAACCTCGCCTGACCATTCAAGCCCCAGCCATTCCAGATCCTCGTAAATTGCCGCTTCATAGTCCGGCTTACATCGGGTCTGGTCGATGTCCTCTATCCGCAGGATTACTTCGCCACCCGCCACCTCAGCCGCTTTCCAGACATGGAAGGCCGATACGGCGTGGCCGAGATGGAGCAATCCGGTGGGAGACGGGGCAAATCTGGTGCGGAACTGAGCCATGGCACCGCTTAGCTGCCCATAAACCGGAGCGCTACTCCCCGAAAAAGAAATCCGCATTATGTGATAGTCACCTATAATGACGAAGTGGAGTTTCCTTTCGCAATGGCCGATACGATCGATCCTGAACGCAACCGTTTTGCTGGGCGCCTGACCCGGACCGCCCGGGTCGGTGCAAATCTCTCCGGGGCTGCGATCAGCATAGGGGCGAACCGGCTGTTTGGTGGCGATGAAGGCGATGAACGGGCTGCACGCGCACTCGCCGAAGCGCTCGGCAAAACCAAGGGACCTTTGATGAAGGTCGCCCAGATGATATCGACCATTCCGGATTTCCTACCGGCCGAATATGCCGAAGAGCTGGCGCAATTGCAGGCCCAGGCCCCAGCCATGGGCTGGCCCTTCGTGAAACGGCGGATGCGGGCAGAGCTTGGGGTGGACTGGCAGGACAAGTTTTCCGAGTTTGGTAAGCAGGCTGCCCATGCGGCCTCCCTTGGCCAGGTACACAAGGCGGTTACGACCGATGGAAAGCCGGTGGCCTGCAAGCTGCAATATCCTGAAATGTCGAGTGCCGTGGAAAGCGATGTGGGCCAATTGCGCTCGCTGCTTGGCGTTTTCAAACGTCTGGATGGCTCCATCGATCCCACGGACATGGTGGAGGAAATCAGCGACCGCCTGCGCGAAGAGCTCGATTATGAGCGCGAGGCGAAGTCCATGACGCTCTATGGCAAGATGCTACAGGATCGACCCTTTGTATCTGTGCCAAAGCCCCATACCGAGCTGAGCACTGGGCGCCTCCTCACCATGGACTGGTTAGCCGGGGACCCGCTGACCACTTATCAGGATGCGTCTCAAGAGATACGGAACCGGATTGCCGAAATGTTGTTCTGGACATGGTGGGGACCGATGAATGCCTACGGCGTTATCCACGGCGATCCGCATCTCGGCAACTACCAGCTCACCGATGGCGGGGAAGGCATGAACCTTCTCGACTTTGGCTGTATCCGTATTTTCCCGCCGAGCTTTGTCAGCGGGGTGGTTGCGCTTTATCGAGCCCTGCGTGCCGATGACTTCGACGCAACCTATGCCGCTTATGAAAGCTGGGGCTTCAAGGGGCTGACGAAAGACCTGGTTGAGGTCTTGAATGTATGGGCGAATTTTATCTACGGTCCCCTTCTCGAAGATCGGGTTCGGAGCATTGCCGACGGCATCACACCGGGCGAATATGGTCGGCGCGAAGCATTTGAGGTGCGCCGGAGGCTGAAGGAAAAGGGCCCCGTGAAGATTCCCCGCGAGTTTGTCTTTATGGACCGGGCCGCCATTGGTCTTGGCGCGGCCTATTTGCGCCTCGGCGCAGAACTCAACTTCCACCAATTGTTCGAGGAAAGCCTGGATGGCTTCAGTGAGGCAGTGCTCGCGCAACGCCAGTCCGATGCCCTGACTGAGGCCGGGCTTTCGTGACAGCTACCAGCGCCATAGAGGCAAATCTCGCGCCGCATCCGCTTAATGCCATCTACTGGTCGATGGTTGCCGGCCTGTTGTATACACTAGGGATCTCCCTGATTTTGCAGATCGTATACCCGCCCTTCGAAGCTGTGCTGACGGGGGAAGCAGACGATGCCGGTCGGAAACTCTGGATGGTCTCCACACTTATTCAATTCGCAATATTGATCCGTATCTGCACCTGGGCACAAAAGACAACGGGAACGCCATTTGCCGGAGAGTTATTTACCAGTTCGAACTGGCTCGCCGCTGCTGTAATTATGGGACCGATTGTCCACCTCGGCTCTCGGCATTTGATTGGCACATTGCTCGGCGGAGATGATCCGGCCTGGGCCTATAATGAGAGTGCCGACCTTTCCTTTGTCAGCCGCACCAATCTTGGCCTTGCCATGATAACCTATGTCGTGGTCCTCGCGCCGCTCATCGAGGAGATCGGGTTTCGCGGCATTGCGCTCGGATGTCTGCTCGGGCGCAAACTCGATCCCAACTTTGCGATTGCCCTGACCGCGGCGGGATTCACCGCCCTGCATCTTCAATACTCTGCGTTGGGGCTCATCCCCGTCTTCATGACGGGGCTATTCCTCGGTTGGCTGCGCGTCGCATCGGGCACTGTGGCGGTTCCCATTGTCGCCCATATGGCCGCGAATGGTGCGTCCGTCTGGTTGCTCTCGCTCGCACCGAATACGGTCTAAGCGGCGTCATCCCGGATTTTCGATCCATCCTTCCTGACGAAGACCGAGGGATCCTTATAGCGGCCGGGTTTCGCGAACATATCGATATCTGGATAGGTCACCGAATCCTTCATATCGCGGGTGCCGACAACGAGAAAAACGACGTCGGAGTCCGTTTCATTTATAAAGTGGTGGCCATTGGAGACGCCGGCCGGGAAGCCTGCGCAGTCACCCGGACGAAGGATCTCCTTCCCGGCATCGGTGACCATAGTCGCCTCCCCTTCGAGAATGTAGACGAATTCATCTTCATGACTGTGCCAATGGCGCTGGCCAGACCAGACACCGGGCTTTAACCGGGTAAGATTGACGCCGTATTGGGTGAGCCCGGCGGCATCTCCCAATGCTGTGTTTTCCCTATCAAGACAGGGCGTGTCAAAAGGGGCGGGATAGGTCGTGCCAACCCGAACGGGCAGATTGCCAACATCAATTCTCGCCATAGTGTATTCCCTTCTTCAATGCGGCTGGGGGGTAATCGACCTGCTCCAGATACAATCCTGCGGCTGGTGCCACCGGACCACAGGCCGTCCGATCCTGCTTAGAAAGGATATCCAAAATCCAGTCCGGGTGCCGTTGACCCCGGCCGACCTCGACGAGGGAGCCAACCATGGATCTGACCTGCTTGTGCAGGAAGGACAGGGCTGAACAAGTGATATCTATGGCCTCACCCGATCTTGAAACGCTTAGCCGGTCGAGGGTTCGAATGGGGCTTTCGGCCTGGCACTGGGTGTCCCGAAAAGTCGTGAAATCATGGCGGCCGATCAGATACGCAGCCGCCTTTTTCATGGCATCGACATCAAGCGCCACAGGAACGCGCCAGATCCGGCCGGCATCGAGGGCGAGATCGGCCCGGCGATTTAGAATGCGATATCGATAGTGGCGTGTGGTTGCTGCAAAGCGCGCATGGAATTCCGGATGCACGGCTTCGGCCGACAGAATGGCAATCGGCTCCGGGCGTAAATGATAGTTCAAAGCATCGGCGATCTTTCGTTGGGGCAAATCGCTTCTGATATCGAGATGGGCTGCCTGCCCGCGAGCATGGACGCCGGCATCGGTGCGGCCCGCGCCGAAAACAGGGGTCGGCTCGCCGTTCAGCTTTTCCGCTGCCGTTTCTAGGTTGCCCTGCACACTCGGCTGACCCTCTTGACGTTGCCACCCGAAAAACGGTCCGCCATCATATTCAATGCGCAGCAGGTATCGTGTCGTCTCGACGCTCATTGGAAATGCATGCCCGCCGGAATGGGAGTGCCACGGAGGAAATCGGCGACATCCATCGGACCCTTGCCTGGTCTTTGTAACCGCGTGATGCGGACGGATCCATCGCCGCAGCCTATAAGAAGCTGATCATCGAGCGCCTCACCCGGTGCGCCCTCGTCTTCTTCATATCTCGACATCAGGAGTTTCAGCCGGACAGGCTTTTCCGCGCCTGGCGGTGTCCAAAAGGTATAAGCGCCCGGAAATGGCGAAAGACCGCGGATCTGGCAGTCGATCTCGCTGGCGGGTTTCGACCAATCAATCAACTGATCCTCGGGCCCGAGCTTCGAGGCATAGATGACGCCCTCTTCCGACTGGGCCTTAGGCTGCAACGCACCACCGGCGAGCGCTTCGATGACGCTGGGGAGAAGTTGCGCTCCGAGCTCCGCCAGACGATCATGGAGACTGCCAGCGGTGTCATCAGATGCAATGTCTGTTCGGGCGGTGGCCAGCACCGGTCCAGTATCCAAGCCAGCTTCCATCACCATCGCCTGGACCGCGGTTTCCCGGTCGCCCGCCATGATTGCCCTTTGGATCGGGGCCGCGCCCCGCCAACGAGGCAGAAGCGACGCATGGAGATTGATACAGCCGAGCCTCGGCGCGTCGAGAACCGGCTGTGGCAGGATCAGTCCATAAGCAACGACGATGGCGAGATCGGCCCCAAGCGCACCAAACTCCGCTTGGGCCGGGTCCTTCTTCAAACTCTTCGGAGTCCGAACGGGCAATCCCTGGGCGTCGGCGAAAGCGTGGACCGCCGTCGGTCTGTCGGCTTTGCCCCTGCCCGCTGGGCGGGGCGGCTGAGTATAGACACAGATGATTTCGTTATCGGTCTCGCATAGCGCTTCCAGCGCCTTCACCGAGAAATCCGGCGAGCCCATGAATACAATACGCATGTCAGTTATCTCCGCCAGCTTTGAGCGGTACCAAAAGTAAGAGCCGTATATGGAAGAAGACGCAGACCTTGATCAAGCCGCCTGGTGGCGCTTCAGTTTCTTCACCTTATCGACCGCGCGCTGACGCTTCAGCCTGGACAGGTAGTCAATAAAGAGAATGCCGTTCAGGTGATCCATTTCATGCTGGATGCATGTGGCGTAGAGACCGTCGGCCCATTCTTCAATGGTTTCGCCGTCATAATTCATGTAGCGAACGCGGCATTTGGCCGGGCGTTCCACCGTGTCAAAGACTTCTGGGATCGACAGGCACCCCTCCTCATAGGGTGCGGTCTCGTCGCTTGTCTCGAGGATCTCGGGATTGACGAAATAACGAGGATTCTTCTCCTCGTCTTCCTGAAGGTCCATGACAATGATGCGGACCGGCTCGCCGATCTGGATTGCAGCAAGGCCAATGCCTGGCGCATCGTACATGGTTTCAAGCATGTCATTCATGAGCGCCCTGTGTTCACCGGTCACCTCGCCCTCAATGGGCTTGGAAACGAGCTTCAGGCGGGCGTCAGGAACGAGGAGTATGTCTCTAATGGCCATGGCAGTGAGGTAAGCTGAATTCAGCCCTACTTCAACACCGCTTGTTCGAATGCAGTGACAATGTCAGGCAGCGTCTTCGCCAAAATCAAGTTCGTCCGAGCGATCCGACAGCCGAGGGACGGCTTCAACCAGCTGCGGTTCGCTAACTTTCTTGTCCGGCGGTGCAATGGACAACTCCTCGAATTTTCTCAAGGTCGGAAGCACGCGAGAGTCAAAGGAACTGTTCATGGAGTTGTAATGGCCGACCGCGCCTTTAAGCGATTTGCCCAATCTATCCATATGTTCCGCAAGGGTCGTCATACGTTTATAGAGTTCCTCACCCAATCCGGCAGCTGCTCTCGCGTTCTCCGCCATTTTCTCCTGACGCCAGACATAACTGACTGTCTTTGCGAGACCGATGAGCGTCGATGGCGTTGTGACAATCACGCCCTTTGAATAGGCGCGCTCGAGAAGATCCGGTGCATGTTCGAGGGCGGCAGCGAAGAAGTTCTCCCCGGGAATGAACATGGCGACAAAATCTACCCGCTCATCCAGATTATGCTGATAGCCTTTAGATGCGAGGGTATCGACATGGCGTTGAACATTCGTCGCGTGGGCCTTTAAATGCACGGCGCGTTTGGTCGGATCTTCCTCGGCAGCGGCTTGCATATAGGCTTCCAGAGAGACCTTTGAATCGATGACGATCTGTCGTTCGCCAGGAAGATGAATAACCGCATCGGGTCGTTGACGGCCCTCTTCGGTCGTATCGCTAACCTGCTCGTCGAAGTCGCAGTGGGCGGATAGTCCGGCTTGCTCCATGACATTGCGCAAGGTCATCTCGCCCCAGCGGCCCCCGCCGCGCGGCGCAGTGAGCGCGTTCACCAACTTACCTGTCTCGGTGGTTGAGCGATGAAGGCTTTCGCCGATTGCCTTGACCTGAGCTTGCAGCGCCGACTTATCAGCGACGCGGACCTTTTCCAGCTCATCCACACGCTTCTTGAATTCGGAGAAGCTCTCGCCGATGGGCATCATCAGCTTTTCAAGATCGCCTTTCGCGCCGGTCTTGTGTTTCTCGAACGTTTCGTTTGCCAGAGTCATGAACTGCTGCTGTGACTGGCGGAGAACCGCCTGAGCCATGGATTGAAACTGTTCCTGAGTCTTGGTTTCCAGTGCACCAGCGGCGGCAAGCTGACGCTCGGCCTCCTCGGCCCGTAGGCGCTGGGTCTTCGCTTCCTCGCCAGCATACTCCAATGTCTCGATCTTCAATCTCGATTCCAGGCCCTCCGCCTTGCGGCGGTTTTCAAGCCAATAAAGTCCGCAGGCGAAAACGAACGCTAGCAAAACAAAAAGAAGGTGCAGAGCATCGAGGCCCACCGAACCGATCTGAACAAGTGTATTCATAGGTTTTGCTTAATCCGATTCCTTCTGACAGGAAATGAACATAACAGGAACACGGGATCGCGTCGAGGGGGAGCTCTGTGCTCTGCACTATGCCCATAGGTTGCGCAAAATCCAATCAGGTGGTGCAACTTTAAGTATGTGCGTAAACCAATTCTTCGTCCCTCTTTGACATAGAGGAGACCACGCCGCCTCAAAGCTCCGCTCTCCATGCCTTATCGCCTGATCGCTGCCCGTGAACTTATTAAAGATGCCCGAGACTTTATTGGTGATGAGGTCGAAGAAGAGCTTGGCCAAGCTATAGCGCTTCTGGATAAGGCCTATCAGACCGCAACCAAAGACGTAGGTACGGATTATCTCAACGAGGAGCGCACGGATCTCGTGAGAGCGATACGTCGTTTCGGACTCGCTCTTGATCCTGCCGACAATCGATATCGTACGGATAAGTACGGCACCTGAATTGGGATCGTTCGTTACCTAGACGTTAAATCGGAACAGCATCACGTCGCCATCCTGGACGATATAGTCCTTGCCTTCAGCGCGCATTTTGCCAGCGTCTTTTGCGCCCTGTTCCCCGCCGCTAGCGACATAGTCTTCATAAGGTATGGTTTCAGCACGGATGAAGCCTTTTTCAAAGTCGCCGTGGATGACGCCAGCGGCCTGGGGAGCGGTCCAGCCCTTTCGGATTGTCCAGGCCCGGGACTCCTTAGGCCCCGCAGTAAAATAGGTCTGAAGACCGAGAAGATCATATCCAGTATGGATAAGGCGATTGAGGCCCGGCTCTTCCAGATCCAGGGACGCGAGAAACTCCGCCTGTTCCTCATCATCGAGAACCGCAAGTTCACTCTCGATCTGGGCCGAAATGATAACGGCCGTTGCACCCTCTTTTTCGGCGTGGGTGACAATGCGGGCTGAATACTCATTCCCCGATGCGGCGTCTTCTTCGCCGACATTCGCAATATACAAAACGGGCTTGGCGGTAAGAAGCTGGAGCATGTTCCAGGCCTTTAAATCATCCTTTGGGACATCGGCGCGGCGGGCGGGCCGACCTTCGGACAATTCAGCAAGGGCAAGGTCAAACAGGGCGACTTGGGCCTTGGCCTCCTTATCACCGGACCGCGCCTTTTTCTCGGCCGTGGCGCGACGCTTTTCGAGGCTCTCCATATCCGCCAGCATCAGTTCGGTTTCGACCGTCTCAAGGTCAGCAATAGGATCGATCCGGCCGTTGACATGGGTGATGTCGTCATCTTCGAAACAGCGCAAAACATAAATGATCGCATCGGTCTCGCGGATATTAGCGAGAAACTGATTGCCTAGCCCTTCCCCCCTGGAGGCTCCCTCCACCAATCCGGCAATATCGACGAAATTCATGCGCGCGGGGATGATCTCGGCCGATTTCGCGATATCGGCCAGTTTCTTAAGGCGTGGTTCGGGAACGGCGACTTCGCCTACATTCGGCTCGATCGTGCAGAATGGATAATTGGCCGCCTGAGCCGTTGCTGTCTTTGTTAATGCATTGAAAAGCGTCGATTTTCCTACGTTTGGCAGACCCACAATACCGCACTTGAAACCCATGAAAATGCTCCGCTTTGTGTCGCCCGGCCCGGATGGTGCATGGCAGGAAAAAAGTCTCGCCAGACATTGCTGAGAGGCGAAATCGGGTGGAAAACGCGCCTTTTGCCGCTAATCTCGACAGAAAGAAAGGGGTGACGACATGGCTTACGATGTATTCCTTGCCTACGCCCAGGCCGATAATGACATGGCCGCCCTGGTTGCGCGGCGGTTACGTGCCCTGAAATTCAAGGTACGCTTCTCGAAAAAGCGGGAAGATCCTACGTTTGACGACAAGGATGCTCGGGATGCTCTCAAGTCGCAACACATGCTCATCATCTGGTCTGAAGCGGCGGTGAGGTCTGATTGGGTACGTGCGGCGGCATCCATAGGCCATTCCCGTACCGGCATGCTGGTTCAAACGGTCTTGGATGACACTGTTCCCTACGAACCGTTTGGAGACGATAGACGCTATGAGCTTGCCGGCTTCACATCTCGCACCACGGTGGAGGGATGGTATCAAACCGTCGAAGAGCTCGGCAGACGCAGCGGCCGGATCGATCTGAGGACATGGATCGATCTCTCGGCAAAAGACGAGGACGGTAAGAGCGAATGGCTGGAAAGCCATCCGAATGACCCCTTGGCTCTGCATGCCCAATCCCTGAGGGAGAAGAAGCTTGAAAGTCGGCCCGCCCCGGCCCCCGAGGCAGCCAGCGCAGCGGCGCTCGCTGCATCGGCCATTGGCCAAACGCAAATGGCGAATGGCGGGAGCAGAGTATCCGCGCCTGCGCCTGCAGCTAGAGCACCTGCGACAAATACTACGCCGTCCGAAGATACAGGTTTTGATCTGGTGATACCGACCATTGCGATCGGCATCGGAGCCATGTTTCTGTTTGGCTATGTCTTCCGGTCAGAGCCGCTGCCCGCGATCTCCAACCTTCGGCCGATTGTGAACACTTGCCCGGCGGGGACGGTGCCCGAGAATTTGATAGCGCCGCCGGTGCTTGAAGCAGGCCCGATCATTAATGATACGGAGCCGGAGCCCGATAACTAACGCCTAGTCCTGGCTTTTCGCAGCCTTCTTCGGATCGCTTTTTGGGGCAGGTGCGAGGCGGAGAACTTCCGTCTGGAAGCGCTCATCCTCTCCAGCCAGCAGCAATGGCAGGGATTGCACACATGCACCGAGGAACGCTGTCACCCAAGCTTCCTCGGATTTAGGAAAATCGCTGAGGACGTAGGGCATCACGCGAGATTTGTCCCCCGGATGCCCGACGCCGACGCGCACACGTCTGAAATCGGGACCGATATGGGACGAGACAGATCGAATGCCGTTATTGCCTGAATGGCCACCGCCGCGCTTTATCCGCACCCGTCCGGGGGCAAGATCGATCTCATCGTGAAACACGGTGACAACTTCCCGATCCAGCTTGAAGAACTTCAGGGCTTTGGCGACTGATTGCCCAGTCTCATTGTAGAAAGTCAGGGGCTTCATCAACAGGATTTTAATACGGCCATCGGGGAGGTCGATCCAGCCTTCGGCAACCATGGCATTGAACTTTTCCCGCCAGGGCGGAAAGCCAAAAGCGGCGGCGACCTCGTCCATAACGAAGAAGCCGAGATTATGCCGGTTGTCCGCATATTTGGGTCCCGGATTGCCCTGGCCCATTAGTATCTGCACGGGTGCCTCCGGAGAGGTTGATGCAGGGCCCCTGCCAAAGAGTGCGGCAAGGGCGCGCTGCAGCGCTGAGAGAATTACTCGTCTCCGCCGTCTTCGGTTTCGGCCGACGCTTCTTCTGCTTCGCCCTCTTCGCCCTCGACTTCCGCAGTCTCGGTCTCGACAGCCGCGGTACGACCGGCAATCGTTGCGATCGTAAAGTCCCGGTCGCCAATGGTCGGCTCAGCACCATCCGGCAAACTGACATCGGAAATTTTCACATTGTCCCCAATTTCGAGCGCGGAAATGTCTGCCTCGATGGCCTCTGGAATTGCATTCGCAGCAACGCTGAGCTCGATTGTGAACCGGACGACATTCAATGTGCCGCCCTTCTTGAGACCAGGAGAGACGTCCTCACCCTCGAAGCGTACAGGCACCTCAACAGAGATAATCTGGTCTGCCTTGACGCGGTAGAGATCAACGTGGAGCGCCTGATCGGTCACCGGGTGAAACTGAATGTCCTGGGGGATCACCAGTTGCTTTTCACCATCGTGAATTAGGGTCACTGTGTTGCCGCGAAACTTGCCCGTATTGAAGGCTTTCTGTAGCTCATTCTTTTTAAGCGTTATGGCTACCGAATCCTCGCCACCGCCATAGAGCACGCCTGGAATAAGCCCATTACGGCGTGCTTCGCGTGCACCACCTTTACCGATGCGCGCACGCACTTCAACATTGAGTTCGATTGTATCTGACATTGTCTTTCCTTTCGCCCTGAGATCCGCCTGCGCTCTCTAAGCCTGAGGTGATCACCTGACACGAGCGGGAATGCCCCACCGTTTCGAAGCGCGGTCTATAGAGGAGCTGGATCGCCATGACAAGAGATCGTGACTGCGGGCATTGCAGACATCTGTTGACCAATCGCCGCCAGCCGATAGACGGCTGGCGGAATGAAAATCACAGTTTGTCAGATGGATCCACGCCCGGGCCATATCGATGCCTTTCTCTCGGGCCTGAAAGACCACATCGCGGCCGAGGGGAGCCGCTTTCTTCTACTACCCGAAATGGGGTTTGCTGAATGGCTTACTGCCGACCCAAATGTGGACCCGGCGCGTTGGGCAAATGCCGTTGCACTCCATGAGGCCCGCATCGGCGCACTAGGTGAACTAGGCGCGGAGGCTGTGCTTGGGACGCGGCCAATCGTAACGGGATCGGGCAGCCGGCGGAATGAGGCCTATATCTGGACCACGGATAGCCCTCGCCCGGCTGGGTTTCACCAGAAGTACTATCTGCCCGACGAACCGGGTTATTGGGAGCATTCCTGGTATGATCGGGGGCCTAAACGGTTTGATACGGCCCGAGCTCTCGGGCTTCGGTTGGGCGTGCAGATTTGCACCGAGATGTGGTTTTTCGACTGGGCCCGGCACTACGCCGCGTCGCGGATTGATATGCTCTGTGTCCCCAGGGCGACACCCCACGAATCGAGAGAGAAATGGCTCGCCGGCGGACAAGCAGCCGCTGTCTGTTCCGGGGCCTACTGCCTCTCTTCAAACCTCTGGGCCGCTGAAGGAAGCGATGCGGATCTCGGCGGACTTGGATGGATCATCGATCCCGATGGCAATATATTGGCCACCACAGATGAAGATCGTCCATTTGCGACGGTGGAGATCGATCCCAGGATTTCGAAAGCTGCAAAATCGACTTATCCGAGATATGTTCCGGAATAGAAAAAAGGGCCACGGGGTGGAACGTGGCCCTTCCCATCTCAACTTACCGATTTCTAGAACCGGTAGCCAAGACCGACGCCGAAGATCCAAGGATCGATGTTCACATCGGCATCTATGATAACTGAATCGGTATTAAGCACTGGGCCCAGAGCCGTTGACGCATCAACTGTCACGTCGGTTTCAAGCCATAGCTTTTTGATATCCGCGTTAACAGCCCAACCGCCGGGCTCGCCATCAATGTCGATGTCAAGGCCAGCCTGCAGCGAGAAGCCTACGCCTGTATCATAGTCGATATCGTCTGCGACGGGGCCTTCATCCTCATTGAGGAAGAAGGTGACATTGATGCCAGCTCCGACATAGGGTTTGTATCGGGTGCCCGTGTCAAAGTGGTATTGCAAGTTCAATGTCGGCGGTAAAAGCAATGTATCGCCGAGGGGCAGGTCGGCGTCTATGAGAGCATCGCCAATCGTCACGTTTGTCGCGTCCACATCGTGGGGCGTGACGGCCAATATCAGCTCCAGCGCGATATTGTCGGTCAGAAAGTACGAGATATCCAGCTCAGGCATGACCTGGTTATCAATTCGCACATCGCCAGCGAACTCGGCACCTCCGGCCATGAAGGTCTCGCTCTCATCCGGCACTGTGTAAATCAGGCGGCCGCGAACGAACCAATCCCCTTTTTCAGCGACAGCTGACGGTCCAAATCCCATAAGGGTCATGGCGCATGCGCCAAGTGCGCAAATCGTTTTTCGCATACCCTTCTCCTCTCAATTGGTTACTGATCGGAGCTAAGTAGCGTGGATAAGATATCGGAAAATCAGGACAAATACGTGTGATTAGAGGACGCAGAATAAATGCCTCCTCGCAGGTATTTTTCCCTATTGAATTGTCTTCGCGTGTTTGGTCGACACTGGCCTGTTTGACGGAAATCTAACCACCCAAACGCCTGCGTTAATCCATATCTGGGAGGAATTGCGCAACCGCGCTCAAGCGGCTTTTCAAATCGAAGCCGCTTGAGCTTTTTCTGGATCGGGATCAGATGGCTAGAACTTTACCCGCACCGTTGCGCCAAAGGTCCGCGGCTGGTTCACATTGAAGCCAAGGCGTGCCCGGCCGCCACGCTCGCGGTCAAACCCAAGCGGTGCGTTCTCGTCAAAAACATTGTTGAGGTAGATCGACAATTGGATGTTCTCATAGTCGAGACCTGCACTCAGATTGAGTGTGAAGTAATCATCAAGTTCGAGATCGACGAGCGTTGACGGGTTTTCCTCACCGGTAAAGCCGCCGATTTCAAGACCCGTTGCAGTTGGCAGGCCCTGACCGACTTCCTGGTCGGATGGCTGGGTGAACCGCGTGCCAACATACTGAACCGACGCAGCGACAAAGGCGTTTTCAGTGAAGACGCCGGGGTCGAAATTGTAGATGGCGGAGGCAGAGGTCTGGAATTCAGGAACCGAGGGCAGTCGGTTTCCTTCACGCAGACCGGCAAGGACATTTCCGTCTCCGTCGGCAACGGTCGAATCGAATTCAGACCGGATCAGGCTACCCGCGAGGAAGAGATCCAGCCCCTCGACCGGTGAAAAGCCGACTTCATATTCGAGACCGGCCGCGAACGCGTCCGGCACATTGAAGACGACGCGCGACGAACAGGAACCGGCATCGAGGGTAACCTGAAGGTCCTCGATGTCATTGTAGAAGCCTGCTGCATTGAAGCTGAACTTCCCGGTCTGGACCTTGAAGCCTGCCTCATAGTTCCACAGGGTCTCATCATCATAGTCCTGGAACGTTCCGAAGATCGCCTCGTCTTCCGGAGAACAGAGCGGCAAATTCAGCGGGTCGTTAACACCGCCGAGACGGAAACCGCGCGATGCCTGGGCATTCAGGGTCACATTGTCGTTGACTTCATACTTTGCGAGGAAGCGCGGTGTGAAACCATCGGATTCGGTCGTATCGGTTACATTGTCACTGTTTGCGAAAAGACCGCCCGTAACGAAGTCACGCTCTTCTTCGAAGTCGTAATACCGGCCGCCAAAAGACAAGGTAAGCCTGTCGGTGACTTCATAGCTCGCCTCACCGAAGATTGCCCATTGATCGAGCTCAAAAGGAATATTCGAGTTGAAGGGAGAGTCCGCCGGAAAGCCGTTGGCAACAGCGGCCGCCGTGCCCTCGCCGAGTACCTCATCTGTAATGGCGTCATATCCCGGCGTCGGCAGAGATTGAGCGTAATCTCGATCATTGGTGTGGTAGAAACCTCCAACGAGCCATTGCAGGCGACTTTCCGTGTTCGAACTGAGCCTGATTTCCTGGGTAAATGCCTGAAAATCTGTTGTGTCGATGAGATTGGACGGCAGGGCCGCAGCGGCCTCACCAAATCCAAGATCAAGACTCACCGATCCTGTAAGTGCGCTGGCATCGCGGGACACGACAATGTCGCGATCAATGAAACTTGAGACCGATGTCAGGGTGACGGGACCCAAATCGAACTCTGCGAGGAAGTCCGCGATCAGTGTCTCGTCATCAAAGCCTTCCTCCAATAACAAGAACTGTTCGCGCTCACCGAGCAGGTCCAGAATTGCCTGACCACCCAACGTTTCTCCTGGTGTAAAGTCGGCACCCACAGCTTCCGGATTGGCGAGAATGTTGAACTCGTCCTGCCGGTTGAAGCCGTCCACGGAGATATCCTGATACAGAATGCGAGGTGTCAGGCGAATATTCGGTGTCGGCTCATAGGCGAGCGCTATCCGGCCACCGAAGCGCTGACCATCATTGACGTCATCCTCGACGCCGGTTGGTGTAATCGCGTCGATGAAGCCGGCATACTCCGTGTAGTAACCAACGGCGCGAAGAGCCGCCTTACCTTCTATAAGCGGAATGTTGACGGCACCTTTTAAGTGGCCGCCAACGCCGCCATCTGTCACCGTATTCACATTCGCCTCGGCGACCCCTTCGAACTCATCGAGATTGGGTTGATTGGTGATGTAGCGTACCGTGCCGCCGACGGACCCTGATCCGAAGAGCGTTCCCTGGGGCCCACGAAGCGTTTCGACGCGGTTGAGATCAAAAAGATCAAGATCGGGGGTAAAGAGCGAAAGGGAGATCACACTCTCATCGAGATAGATGCCAACCTGCTCTTTTACGCCAGGCTGATCACGAACAATCTGACCGGCGGAGACACCACGCACAGCAACCTGGCTTTGGCCGGGTCCTAAATTCTGGATGGTCAGGCCGGCAACGTTTCGGGAGACATCTTCAAGATTCTGGGCGCCAGTTCGCAGTATATCGTCGCCTGTTTGCGCGTTGATGGAAAACGGCACGTCCTGGATTGTCTCTTCCCGTTTTGTGCCGGTTACGATGATGGCGTTCTGGACCAGCTCACCTTCATCGGTCGCTGCGGCCTCTTGGGCCCACCCCGGCGCTGCAGCGATTGCCAGCGCTGAGATGCTTACGCTTGCATTACAAAGCCTTTTTCTATTCATGGCTTTCCCTCCTTGGTTTTCAAATCTGTTATGTGAAAACCATAGAAGCGATAAGGTTAACCCGGAAACGCTTCACTCACGGAATGCCGATCATTCTGACAAATGTGTGTCTTACGCGACACATGCCTAAGGGGTAGATGAAGCGACTTTTTCGCCTGCTACGACGGTCATCACCGCTTTGGCTTGAAGGATCTCCGGACCCGGAATTGTCATTAGATCCCGATCGAAAACGCTGAAATCTGCCCACTTCCCAACTTCAATTGTCCCAAGTTCATCTTCCTGAAAACTTGCATAGGCAGGTGCCGAAGTCAGGCTTTTCAGCGCCTCGAATCGAGATAGCGCTTCTTCTGGGTGCCACCCATCTCCGCTTGTGCCATCAAGCGCCTTCCTGATAGTGGCCGCGTAGAACTCAATCAGCGGTGACCCGACCTCCACCGGAGCATCTGAACCAGATACGAGCACGGTGTTCTGATTGATGAGCGACGACCAGGCATAGGCTCCCCTTAGGCGGTTCGTGCCGAGGCGGGCGGGCGCGAACTTCAAATCACCAATGGCATGGGATGGCTGCATTGAAGCGATTATTCCGTATTCGGTAAAAAGTGGAATGTCCTGGGGCCGAACTATTTGCGCATGTTCCACCCGCCAGCGTAGATCCAAACTTTCTCCTTCTGATGACAAAGTTTCACCCATCCATGTAAGCGCATTATAGTTGGCCTTGTCTCCAATAGCGTGAAACGCGATCTGCACATCGCCAGCGGCGGCTGACTTCAAAAGGTCCAGGGTCTCTTCTCGCTGACGCAAGGCTAGTCCGGATATATCCGGACGATCCGTATAGGGATCGAAGAGCAGCGCACCCCTACTTCCCAGTGCTCCGTCCATATAGATTTTAACGGCGCGGTTCTGGATGGTATCGGTTTCGTGGGCTCGGGATATGGCGAGATCCATGCCAGCCGGGTCGAAGGCATTGTGGACCCGCACAGGCAACCGCCCGTCCCCATCTAATCTCTGCATTAAGGGTGCATCGGCTGGGTCAACGGACATGTTGTGGAGGCCCGTCCATCCCCGCTCGGCGTAAACCATCGCACCAAGCGATAGCGCCGCCTCACGTTCGGCCTCGCCCGGGCTGTCGATCAGGGCCACCAAAGGACCCATGGCATTGTCTACGAAAATTCCCGTTGCAGCCCCGGTTTCATCTCTTTCTATGCTGCCGCCATCGGGGTTTGGTGTTGAATCATCAATTCCTGCAGCTTGCATGGCCGCCGTATTGGCAAAAAGGGCGTGGCCGTCGGCTCTTATCAATACGACAGGGTTGTCCCGAGAGACGACGTCGACGTCCAAAGCGCGAGGCATGCGGTTCTCTGGCCACCCGGTTTCGATCCAGCCTCTACCAAAAACAACGGCACCTGATTGCGCGTCTTCTACTTCCGATGCGATCTGCTCAACGAGTTCGGAGACCGAAGCTGTGCTTGAAAGATCGAGCACGAGTTCGCGCTGTCCAATTCCGATGAGATGGGCATGACCGTCCACGAAACCGGGGAACATTGTCGCCCCTGCGAGGTCTACCCTGGCCACATCATCCGAAATGCCGGTTAGAACTTCGTCTTCATCTCCTGTTGCTGCGATACGCCCATCAGCATCAACAAGAACGGCGGCCACCGTAAAGGGCGTTTCGAGACCCGTATAGATTGTGCCGCCTTTATAAAGTGTCGCCGCAGAAGGGGCTTTTGCCTTGACCTCTTCAGACGATTCCGGGGCGGGTTCTTCGTTGCCGCATGCGACCAATCCAAGCAGAAAGATTGAAACCCAGAGATTTTTCATATCGCATTCTTCTCGTCTTTGCACAAAGAGTAGGCGCTGACATTCTTCGCCACGCTGTAGCCTATGGTGCCTTAGCGAAAAAGGCGAGATCACCGCCGGCACTCAGATTTCTTCGTCTGATCCAAACGAAAAAGCGCGCCCTTTAAGGCGCGCTTCTGGACTTTGAAAGAGGACTTTGCCTAAGCCACCGCGGCCTTCTTCTCTATGTCTCGCTTGATCTTCGCTGCGCGATCAGACAGCTGGTCGGGTTTTGCTTTAGCGAGAAACTCATCAAGACCACCGAGCTTGTCCACGGTTCTCAGGGCTTTCGCAGCAATCCGCAGCTTGAAGGACCGGTCAAGCGCATCGGAATGAAGGTTTACATCAAGTAGGTTGGGGAGAAACCGACGTTTGGTTTTAACATTCGAGTGGCTGACATTGTTGCCAGTCATCGGGCGCGTACCGGTTAGTTCACACAAGCGCGACATTTGCTTTGCTCTAAATTGTTAGCTTTTGAAAGCGGGCCAAGTACAGTTTCTTTGAAGGAGCGTCAAGCGCAGGGCGCTGCATGAACGCTGCCGAAACCCGCTAATTTACAAATTCACAATGCTTCTGAGCGATTCTTAGGCTGCTGAAACTTTAGCGGGCTCTTTGGGATGGCCAAATTAACGATTGATCAATTTCTAAAGGCTGCGGATCGGCTCGAAAACGGTGTGGCTGTTTATAGCCGCGACCAGCGATTGCTTTATTCCAATAAGGCCTGCAGGGAGCACCTGCCGGACCTGTATAGGGAAATGATGGAGACCGGTGCCACCTTGGAGGAGGGGGTTCGGGCGCAAATTAAGGTGAATTTCCCGGAATTGTCGCATGACCAAGTCGAAGCCGCTCTTACGGATGTCATGAAGAGCGCGCTGTCCGGGGAAGAGCGCGAACTGCCAGCTGCAAACGGGCAAACCATAAGAATTTACCACACGCAAACCGATGAAGGTTTTCTCATCGGCCTGTCTGTAGATATCACGGAGCTTCGGCAAAGAGAGCGCGAGCTCAGGAAAGCAAGGCAAGCTGCTGAGTCCGCAAATGCCGCAAAGTCCGAATTTCTTGCGTCTATGAGCCACGAAATCAGGACACCGCTGAACGGTATTCTCGGCATGGCGCAGGCGCTTCGCACGCGCAATCTTGATCGAGATGAACTCGATATGGTGGAAACCATTCTCGATAGTTCCCGGTCCTTGATGACCATTCTCAATGATATTCTGGATCTGTCGAAAATCGAAGCTGGTAAGCTCGAGCTCAGCCCGGTCAATGTCGATTTTCGGCATCGCATTTCGCGGATACAGAAGTTCTTCCGTCCGTCGGCGGAAGACAAAGGCCTCTATCTCAAATTGGTCATCGATCCGAAGGTGCCAGCAGACTTGGTCCTTGATATCGTGCGGGTGCGCCAATGCATTTCCAACCTGGTCTCCAATGCGATCAAGTTTACCTCCAAAGGGGGAGTGATTATCGCCGCCAAGAGCGAGCTGATAAACGGCGACGGCAACCATCATCTCGTGACGGTGCATGTCTCGGATACGGGCATTGGCATATCACCGGAAAACAAGGACCGGCTGTTTGAGAGTTTTACGCAAGCTGATGCGTCAACCACGCGCCGTTTTGGCGGCACGGGTCTCGGTCTGAGCATTGCCCGGAAACTTGCTGAAATGATGGGGGGCGACATTACGGTCGCCAGCAAACCTGGACAAGGATCGGTCTTTACCTTCACGTTCAAGGCGGAGGCCGCAAATGAATCCTCCACCGAGATCACCACTCCCCTTACGGGAGGAAACGCTTTACCCGCCCTGATCAAGACCGAGGTCAAAGAGCAAGGCGAGCCAAAACGGCTTAAGGAGGAATCAGACTCTTCCCCTGCCACAAACAGTCTGTGCGGGCTGAAGGTTCTTATTGTGGACGACAATGCCGTAAACCGGCGTGTCGCGCGCCTGTTTGTCGAACCGTTGGGAATGACTGCGACGGAAGCCGAGAATGGGGCCGAGGCGCTGGAGATGCTCTCCGCCGAACACTTTGATCTGGTGCTTCTGGATATGCATATGCCAGTGATGGACGGACGCGAGACCATCCGCAAAATACGGGCTTCCAGCGAAACATGGTCGAATGTCCTGGTTATCGCGCTCACGGCGGATGCCATGGCGGGGGACCGGGAGAAGTGTATTGACCTCGGCATGAACGGCTATGTCGCGAAACCCGTTGATCAGCGCGAACTGTTCAGCGAGTTGTTGAAGGTGCGGGCAGCGGCCGAAAAAGACGGGCACAAATTCCATGCTGAGAATGTGGTTATAGGCAATGACCTGTCGGGGTCGGAAGAAGAGGTCGATGATCTGTTCGAGCCGGAGTCGCAGCTCGCCAGCTAGATTTTCCTTTCAGCATCAATCTTGCTCGCCATCATAGTTTGAGCCACATCGGGTACATCGTTAACCTTGCCGATGGGGCAACGCCGCCATGTCTGAATTGAAGGCTGTTCTAGGGCCCACGAATACGGGCAAAACCCATTATGCCATCGACCGTCTGATGGGGCACGCGTCAGGGATGATCGGACTGCCGCTGCGTTTGCTGGCGCGCGAGGTTTATGACCGTATGAGAGCTGCGAAAGGCGATGATGCCGTCGCCCTGATTACCGGCGAAGAACGGATCTGGCCCAAAGAGGCGCGATACTTCGCATGTACCGTCGAAGCTATGCCTGTTCATGTTGCCGTAGACTGCCTCGCCATAGACGAGATCCAACTCGCCGAGGATCCGGATCGAGGTCACATCTTCACCGACCGCATTCTGAATGCCCGAGGTACTTATGAAACGATCTTCCTCGGTGCAGAAACCATGCGCCCAATCCTGCGATCCCTAGACCTGCCAGCCGATGGCGAGCAGCGGTCGAGGTTTTCAGATCTCAGTTACTCCGGCCCGGTGAAAATCACCAAACTTCCAAAGCGTAGCGCAGTAATCGCGTTTGGTTCGGAGGAGGTTTACGCGATTGGGGAATTGCTGAAACGGCAAAAAGGCGGCGCGGCGATCATCATGGGAGCCCTCTCCCCCCGAACTCGAAATGCCCAGGTCGACCTCTACCAATCGGGTGAAGTAGATTATCTGGTTGCGACCGATGCGGTCGGCATGGGTCTGAACCTAGATGTGGACCATGTGGCATTCGCGTCATCGAGCAAGTTTGACGGTCAACGGCTAAGGCGTCTGTCACCTGCAGAGATGGGACAGATTGCTGGACGGGCCGGCCGGTTTCGGTCCCAAGGCAGTTTTGGAGAGACCGCCGATTGTCCCGTGTTCGAGGATGATCTCGTTACGCGCATCGTAAATCACACTTTCGATCCAGTGGACCATTTGCAATGGCGTAATTCGGACCTCGATCTATCGGATATTGGCCACCTCATGCGGGGGCTGGCAAAACCCTCCGGCTCGGCATTTCTAAGACAAAACCCCAATGCTCTGGACGAGTGGACTTTACGCAGGTTTGCCGCCGACCCGGAGATCCTCGCTTCGACAGCAAAGCCAGAGATCACAAGACGCCTGTGGGATCTATGCAGGCTTCCTGACTTTCGAAAGGCGGGCCATGAAGGACATTTCCGCCTAGTTCAGTCGCTTCATGAACACCTTGCAGAGCCCTCTGCGCGACTCTCTAACGATGCCATGGAAAACCGCCTAGAGCGGCTTTCCTCCGCGACTGGCGACATCCCAACCTTGCAGAACAGACTCGCAGCCGTGCGGACTTGGACTTATGCTGCCCATCGTGATGACTGGCTTGAACATCCTGAGGAGTGGCGTGAAAATACCCGCCGAATTGAAGATCGTTTATCGGACGCACTGCATGAGGCGCTTACGGATAGATTTGTCGATCGCCGGACGACTGCCCTATTGGCCGGCCTCAAGAAAGATAAGTCCTTGACTGCTGACCTTGAGTCGAACGGCGAAGTACGAGTTGAAGGTCATCTGGTTGGCCATTTGAAAGGTCTGACTTTTGAGCCAGTCTCGTCGTCAAGAGCTCTGGAAGGAAAAGCGCTCCGCCATGCAGCCATTTCGGCCCTTCAACCCATTCTGGAACGAAGACTTTCGGACATGGCTACGGCGGATGATAGTGCTTTTTCTCGCGGTAGTGAAGGATACATTCTGTATAAAGATGAAATTGTTGGGAGACTGAAGAAGGGCTCCCATTGGTTGAAACCGATTGTGGAACTTATCGGTGCAAAAGATACCCATACGGATTTGTGGCAAGTGGGGACCAGCCGACTGCAGGTCTGGATAGGCGGACATATAGAGAAGATTCTCCCTTCGCTTCATGGGCTGTGCGTGGGGCAAAATACGGAAACGCTTTCCGGGGTTGCCAAGGGATACGCCTACCGACTTGCTGAAACAGGTGCAGCGGTGGACCTTAGGGCAGACGACCATAGCGCTCGCCTCGAAGCGACAGATAGAGAATCCTTGAAGGCGGTCGGTGTGAGAACTGGCCGTGTTGCAGCGCATCTACCTGACGCGCAAAAGCCGGCCGCGCAAAATCTGATTGCTCTTCTCAGATCTGTGTTTGACGGGGTGACCTGCCTTGTCGCTCCAGCCGGTGCCGGATCATTTGCCCCAGACAGTTCCTGGACCGATGCTGCACTCCAGGCGAACGGGTACATACGCCTTGGACAACGCGCGGTTCGAGCCGACCTCGCCGAGCGCCTTGCTTGGGAGGTCTCCAAGCGCCGCCGTGAAGCGGGTACGCCAGTCTTTGCCCTTCCTCCGGAGTTAGCGTCGGTTGTCTCCTGTCCCGGTGAAGCGTTTCCAGATGTCCTAAAAAGTCTTGGCCTTTCAATTGCAGAAAAAGACCCGGAAAGCGGGGTACCGACACTTTGGCGGTATAAAAGCAAATTCCGAGATGGGGACAAAAAGGAAAAGAACCGAACGTCAAAACCCCGGGGCGCAAGGCAGAAAAAGCCGGAAGCAGCCCGTCAATTGAAATCGCGACATCAGCCGAGAAAAAGCAAACGAAGGGCTGACCCTGATAGTCCTTTTGCAGCCCTCGCCACACTTATCGATGGGAAAAAGTCCCCTTCAGAGGGTTCAGCAACGCCGACTAAGACCGAGGGGCAAGGGGCTAATGCTGAGTCTGAACGAGACTGATTTTGACGACTGAGAAAGACAGTTCGGTTCGGCTAGATGTTTGGCTTTGGCGCGCCCGGTTTTACAAGACGCGAAAACTGTCCTCCGAGCACATTTCGAAGAAGGGCGTTCGCATCTCCCGTAATGGTCAGGTCAGGCGAACAACAAAGCCCGGAACAACCATCACGGTTGGAGATATTGTGACTTTCGGCAAGTCCGTGCATATCAGGAGTGTGGAAGTTCTTGAATTAGGCACGCGGCGGGGACCGGCGAAAGAGGCGCAGGGACTTTACATAGATTGGGAAAGTGAGACCTAAGGTTCGTTTGATCATGGCAGGATTTTTGTCCAAATTTTTCGGCAATGCTGATCCAAAACCGTCGGATAATCCGATTTCACCGGAAGCGGCAGCGGCGGCTCTTTTAGTAGAAGCGGCATTGGTCGATGGCGTTTATGCCGATCTTGAAAGTGACCGGATCGCCATGATTCTGCTCGAGAGCTTTGACTTTGACGCGGAGCGAGCCGACGCATTGCTTGCTCAGGGAGAAGCGCTGGCCGAAGAAGCTGTTGGGGCTCACGAGTTTACCAAGCACGTCAAAAAGCTACCCCTCAAGCAACGAGAGTCCATCGTAGAGGGGCTGTATCTCGTTGCCTTGGCCGACGGAGAAAAATGCCCGTTCGAGGATGCTTTCATCAGGCATGTCGCGTCATTGCTTTACGTTGAAGATGTTCCCCGGGCCCAAGCCCGAAGACGGGCTGAAGCAAGGGCTGCCACTGAGGGATGATTGACAATATCGCGAATGCCCACCACTTCAGGTATTGGCATCAAAAACCCTCATCGGAGCGCTAACGTCCCATGGCTTACATTGTCACGGACCCATGCATTCGCTGCAAGTATATGGACTGCGTGGAAGTCTGCCCTGTGGACTGCTTCTATGAAGGCGAAAACATGCTCGTGATCAATCCTGATGAGTGTATCGACTGCGGCGTTTGCGAACCGGAATGCCCTTGCGAAGCGATCGTCCCGGATACCGAGGATGAGCCAGACGGGAAGTGGTTGAAGCTGAATACCGAGTATTCGAAGCAATGGCCTGTTATTACGATGATGAAAGATCCGCCAGAAGACAGGGACGAAATGGCGGATGAAACCGGAAAACTGGAAAAGTATTTCAGCCCAAATCCAGGTACAGGGGACGAATAGGCGACTCAAATATAGCCGTAGTATTTGCCGACGTATGACAAATGTGTTATACGTAAACTATTGAAGACATTTTCACGAAGCGCACAACCCGTCCGACTGCAAAAGAGCATTCGGACGTTTTTGTGTTAGAGAATGCGAAACAGGTTTGAGTAGAAAGGGATAGAACATGACCAAGAAGACCGTCACCGAGGCAAAGCCAGCTTTTGAGATCGGACAGAATGTTGTGTATCCTGCCCACGGCGTTGGAACCGTTACCGGAATTGAAAAGCAGCAAGTAGCCGGTATCGACCTTGAGGTTTTCGTTGTGTCTTTCGATCAGGACAAAATGATCCTGAGAGTGCCCACGAACCGGGCGGAAGCATCAGGCATGCGTGCGCTTGCCGGTTCTAAACTTGTCGATGACGCACTGAAGACGCTTGGCGGAAGAGCACGGATCAAGCGGACCATGTGGTCCCGCCGTGCGCAGGAATATGAAGCAAAAATCAATTCCGGCGATCTGATTTCCATTGCGGAGGTTGTCCGGGATCTTCACCGCGGTGAAGACGAGCCGGAGCAATCCTACTCTGAACGTCAGTTGTATGAAAGCGCGCTTGACCGAATGGCGCGTGAACTTGCGGCAGTTGAAAATATTGACCGGACAACAGCCATGGAGCGGCTTGCAGATTCCCTGGCCAAGAAAAAGGCTGCTTAAGCCTTTGAATTAATTGCTTATTTGAAAAGCCGGCCGAATTGGCCGGTTTTTTTATAAAATATTGTGATCCAAATAAGAAACAAAATCGTAGAGAGAACGTTAACAGACGGGTTCTCCTATGACAGATCAATCTCCCTCACCTTCGCTCGACAGAAAATTCGTCAAGGCAGCCATGAAGCGCCCTCTTCTGGAGGCGGATCACGAGATGAATCTTGCGAAAGCCTGGAGGGACAAACAGGATGAGAAGGCTTTGCATGAGCTGACGGGCGCATACATGCGTCTGGTGATTGCTATGGCTGCGAAGTTCAGACATTACGGACTGCCGCTCTCAGATCTCATCCAGGAAGGTAATGTTGGATTGATGCAGGCAGCTGCCCGTTTTGATCCCGATCGTGAAGTCCGCTTTTCCACCTATGCGTCCTGGTGGATCAGATCTTCCATTCAGGACTATGTTCTTCGCAACTGGTCGATTGTTCGTACAGGCACGACCTCGGCCCAGAAGTCACTCTTCTTCAATCTAAGACGATTGCGCAACAAGATAGAAGATGCGGAGACCAACTCGCTAACTCCCGAAAACAAGACCTGGATTGCGGATCATCTTGGTGTCAGCGAGCGCGATGTGGAGAACATGTCAGCGAGGCTGTCTTCCAATGATAGATCGCTAAATGCTCCGATCGGGAATGCGGAAGGCACCGTTAGCGAATGGCAGGATCTTCTACCCGATGAGAAGACGGATATTGAGCAAGAAGTTATGCATTCAGAGGACAATGCAACACGGGGAAAATGGCTATCGGAAGCTATGAAGACACTTACAGATCGAGAAACTCTCATCATTCGCAAACGGCGTTTACAAGATGAAACTGTGACCCTGGAAAGCCTCGGTAAATCCCTTGGAATCTCAAAAGAGCGTGTTCGCCAGATCGAACACCAGGCGCTTGGCAAGCTCCGTAAGGCGCTAACAAAATTAGTGGGTGACCCACAGATTGCAGGACTAATCCCTGAACGCTAGGTCCGTTTGGCTGTAAGCCGTCGGCAGACCTCATCCAACTGTTCAAGGTCTCGGTACTTGATCCGCATTTCGCCGCCGTCTCCCTTATGGCGGATGTCGACAGTCAGTCCAAGCGTTCGCATTAAGTCAGCTTCCAGGGCCTCTGTGTCCACATCTTTGACTCTGCCCTCGTTCACAGGAGTGGAAGTTGTTCTGGAATTCGGGACTGCTCCTTTTGAGAGTTTTGCAAGCGCTTCGACATCTCGAACGCTAAGGGACTTTGCGACAGCCTGATCAATCAATGTGTCGGGATCCTGACCTCCGAGCGCAGCTCGCGCATGGCCCGCAGAGATATGCCCTTTCCGCAGATGCTCGCGAGCTGATTCAGACAATTTTAACAGTCTGAGCGTGTTGGCAATGTGGGCGCGTGACTTACCAACGCTTTCGGCGAGACTCTCCTGGGTACGCCCAAATCGCTTCATTAGTGCCCCATAGGCTTCGGCCTCTTCCATCGGGTTAAGGTCAGCGCGCTGGACATTTTCAATGATGCCGATTTCAAGGAGTTCGAGTTCATCAGCGTTTCGAACGATGGCAGGAACACTTTCCTTTCCCGCCATTTTCGCAGCTCGCCATCGACGCTCGCCCGCAATAATCTGATAACCGCCCCCCCCCTTCGGATCCGGCCGAACCAATATGGCCTGGAGGACGCCACGCTTGCGAATGGATTCCGAGAGCTCGCTCAGTTCATCCTGATCGAAAGTTCGTCGAGGCTGTGATGGGTTTGGAAAAATCTTATTGATGTCGATGGACATCGGGTCCGATGGCGAAACCGCGGAGATGGTCTTTGGTGCATGCGACGGCGCGGCCGGCGGAGAGGCGTCAACCTCGCCGATTAAAGCGGACAAGCCTTTGCCCAGGCGACTAGGGCGAGCCTTACGTTCTTCACTCATCATGCGACCTTCAGTTCCCGTTCTCTCTGTAGAACCTCAGAGGCCAAACGAATATAAGCTTCGCTACCTGGACAACGATAATCGTAGAGCAGGGCAGGCTTTCCGAATGAAGGGGCCTCTGACAAGCGGACATTGCGTGGTATGACGGTCGTGTATACTTTCGTTCCAAAGAACTCACGGACCTCCTCTGCAACCTGATCAGATAAATTATTTCGCCGATCATACATCGTCAAAACGACGCCCTGTATTTCGAGGCTGGGATTCAATCCTGAACGCACCACCTCGATCGTTCGCAATAGTTGACTCAGACCCTCAAGAGCGAGGAACTCGCATTGAAGCGGTACGAGCAATGCATCGGCTGCGGTCATCGCGTTCAAAGTCAATGCGGATAGCGATGGCGGACAATCAATCAATATAAAGTCATATCCGTCCGACGGCGACCGGTCGATATAAGTTCGAATGGCGTCACGAAGCCGATACGATCGGCGCGGATCAGACGCGAGTTCCGTCTCGACGCCCGCGAGATTTTCATCGCCTGGTACGATATCTAGCCGCGGAACAATTGTCCCGAGTACGGCTTGCTCCAGGGGTATGTTGTCGACCACCAAGTCATAACTTGTCAGATTACGTTCTGGTCTTGATATCCCCAAACCGGTCGAAGCATTTCCCTGCGCGTCAAAATCCACGACCAGGACTTTGCGTCCGACGGCGGCCAGTGCCGTGGCCAGATTGATAGAAGTCGTTGTTTTGCCCACGCCGCCCTTCTGATTGGCCACCGCGAAAATACGTGTTTCGGTGTCAGTCATCTGATACCTCCGATATTCTGAGGATGACCCCGGTGCCCCCGCTTCGGCTGGGATTCACCTGAGACGAGAATGTCCATCTTTCGGATGCTGCCGTCAATTCCTGTTGCCAAGATTCGCCCTTATGAAAAAGCCCGATTGCACCACGTGAAAACCAAGGATGCGCGAGTTCGATGATCTTTGACAAGGGAGCGAAAGCCCTGGCGGATACAATATCCGCATCGATATTGCTGTGGTTCTCGACGCGGCCATTGATAACCACTGCATTCAGATCAGCCTCTCGGATCGCGTCAGCGAGAAATGCGCACTTCTTCCCGACGGTTTCAATCAGGGAAACATGGCCACCATTCGATACCGTAAGGGCGCAAGCGATCGGAAGCGCCGGAAAGCCTCCACCGGATCCGAGATCGACAATGCGAGGTTGCTTGGGAAGCAAGGGCAGAAGCTGAAGACTATCCCATATATGGCGTCGCCAAATGTGACGCCATTCGCTTGGACCGAGCAGGTTTTTCTGATGTCTCCACTTGTCCAGAACGTTGAGAACGGTTTCAAGACGATCAAATGTTTCACGTGAAACATCGATCTGTTTACTTATCTCTTCGGGACCGAAACCATCCTCATCGATGATCATGCGCGCCGTGCCTTGCCATCCGATCTTTTGACATAGGCAAGCAGCGCGGTGAGCGCTGATGGCGTAACGCCCTCTATGCGTCCGGCTTGACCCAATGTCTCCGGCCGTACGGTTTCAAGTCTCAATCGAACTTCATTTGAAAGACTGCCGACCAGATCGTAATTCATATCGTCCGGTATCTTAAGTGCTTCATCCCGACGAAGTGCTTCGATATCCGCCGCCTGCCGATCAAGATAGCCGGCATACTGCGCCTCGATTTCCATCTGCTCTTTTACATCGGAGGGAAAGCCGGAGAGTTCAGGCCAAGCCGCTTCAATATCATCAAATGAGATATCGGTATAAGCGAGATACTCTTGGGCAGTCCGGACACGGCCATCCTGATTTACTTTCCACCCAAAGCCGCTAGCGGCGTTCGGACTCATTTTGGCTTCGTGCATTTTCTCGCGAGCAGTCTCCAGCGATTTATGTTTCACGTGAAACATTTCGGTCCTTTCGGTTAAGACACACCCTAGGGCGATACCCTTAGGTGTCAGTCGCTGATCTGCATTGTCAGCCCGGAGGATTAATCGGTATTCGGCCCGGGACGTGAACATCCGGTATGGCTCGGTCACACCGCGGGTGACCAGATCGTCGATAAGGACTCCGATGTAAGCTTCAGCCCGATCAAAGATGACGGGCTCTTCATCCGAGGTACGACGCGCTGCGTTCAAACCGGCTACCAGTCCTTGGGCGGCGGCCTCTTCATATCCAGTTGTCCCATTGATTTGACCCGCGAGATAAAGCCCGTTCAGATCCTTGACTTGTAGCGTTCTGTCCAATGCGCGGGGATCTACATAATCATATTCGATAGCGTAACCGGGCTGAAGAATAATTGCATTCTCGAGGCCCGGAATGGTCTTCAAAAAATCAGATTGAACATCTTCCGGAAGGGATGTTGAAATCCCATTGGGATAAATTGTGTGATCTTCCAAACCCTCCGGTTCGAGAAAGATCTGATGTCGATCTCGATCGGGAAACCGGAAAACCTTATCTTCGATCGAAGGGCAGTATCTTGGGCCTTTGCCCGCGATCGCACCAGAATAGACGGCTGAGCTTTCGAGGTTCTCGGATATCACTGAGTGCGTATCCGAGGTCGTCCAAGTCACACCGCAGGCAATCTGTGGGACGTCAATTTCTGAGTTCACGAATGAAAATGGTATTGGGACCGCGTCTGCTTCCTGCATCTCCAGACTGTCCCAGGATATGGTGCGGCCATCCAAACGGGCAGGTGTACCTGTCTTGAGACGGCCCATTGGTAGACTCATCCCATACAACCTATCAGCCAGTTTGACGGCAGGGGCCTCGCCAGCACGACCGGCAGGAACCTGCTTCTCACCGATGTGGATCAGGCCCTTGAGAAAAGTACCTGTCGTCACGATGACTTGGGGTGCGTTCCACGTGTCACCCTTAACCGTGATCACACCTGTAACCGCACCGCCGGTTTCCAGAATGTCATCCACACCATCTTCGATGATGGTGAGATTCGGAATTGAACTCAGCTCGGACTGCATAGCTTTGCGATACAGTTCGCGATCAATTTGCGCGCGGGGACCACGAACAGCCGGGCCCTTAGATCGGTTCAACAAGCGAAACTGGATACCGGATTTGTCAGCGATGCGCGCCATAACACCATCGAGTGCATCGATCTCCCTAACGAGATGACCTTTACCCAGACCACCGATTGCAGGGTTACAGGACATCTCACCGATGGTGGATTTCTTATGGGTAATCAGCGCTGTCCTCGCACCCATACGGGACGCGGCAGCGGCAGCTTCACAACCGGCGTGACCACCACCGATCACTATAACATTGAAATGACCATTACTCATGGGACCGGCTTTTACCGCAAAGCAACTCGCCTGCGTAGGGGTTACTTACCGATACAAAAAGTAGAGAATACATCCCCCAGAACATCCTCGACACCTATCCTGCCAATCAGACTTTCCAAAGCTCGCGAAGCGGAAAGAACATTGTCGGCGACAAGCTCTGAGCCAATGCTCGCCCTTATTCCTCGTTTCGCATTTTCGCTATTCTGAAGCGCTTTTTCAATCGCTCGTCGATGGCGGATACGGGTAAGGACAGGAGATGTTCGATTGCCGACTCTTGAGCTTATCTCTGCCGATATCTGATCAGTAAGCTCTTTGCATCCTAGGCCCGTTTTCGCAGAGATGGCGGGTATCTCATCGGTTAATGAAAGGTTACGATCAATGTCTGCTTTCGTCCGCACGACAATATCCGATGATTGCCTTAAATGGGGGAGGGGAGGGTTTGTCACGTCTGGCGGTACCAGAAACAAGCGAAGATCCGCCGTCTCAGCTGAGCGCTCCGATCTGCGAATGCCTTCCTGTTCGATGGGATCACTGCTTTCTCTAATTCCGGCAGTGTCCTGAAACCAGATGATGTGGCCACCAAGTTTGCAACGCACTTCTATAACATCGCGCGTTGTTCCCGGTATCTCTGTCACTATAGCGGCATCTCGCTTGGCGAGATAATTCAGAAGCGTGCTCTTTCCGGCGTTCGGCTCACCTAGAATTGCGACGGTGAATCCATCCCGTATTCTCTGATCTATCTCGCCATCCTCAAGCGCTTTCTCAAACTGTGCATTCAGCCCCGCCAAAATTTCTGTAACTGGCTCGTCCACGAATTCCGGAGCTTCACTTTCGTCGGGAAAGTCGATTGAGGCTTGTAGAAGCGCGAGGCAATGTTGCAGCTTATCTTTCCAATCGGAATATAAACTGCTGAGCGACCCCTCCATTTGAGCGAGCGCCTGAGATTTCTGAGATCTTGTTTCGGCGTCAATGAGGTCAGCAATTCCTTCCGCTTGAGTAAGATCCATTTTTTGGTGTTCAAATGCCCGTCGCGTGAACTCCCCGGGCTCCGCTAGTCTAATGGCAGGAAACGAGGTGAGCGCCTCCAGCGCATGTTCAATGACACCCTGTCCGCCGTGGAGATGAATCTCCAGGACGTTTTCACCTGTGTAACTTCGGGGGGCGGGCATCCAGAGCACCATCGCGTTATCGATAAGAGCACCCTCAAGATCATGAACTTTTCGAAGGCACGCTTGGCGAGGCTCCACAGTCTGACCGCGAACATGGTTCTCAAGCCAAACTCTCGTTGCCGATCCGGAGACACGGATAATTGCAACTGCGGATGGGGCCATGCCCGAAGCCACGGCACAGATGGTATCGCCAGAATAAGCCGCGTTCATAACCGTATCTCAATCGGTATTTTGATGCAGATAGTTAGACCCTAAATGGAGCCTCGTCGTGGCGACTAATTATTCTTCGCCATCAACTCGAAGAACTCATCATTTGTTTTGGTCTGCTTAAGACGATCCAGAAGGAACTCCGCCGCATCAGATGTTCCCATTGGGTTTAGGATCCGGCGGAGAATATACACTTTCTGCAAATGCTCTGGTGGGGTAATCAGTTCTTCTTTCCGCGTGCCGGATTTCAGAATATCCATGGCCGGGAATGTCCGCTTGTCCGCGATCTTCCGATCCAATACGACCTCAGAGTTGCCGGTTCCCTTGAACTCTTCGAAAATAACTTCGTCCATTCTAGAGCCGGTATCGATCAGGGCTGTTGCGATAATGGTTAGGGATCCGCCACCTTCGATGTTACGAGCAGCACCAAAGAACCGTTTTGGTCTTTGCAACGCATTGGCGTCCACACCCCCAGTGAGAACCTTACCTGAAGATGGAACCGTCGTGTTATAAGCTCGGCCTAGGCGCGTGATCGAATCCAGTAGGATAACCACATCACGGCCATGTTCGGACAAACGCTTGGCTTTTTCGATAACCATCTCGGCGACGGAAACGTGGCGGGTGGCTGGTTCGTCGAAAGTTGACGAGACGACTTCGCCTTTCACCGTCCGCTTCATGTCCGTAACTTCTTCCGGACGTTCATCAATCAGAAGGACAATTAGGTAGCACTCAGGATGATTTTCTTCGATCGAAGAAGCAATGTTCTGCAACAGCACCGTCTTACCCGTTCGGGGAGGGGCCACGATAAGTGCGCGCTGGCCCTTACCAATAGGTGCAACAATATCGATAACCCGGCCGGATCGATCCTTTTTCGTCGGATCTTTGGATTCCATAACAAGCCGCTCTTCCGGATATAGAGGGGTTAGATTATCGAAATGAACCTTATGTTTGGCTTGTTCGGGCGGTTCGAAGTTTATCGCGCTGACATCATCAAGTGCGAAATAGCGCTCATCATCTCTTGGGCTCTTAAGAGGTCCTTCGATGGAATCGCCGGTCCGCAAACCTGTTTTTTTCAGCAATTTCGGGCTGACATAAATATCGTCTGGACCCGGAAGATAGTTAGATTCCGGAGATCGCAGGAATCCAAATCCGTCCGGCAGGACTTCCAGAACGCCGGCACCGATGATTTCTATGTCTCGATCTGCCAGCTCTTTAAGGATCGCAAACAACAGATCCTGGGTGCGTAGAGCCTGGGCATTTTCAACTTCCAAACTCTCTGCGTAAGCAACAAGTTCAGTTGGTGATTTACCCTTTAGTTCACGCAATGTGACTGGAGTTCTGATCTCTGTCGACGTATCCGCCATTATACCAAAATGTCCTGAAAGTGCTTGGGCATCGAGAGATTTACTAGAGCACGCGTGCACGAAGCATACTTCTCTTCTCGACACTATCCATATGTCCAATAGAAAAGCACACGTCAAGAGTTAGTTGTGAAGTACAGCCGTTAGCCAACGCCAAACGGCCTTTGCCTTAATACTTGCTAAGATACGCTTTTGACAAGTTCGACGACTTTCTCAACATTTGGAACCGGCGTTTCCGGCAGTACTCCATGGCCGAGATTAAATATATGCGGTCTATCTGCGTAAGCATTGATGAGCTGATTAACCCGGTGTTCCAAGCGTTCTCCTCCCGCGAGCAAAAGCAAGGGATCAAGGTGACCCTGAACAGGAAGCCCTTCTGGCAGGCTCTTATTTACAAATGCAGGTGAGGCTGCGCTATCCAAACCAACAGCGTTGACGCCCGTTTTTGATGCATAGTCGGGCAACATGACTCCAGCGCCCCGCGGGAATCCGATGATCGGTACCGTAACGCCAAGCTCTCGAATCCGATCCACCAAACTCTGAGTGGGAGATACTATAATATCATGGAAAACATCGTCGGGCAGTCCCTCAGCCCAACTGTCGAAAAGCATCAGAGCGTCCGCGCCAGCATCCACTTGGGCCTTTAGGTAGTGAGCCGTCGTTTCAACAATTAATGAGAGGAGGTTTTTAAGATCGGCTGGTTTTTGATGGGCCCAGAGCCGAGCTTGACTTTTGTCCGTTTTGCCACGTCCCTCTATCGCATACAGACCGACGGTCCACGGAGAACCTGCAAAGCCGATAAGTGTTGTCTCGGCCGCTAGTTCCGCTTTGACCCGGGATACGGTCTCATAAACGGGGCTCAGCTTCTGAACGGTTTTTGAAACCGGCACGCGGTTGAGATCAGCTGGCGTCTCTACTTTTTCCACCAAAGGTCCAACGCCTTTCTCGAATTTTACGTCGAGCCCCATTGCATCCAAAATCAGGAGTATGTCTGCAAAGAGTATCGCCCCATCCATCCCATATCGGCGAATAGGTTGAAGAGTTGCCTCTGTCGCTAGGGAAGGGGTGTAGCAAAAATCCAAGAAGTCTTTTGCCTTACTCCTGATCTCCAGATATTCTTTTAAATGACGCCCAGCTTGTCTCATCATCCAGATGGGAGGTCTGCTCTGGCGATTGCCAAGGAGTGTCTCAAGGAGCGGTTTTTGGTCTACTATTGGCAATGGGTACCCCCAACCTAATCAAATTCAATTTGAGCTTATTACTATTAGGCTGTGGATACGGTGGATAACTGGGTGTTTGCAATCTTCTTCCCCGAAATACACAGATTTTCCACATCGCCGTATCAGCGTGTTTACAATCTGTTAACTTTTGAATCCTTTCAGATTGGTCAATCGGAATTAATCACTCATCCACAGGCAAAAACCTAACAAGAACGCCGAAGATGGAAAATTCAGGCATGTGAGTGAATTGGGGAAAGATCGCGGGAAGTCGGTTTATCCATATGTTTCCACAAGTAGCGGTCAATTTTGCTTGCCGGGTGTTAAAGCTCCCGGCATGAGTGTGGCATGTCCATGCGGGATAAACAGTCTAGGCCCTGTATCTATTTCAATATTCACCTTGTCTCTGACGCGACGGGGGAGACGCTGAATGCCGTTATGCGCGCATCGTCTGCCCAGTTTGGCAATGTCCAGGCGCTTGAGCACAATTACTATCTGGTTCGATCAGAGAAGCAGTTGCAGCGGGTGATGAATGAAATAGCAGGTGCGCCGGGTGTGGTTTGGCATACGATTGCAAATCCTGAACTTCGCCAGCAGCTGACGTCATTTTGTCAGGAGCGTGGGATACCGACTCTGGCAATTCTTGATCAGGCTGTGCACATGCTAAGCCGCCATCTCGGCGTAGCTTCAACTGATACAACTGCCGGTCAGCACCGTCTTAACACTGATTATTTTGATCGGATGGAAGCGCTGAATTACTCGCTCGCCCATGATGATGGTCAGAATATTGAAGGGCTCCGCCATGCCGATGTAATTTTGATTGGTGTGAGCCGGACATCGAAGACGCCCACATGTGTCTATCTCGGCAATCGGGGGGTTCGTGCCGGGAATATTCCCCTGGTGCCGGGTGCTCCTTTGCCCGCCATTCTCGATCAGGTGACAAGGCCTTTGATTATTGGTCTGAAAGTGACGCCAGAGCGACTGGTCCAGATCCGACAGCAGAGGCTTATCGCGCTGAAAGACGATCCACATTCAGCTTATGCCGATGGCGAAACGGTTCGGGCTGAAATTACTGAGGCAAACAGGCTCTTTCAAAGAAAGAAATGGCCTGTGATAGATGTGTCTCGCCGCTCCGTGGAAGAAACTGCCGCTGCAATACTAAACATGTTACCAAGAAGTATTCGGCCATGATTACTCCAGTTATTCTTGCATCTGGAAGTGCGAGTCGTCGTGCCCTGTTGGAGGGTGCGGGTGTCGATAGCACGGCCATAAAGCCTGACCTAGACGAGGAATCCTACAAAGTATCCATGCGCGCTGACGGACTAGCTATCGCTGATCAAGCCATGAGGTTGGCCGAGTTGAAGGCAGAAAAGGTATCTCGCGAACAAAGCGGTTTGGTTATAGGTGGTGACCAGATGCTAGCTCTTGGTGAGAGAGCTTTCGACAAACCCAAAGATCTCGAAGACGCTCGCAGGCATCTAAACGACTTGTCGGGTAAGGCCCATACATTGGAGACTGCGATTGCCGTTGCCGAAGGCGGAACGACGATATGGCGGCATCACGCACAGCCAAGGCTCACCATGCGGGGCCTCAGCCCCTCCTTTATTGAAAAGTATCTTCATGAGGTCGGGCCGGAGATCTGCAATACGGTTGGCGGATATCAGCTCGAAGGTCTTGGAAGTCAGTTGTTCTCGAGGATCGAGGGTGACTATTTTTCGATACTCGGTTTACCGCTGCTACCTTTGCTTGATTATCTCCGAACGAGAGGCGTGCTGGAAACATGACAGCGCTTTATGGCGTCATAGGTGATCCCGTTGCCCACTCGCTCAGCCCTCTTATTCATAAGGGGTGGATCCGCGAATTTGGTTTCGATGCCGATTACCTCGCTATGCATGTTCCCGCAAATGAGTTGGGCGACGCTCTGGATACACTCAACCGAAGGGGCGGTAATGGAGCGAATATCACTTTACCTCATAAGGAAGACGCCCTGCGATTATGCGATAAGATCTCCGATCGCGCCGAGGCTATTGGCGCGGTGAACACTATTTGGCGAACCGGGGACGGAATCTGGTCCGGCGATAATACTGACGCTCCAGGTTTCCGGGATGCGCTAGATTTTGTTCTGCAGACAGAGGATTTTGATAAGGAGCTTTTCGACGCCGATGGCCAGGCATTGGTGATTGGTGCGGGGGGTGCGTCCCGGGCAGTTGCTTATGTATTTGGCGAAGATCGCCGCTCTACGATTTTCTGTAATCGGACTCCGAGCCGCGCCGAGGCCATGATCAGTGTTTATCACAAAGGAGCTGGCGACCGGCCTTCGAGTCAAAAGGTGCGCGCAAAAAGTCTAGAGCATATATCCGGGTATCTTGAAGATTGCGCCTTCGCGGTGAATGCGACCAGTCTTGGTCATTCGGGCCAATCGCTCAACTGGCCGCCGGGACGAGGCAGGCTTCTATACGACTTGTCATATGGTGTTGCCGCCGAGGCTTTTCTCAAGCCTGCAAGAACTGCGGGCTGGCGGACGGTCGATGGGTTGCGCATGCTTGTGGCCCAGGCAGCTTACTCCTTTGAAATATGGTTTGGTGAAAAGCCCGATATCGATAGCGCTATGGATCGATGTCGGCGAACTTTAGAGAGCCTCGTATGATAATCCTGGGTCTTACGGGCTCTATCGGAATGGGCAAATCAACCACTGCGAAGATGTTCGCAAACAATGGCGCGCCGGTTTATGATGCTGACGCAGCCGTGCATCGGCTCTATGAAAAGGGCGGGGCAGCTGTTGAACCGCTATCGCATGCTTTTGAGGGGATTGTGGTTGATGGTGCCATCGACCGTAATGCGCTGCGCGAGCAAGTGGTGGATAATTTTGAAGCGATGTCACAACTCGAGAAAATCGTTCATCCGCTTGTCGGGATGTCTCAGATAGCCTTCCGCGAGGAAGCTGCTGCTTCTGGTGCGCCCTTCGCTGTTCTCGATATTCCGCTGCTTTTCGAAACAGGCGGTGATAGGCGATGTGATTATGTGTGTATTGTGACTGCTCCACCGGATGTTCAGCGCACCCGTGTACTTGCGCGCCCCGACATGACCGCGGATGCGTTTGAAGCTATTCTTGCGAAACAAACACCTGATTCGGAAAAGCGTGCGAAGGCAGACTTTATTGTATCGTCGGCATTTGGGTTGGACTTTGCCATGGCTCAGGTGAGTGCAATATCAGATCTTCTCAGTCGGATAGGTCGAGAGTCAAACGGATAGGATAAATGTCTGACGTAGTTCGGGAAATCGCATTCGATACAGAAACAACAGGGCTTGATTGGGCCAGTGATGACCGTGTCATTGAACTCGGCGCGGTCGAGATGATCAATCACATATCCACGGGAAAGACATTTCGCGTTCTCATCAATCCGGGACGGAGCGTTTCTGAAGCGACTGTGCGGATCACCGGAATTACCGACGAGATGCTTGTTGATAAGCCAAGCTTTGAGTCTCCTGAGGTGGTGGATGCGTTTCTGGAGTTTGTTGGTGATTCTAAACTCGTGGCGCACAATGCGTCTTTTGATCGGGGCTTTCTGAACGCAGAATTGAAGCGGTGCGGACGCCCTGAAATAGATATCTCCAGGTGGGTTGATACAGTGATTATTGCCCGGCAGAAATTCCCCGGTGCGCCAGCGTCTCTCGATGCGCTGTGCCGAAGGTTCGATATTTCACTTGAGTCCCGAACATTGCACGGCGCATTGCTGGATGCTCAGCTGCTGGCTCTGGTGTACTTGGAGCTTTTAGGAGGCCGGGCGAGATCCTTCGAATTCGGATTCCAATCGTCTGTTAAGAATACGGAATTGGCAAAATCTCAAGCGCGGCAAAGTAATCTAGCTTCGAGGCTTACCCAAGATGAGCAGAGCGCTCACACTGAATTTATTGCCAAGTTGGGTAAAAACCCAATCTGGCAGAAATATGCGTGATAGCAGGCTTGATAGTTTAAGCGGTTTGAGGTGATGCGGGCGGGTTTGAAGCTGCCGCTTCTGACGCTTTCTGTTTCTGGCTTCTATAGAGACCCACGAAGTCGATAGGGTCGACAAGAAGCGGCGGGAATCCACCATCGCGCGTGATGTCGGAGATGATCCTGCGCGCGAAGGGGAAGAGAATTCTAGGGCATTCAATCAGAAGCAGGGGTTCAAGAACGCTCTGATCTGCTGTGTCGAATTGGAAAAGCCCTGCATAATCAAGTTCGAGGATAAATAGCGTTGCGTCGTCGGCTGCTGCCTTGGCCTGCATACGAAGCGAAACCTCGAATATATTCTGGCCATCCTTATGGGGTGTTGCGCCGACATCTATGCCAAGATCGATGTTTGGCTGCTGCTGTGCCCGCGCTGTGCCTGGATTTTCGAAAGAGAAATCTTTAATGTATTGCGCTAATACTCTGATGGCTGTGGGCTGCGATGGTTGTGCTGTTGTCCCGGTGGCTGCGGGGGTTTCTTCTGACATGGGACCTCTCTCTACGCGGTGGCTGGCGGTAACATGGCTATTGACGGTGTGCAACGGTGCTGGCACCCGTGGCCGCAGCGACCTATGTAAAAGACGATTGAACCGCACATAAAGAGTTGGATCATTGATAGAAGTTCTGATCGCCGCCGCCGTTGCGCTTTTTGTCCTTAGCCGACTTTATGTCGCTCTTGGGCGCGATGACGGGCCGCCAGACGGCCGAACCCGTTCGCCTGCTGGAGCGTCTGCGTCAGCTTCATTGCCCTCCGGCCAGGTGGATCGAGAAGAGGGGCGGGGACAGCGACCCATTTTCCATGGGCCTGCAGCAACCGGATTGGAAACGATCTATGAGGCAGATGAAGGCTTTCATCCCGATGAATTCCGTAATGGCGCTCGAGCAGCATACGAGATGATCCTGGCTGCCTATGCTTCCGGCGATAGGAAGACGCTTAAACCTTTGCTGGATGATGATGTTTTTAAAGCCTGGGATGAGGCGATCAAGGAACGCGATGCAACGGGTGAGGATCCGTTCGAGTTGTTGCGAATTCGCAAGCTTGAAATGGAAGATGCTGAGCTAAGCGGCGACATTGCTCGCATAATGGTGCGTTTCGAGGCTGAGCTCGGTGACGGCGAAACGACGCGCACGGCCCATGATATCTGGACGTTTAAGCGCAACATAAAAAACAACGATCCAAACTGGATTCTAGATGATGTTGAGTCCGCGAGCTAAGCTTAGCGTTTTCATCCTAGCTGTTGCGTTTATGATTTCGGGGTGTGTTTCGACCCCTGATCCCTTGGTTGTAGAGGAACCGGTGGGACCGGCTCAGCCGGGTAATACCGTTGGGACTGAAACTGACAGTTTTGCTGCTGTTGAAACACCGGTCGAATTCGCCATGTTGACCGGGTGGCAGGACGCTAATCTCGCGCCGGCTCTTGAAGCCTTTAAGAGAAGTTGTTCGCGTATTTTAGATCGGGCGCTTGATGCGTCGATATCCGAACGTGCACCATATGCCGGAACCGCGCTCGAGTGGCGGCCAGCTTGCGAATCCGCAAACATCGCGACCGATTCTGCCAGCGCCCGCGCCGTGTTTGAAGCCATGCTTGTTCCCGTCGAGATCCGGCAAACCGATGGCGACTCAAGATTTACGGGCTATTTCGAGCCAACTATAGCGGCTCGTCGGATACCGGAGTTTCCTTATACTCAGCCGGTGCCGGGTCTGCCGAGCGACTATGTTCAGGTCGACCCGTCGGTATTCGGGAGGCCGGCAGGCCGAAAAGTGCCGGCGCAGCGACAATCAGACGGGTCATTGAGGCCGTATCCACCGCGCTCGGAGATTGCTCAGAGGGGAGATAATGCTCTCGGATATGCCCATCCGGCAGATGTTTTCTTCCTTCAAATCCAAGGATCCGGACGGTTGGAGTTTGCCGATGGCTCTAGTATCCGCGCCGCCTATGCCGCCCATAATGCGCAACCCTTCGGATCCGTTGCGAACTATCTGATGAATACGGGTAAGATTGGCCGTGGCGAAGCCACCATGCAGGGCATCCGTGCATGGATGGATCGGGTGTCGCGGGCAGAAGCGCAGGCCGCAATGAATCAAAACCCGCGATTTGTGTTTTTTCGGTCTTTGCCCATCGGCGATTCAAATCTTGGACCTGAGGGCGCAGCCCTTGTTCCTTTGACGCCGCTTGGGTCGATGGCCATTGATCCGACTTTCCACCCCTTTGGCGTACCGTTTTTTGTACAGACGAATTCGCCTGGACTGGGGGGGGAGTGGGCAGGCCTGCTTGTCGCGCAAGACACTGGCGGTGCCATAAAGGGCAAAGTAAGAGGCGATATCTACTTTGGAACGGGTTCGGAAGCGGGAGCTGCTGCTGGCCGACAGAATGCGCCTGGTAAAATGTGGGCGCTTTTGCCTCGTCCTGTCGCGAAAAGACTTCTCGCTTCTCCGACAACGCCATCCAGCTGAGGATCTTTGAATGTCTCCGCGACGATTGAAGCCCAGTGAAAGAAAAGCCTGGGCGAAAGTTGCAAGGAGCGTCCGTCCTTTGTCTGGCGTTGAACCGCCAGAGACTATGGAAGATCTGTTGGGGGCTCCTTCACAGCCACAATATGTCAGAAGGACATCTTCCCGCCTTAAGGCGGGCCAGCCGTCCGCGACGACTAAAAATCGATCCAAGACAGTTGTCCCAAAGACGCCTCAAAATAGGGAAGGGGAACGGAAAGTCCGCCGAGGGCAGGTCTCCATCGACGCGTCATTGGATCTGCATGGCCATACCCAAGACAGCGCCTATTTCGCATTAGCGCGATTTATTCCGCGCCAACGTCGGCTTGGTGCGAGGTGCGTCCTCATTATCACCGGGAAAGGGAAGCGCGGAGAAGGCGTTTTACGGCAACGGTTTCTTCAATGGATAAACTCACCGGACGCAAATGGGACAGTATCGGGTTTCGCGTCCGCCCATCAACGACATGGTGGTGGTGGTGCCTGGTATGTTTTCTTGCGGCGTCTATCCGACTAGCTACTTGAACGCGATGCTTTTTCTGCCAAGCCAGACATATTTTGCCTGCGTTGTAGTGTATCGGCCACCGCGTCCAGGGGAATTCCGCGACTCCGAATTGCTACAAGCAAGTGGTAGATGAGGTCGGACGCTTCCTCGGCAACTTCTTTGTCTCCCTCGGAAACGAGCGCAATGGCAAGTTCTCCGCTTTCCTCGACAAGCTTCTGTGCAACTATCTTGGTGCCCTTGGCGAGAAGTTTCGCTGTGTAGGATATCTCCGCATCGGCGGCGGATCGCACATCTATAGTGTTAGCAAGAGACTCTATTGTCTTGCAGATAGATTCTGCTGACCCAAGATTATCGGTAGACGGAATTTCTGACATAGGACTGTATCTTTACGGGCGAACTGGAATGTTTGAATTTTTTAGCGCTTGCTTTGCGTCGGTTATGGTCGCTTCGCCGAAGTGGAAAATGGATGCTGCAAGCACTGCATTTGCGCCGCCTTCACTGATTGCAGGCGCGAGGTCATCCACCGAGCCGGCACCCCCTGAAGCTATAACAGGAATGGAGACGGCTTGTGTGACCGCTTTTAAAAGCTGAACATCGTAGCCATCCCGTGTGCCGTCGCGGTCCATACTGGTGAGCAGAATTTCTCCAGCTCCGCGCTCTTCGGCACGCTGAGCGAATTCAATTGCATTGATTCCGGTGGCTTGCCTCCCACCATGGGTGAAAATTTCCCAAGTGGAGCCGGTCTTTCGGGCGTCGATCGAAACAACGACGCATTGGCGTCCAGCCCGTCTCGCACAGCGGCTGATAACATCGGGATCGGCAACGGCGGCTGAGTTGATACCGACCTTGTCGGCACCAGCCCTTAGCAATTGCACCAGGTCTTCTTCTGATCTGACACCGCCGCCCACGGTTAGCGGCATAAAGCACTGTTCCGCTGTGTGCCTTACAATATCGAGCATTGTTCCACGTTTCTCGTGACTAGCCGTAATATCCAGGAAGCAGAGTTCATCTGCCCCTTGCTCGTCATAAGCTTTTGCCAGTGCGACTGGATCGCCAGCGTCCCGAAGATCAACAAAGTTCACGCCCTTAACCGTGCGGCCGTCTTTAACGTCTAGACAGGGGATGATGCGCGCTTTCAACATGATCTGCGTTTAGCGGGATAATGCGGGTTAGGAAAGCGGTTGGCATTTATGATGGCAGTCCGATTCCCGGATTACCGCCAATCAAAGCCCATTGAAGTCATATCTATTTTCGCTTCCCCAGTGTCGAATATTTGCGCGCAATACATCCGTATGAAAACCATGTGTCATGGGAATGTCTTGGACCAGTTTCGGGATGTCCGTCGGGAACGGCTCAGCGGTGGCCATAACACTTGAGAGCTCCATCATGACGTGGAGCCTTTCTTTCAGGCGTCTAGGCAGGCGCTCTTTCAATCCGGGCAAGTGGACTTTTTCAGCGGTCTCAGGGTCAGCAAGGATAAGGTTCGACAAATCCTTTCCGATCGTCTTGGCAAAGGGCTGCCCGGCCTCGATCATCTCTTCGATGGTTAGAGCGGTATTGCCGGCGGTTAGCCAGTATGCATGCCCATATTGGGGGGTTCTGACAATCTTGATGATCCCCTTTGCTATAAGATCTGCCGGGACAAAATCGCAGCGATCGGACGGGTCGAGCGGTATGAGTGGCAGGCGGCCACGAAGCATTGAGCCAACGAACAGATGAAACCCCTGGAACGTTGCGATTTGGCCTGTTTTTGAGTGACCAACGACGATGGATGGGCGGATGATGGTCCAATCGAGACCGCTATTCTCGACAAGGGTCTCTGCTGCGCGTTTCGATTCAATGTATGCTGATCGAGAGGTACGTTTCGGTCCGAAATCCTCGGTACAATAGGCCGTCGAAACATAGTGCAAGGGTACTTCAGCGTCCGTGGCCAGCGTCAGGATATTCTTCACGCCGTTAATATTCGTTTCTTCGAGACCTTCTGCAGCTGCGCCCATATCGGTAACGGCTGCGGCGTGGACAATCGATGTGATCTCGTCTGCTAGTCTCGAGTATTCTGTTTTGTTGAGCCCCAGATGTGGAGCACGGATATCGATGGCGATCTGGCGGGCACCACTTTCTGGCTGTGCGCGATGGCGGCCGAGGATCAGGTCCTCCTCTGGAAATAGTTTGACGAGTTCAGTGCCAACGACGCCGCTCGCGCCTGTCAGGAGTATCGATTGGGGCATGGCACCGTCCTGGTTGCTGACCCGTTTTTAAGTCAATAGTGCCTGTCTGGCTCGTCACGATTCTGTGTCAGCCTGCGGCGAGGAGAGCCTCTTCAGGTTCGATGTCGCCATCGTAAAGCGCCCGTCCGAGAATGGATCCGGCGATGGGATACATGCCTTTGTATGCTCGCAACGCCTTTATATCATTTACTGATTTTACCCCACCTGACGCTATGACCGGGATAGAAACGGCGGCCGCGAGCGAGCCGGTAAAATCGACATTCACTCCGGTCTTCATGCCGTCGCGTCCAATATCCGTAGCGACAATCGCCGCAACGCCGCATCCCTCGAATGCCTTTGCAAGCTCTATAGCCGGCATGTCAGACGTCTCTGCCCAGCCTTCGACAGCGACCATACCATTCACGGCATCAATGCCGACGACGATTTTGCCGGGCAATTCCGCTGCGGCTGTCTTCACGAGATCAGGATCCCTTAGGGCTGCCGTGCCAAGGATAACCCGATCGATGCCTGTATCGAGCCACCGGTCAATATCGGCGCGGGTTCTAATCCCGCCGCCAAGCTGTACGGGAACACCCGTTGATTGCAGGATCTTTCTGACGGCATCGGCATTTGTAGCACGGCCATCAAAAGCTCCGTTCAGGTCCACAACATGGAGCCGGTCAAACCCCATATCTGCGAAGCGAGCGGCTTGATCTCCGGGATCATTATTGAATGTTGTAGCTTGCTGCATATCTCCTTTAATCAGACGCACACATTGTCCGTCTTTCAGGTCAATAGCAGGGTAAAGGTGGAACTTTGTCATGGTTGCCACAGGACGAAGTTGGAGAGGATTTTCAATCCGGTGGACTGGCTTTTTTCCGGGTGGAACTGCGTTCCAAAGAGATTGTCCCGGGCAATAGCGGCTGTGATCGGACCACCATAATCAGCATGCGATATTGAGTGCGCTTGATCCGATGTCTTGAAAGCGTAGGAGTGCACAAAATAGACATGGGGCGTTTTGCTCAGGCCGTCTAAGAGCGGGTGAGGGGAGGCGATCTCCAGCTCGTTCCAGCCCATATGTGGGACGGGGAGATTGCCGGTTGGTCTGATCTTTTCCACCGTTCCGCCGATCCAGCCCAGCCCTTCGGTCTCGCCGTCCTCGCGTCCGAGATCCGCCATGAGCTGCATGCCCACGCAGATGCCGAGAAAGGGTTTTCCTTCGCCTAGAACTTCCTCTTTCAGTGCTTCAAGCAGACCATCTTTCGCGTTCAGTTTTTCCATGCAGTCGGCGAAATGCCCAACGCCCGGAAGCACAATTCTGTCCGCATGGCGCAATGCATCAGGATCTGATGTGAGCCGGATTTCCCTTGTTTTTTTTGCAGTGTTTGCAGCCGCACGCAGGGCCCTGCTTGCCGAGTGCAGGTTTCCAGATCCGTAATCAATTAGCGCGATGACCTTCATGGCCGCTCTTTAGGCGGAATGATCATGCAGCGCAACAAACTCGGTTTGAGCGTTTATAGATGTTGCCTTAAGCTAGGTTGTGAAGGGGACATACAATGCGACGCTTTCTGCTTTTTGGATTCTGGGCTGTTGCGGCTTGTGCGACCAGCTCGCCGCCGGAAACGGAAAAGGCTCCGCTGCCAGAGGTGCAGATACAGCAGCGCCCGGCGGTGACCCGAAGTCCTGTATTTCAACCAGCCTCTATGCCCGCCGCGCAATGCTCTAGCGGAGGTTATCACTGTGTGCGCGTTGTATATGGGACGAACAGAGACAGATTGCCTTTCGATGCTGGCGGGCAAATGGGATATGGAACAGAGCCAGAGCAGATTGACCGGGCTTATGAGGTGCCTTCTGAGCTCTTGCAGCTACCGACCACGACTCGGTTGGAGACGGGCGAGGTCATTGTGACCATCCCGGCGCTGCATAGACCGGGCGATCCTATTCGTCGCAAGGGGAGTGATCGCGATCCCGTAAGCGAAGACGAACGCGATCGCCTGTTCTCGTTTTTAAGACCTCCAGAGCCGTTTTACAGCTATGACGGGTTTTCAAGTGTGGTAAGCCAGCTCTTTGGTGAGGCGAGTGACAAGGATGCCCTCCTGCATATTCACGGTTTCAACGTTTCCTTCCGAAACGGCGCATTTCGCGCTGCTCAGCTTAAAAGTGATACGGGTTTTGATGGCCCGCTCTTTTATTTCTCCTGGCCGTCAAATGCGCGGGTACGAGAATACTTCAACGATCAAATTGACGGCGATATGTCGGCGCGGGCGCTGGCAAACTTTTTGATCCAAATTCAGGATCAATTGCCGGAAGGGGGAGAAATCCATGTGATTGCCCATAGTATGGGCACCCGCGTTTTCTCCCAGGCGGTGGCATTGTTGCGGGACTCCGAAGCTTGGGAGGGACGCAATGCCGAGAAGAGTGGACCCCTCTTTGGTGCAGTTATTCTTGCTGCCGGTGATCTCGATAGCGGGCTAGCTCAGGAATGGCTGGGGCCTCCAGGGGAGCTTGCAAAATCGGTTACGTTGCTGACATCCCGAAATGACAGGGCCGTGGCCTTTTCCGGGTTTTTGAGGAACGTTTTTCTGCGCGACCCACGCCGAAGAAAGCGGCGCATAGGCTACTTCAAGCCGGCCGAAGGACCCGTAATTTTCCCAGGTGTGAACGTCTTCGATATCTCGTTTCTCAAAGATCGCTTTTGGGAGCGTTTCATTTCGACAAACCACTCGACCTACGCGTCCGACACGTTTTCGATTCAGTACATCAGCCGCTTGCTGGCCGATCCTTCCGTGGGGCCGACGGATTTGGTGCCGGCGGAGAATGGCTTGCGTCAATGCATGGGAGAGGAGGCTGCAACGCCTATCACCTATTGGGTCATAGGGGCATTAACTCGCCGACGAAACCGCATCTGTAGCCAACCCTATCAATCTTTCGAACCGAGTGTGCAATCTGTCGCATCTAGCGCCGGTTGAAGTTAACCTCTTACTATCAAGCCCATGCTACGGCAGCTATGCACTCTGTCGTTTGGGCGTGAAATGAAGAGAATATTCCTGGCTTTAATGCTTGTGCTAGCCGTTATTGGTGGCGCTCTGTTTTTTCGAGGGGAAGCGTTAGCACTGTCATGGCGCGCTTCCGCTGTTGACGAGATTACATTTACGGATCTCGTCTCAAAGCTCGATCCTCATATTACGGTAAGCCGTCCAGATAAGATTGATGGATTGCTGCCCATCATTATCCAGATGCATGGATGCGGCGGTTTGAGCCTCCCCCGTCATGCTGAATGGGCGGATATTGCGAATGAGGCGGGATTTATCTCGGTGATTGTCGATAGCAATCGGCCAAGAGGATTTGGCCGGGATTTGGCAATGGACACAGTTTGTCAGGGTAAGGCGCTGTTAGGTCAGGAGCGGGCAGCAGACATTCTTGCGGCCTATGATATTGCTCTGTCCGATCCTCAGGCTGATCCGGACAGGGTATATCTGGCCGGTTGGTCGCACGGCGCATGGTCCATTATGGATTTCATGACCATGGGCCCCAGCAAATTGCCTGCAGGGCTTCGTGACTACGACGGTGGTTGGCCCTCCATTGAAGGGCTTATTCTGTTTTACCCGCATTGCGGGCTTGGTGCGCTCAGCCGGGTAAGGGGCTGGCAAAGCGAGCCCGATACACTCGCTTTCATCGCCGGTGCAGACACCGTGGTCAATCACAAGGCCTGTCTGTCTCAATTGGCAGCGCTCAAAGATTCAGGTCTGCCAACTGAGACTATTGTCTATGCGGATGCGCAGCATGGTTTTGACAATGCGATGCTGCCGTCCGGTCCATCGGATTGGTACAATGACGAGCATACCAACGACGCGAAGCGGCGCTACCGCGCTTTTCTGAAAGCCAGAAACTAGAGCGAGCCTTTCGTTGACGCCGGCGCACCACCGAGACGAGCGTCGATCGCAATCGCCATGCGCAGGGCGCGTGCAAGCGCCTTAAAACAGCTTTCAGCAATGTGGTGGGAGTTGTCCCCGTACAGATTTTCTACGTGCAGACACATCCCACCGCGTGTGGCAAAAGCCTGGAAAAACTCCTTGAAGAGCTCAGTGTCCATATCGCCAATCTTGTCGCGCGTGAACGCCACTTTCCATATGAAATAAGGCCTATTGCAAAGGTCTAGCGCCGCGCGACTGAGGGTCTCGTCCATCGGCAGATAAGCGTTTCCATACCTTGTAATGCCGCCGAAATCACCTAACGCTTTCATGAGCGCTTCGCCCATAACAATGCCCGTATCCTCTACGGTGTGGTGCATATCGATGTGAAGATCGCCTTTGGTACGGACAAATAGATCTATGGCTGAGTGTTTTGCGAAACTCTCAAGCATATGGTCGAAAAAGCCTACGCCTGTTTCGATATCGCCTGTTCCGGTACCGTCCAGATCCATAAAGACCTCGATATCGGTTTCTTTGGTTTTCCGCTTAACTCTAGCTGTTCGATTATCTGTCATGCGTCGGTATATGCGTGAGGAGGTATGAAGTTTGGAGTCCTTTTATTCATAGAATTCTAAACACTTTCTCATAATCCAAAACGAATTAGAGGGCGTTCTTTGGTTTGAGGACTGATCACGAGTGAATTCTACTCATCCAGCGCATCCGGGCATAACGCGCCGGCTTCCTTTCGTTGCCGCGAGATTGCCGCGCACTGTGGCTATGGCTTGTGGCCTTTTCTGGGTTGCGGCCAGTCTGGCTTTTATGTTCGCCACAAAAGATGTTCGACCGAACGGCTTGGCCGTGTTTTTCGCTGTTGCATGCCTTTCGACACTCGTTGCTATTTGCTTAGCGGCTCGCTGGGGGCGTTCACTCCGGGATGAGTTTTCCCAGCTAGAAGCTATAGTGGCTGAAGATTCAAAACTGAACGTGAAGCATGCTGAATTCGAGCGGATCGCTGAACGCATAAGGATCCGGAGGCGTGGGTTTCGCGATGAAATCGAGCAACTTCAAAGGGCTGCTTTTCGGGATGGTCCAACTGGTTTGCCGAATGCGCTGAGCTTGAGATCTGCTTTGAAAAAAGCCCTCTTGGACTGCTCGCGTGAGGCACCGCTGACATTTTTTAATATTCGCCTCGATGGACTTTCCAGAGCCGGGGATGCTCTTGGGGCATCTGGGAGCCGATCACTGGTAGCGGAAGTCTCTGCGCGCATATCCATGCTTCTGGCAACCGTTGAGGCAGACGATACCAACAAGATCAAAGACAGTTTTTTCGCATGCATCGGGCCGGGAGAGTTCGGCGTCATGTTGCCGTCCGGTTGTGACCGGGAAGGGGCATCGAAAATTGCCCGCGATCTACGCCTGTTATTTGTACAGCCCTTCGAAATCGATGGTAGAGCCATAAACGTCGACGTTTCGGGCGGGATTGCGATAGCACCAGATGATGGTGAAATGCCGGAGGTTCTTCTCAAGAATGCCGGTATGGCCCTTGATGAGATGCGACGGGCGAAAAAACAGGGTTTTCAGTTCTTTACCCCAAGACTGGAGCGTCTTGCCGTCGGTCGCCAGCGGTTCGAGCAGGAATTGCGAGAGGCTGTTTCAGATCAGGCCTTCCGCCCGGTTTTCCAGCCGAAAGTCTGCTTTCAAACTGGCCAAATTGTTGGTGTGGAGGCTCTTGCCCGCTGGTATCGCGGGGAGGGACGAATGATCTCCCCTGGGACATTTATTCCGCTTGCTGAGGAACTTGGCCTTGTCGATGAGATCGGGTTTCAAATACTGAATCAGTCCTGCCAGGCGGCATCCTCCTGGATGCGGGAGGGCTTTCCGGTGGCTGTGGCGGTGAATGTTGCGCCGACACAATTCCAGCAGAAGGACTTCATCGATAAGGTTGTCGATGCGCTGCGGTACGCAGGTCTGCCGCCGCGATTTCTTGAGCTGGAGATCACCGAAACCATGGCGGTCTCTGATCCGCAGCGCGTTATTGACGTTATGCAACCCCTCAGAGCGATGGGGATAAAGCTTGCGATTGATGATTTCGGGACGGGCCATGCTAATTTGTCCCTGCTGACCCAGCTACCATTCGACATCTTCAAGATCGACAGGCAATTCGTATCTGACCTGGAAAAAGATGCGCAGGCCCCTGCGATCGTCGAAATGATCCTAGCGATGGCGGAAACGCTCGGTCTGCAGACTGTGGCCGAAGGCGTGGAGACAGAAAATCAAGCTGCATTTCTTCGCCGACGTGGCTGTACACTCGGTCAGGGTTTTCTCTTCAGTCGCGGTATTCCTGACCAGGAACTCAGGCAACTCTTGCGGGACTGGAAGCGGCTCGACGCGACCGGATAGATCGGCTGGCGTCCCCGGCAGGATTCCAACCTGCGACCTACCGCTTAGGAGGCGGTTGCTCTATGCAGCTGAGCTACGGAGACATGCTGTCGGCACAATACTCTCCTGCTAGAAGGGTGCAATGCGGTTTGCGCGCCAATAGTGGCCCGGTGTGGATTCGATCTGTAAAACTACGTTATGATCAAAGCGCTATCTCATTGGGTATGCAGCCAGTTTAGCATGGTTTTGTTCGCCCTCCTGCTCGTATCGTGCGGGAGCGATGGGATACTCGACGGCATACCAAGAGGGGAGACGGGTAGGGTCGTTCGGATTATCGATGGTGATGCAATCATCCTTGATACCGGGCTGACGGTTAGGCTCGTGGGCGTAGAGGCACCAGCACTACAGAGACGCGATCAAACCAGTCAGCCCTTTGCCCAAGAAGCTAAACGGTTGTTAGAAGATATGGCGCTTGGGAGGCTCGTTCGGTTGTATTATCCGGGGCTGACCCGTGATCGGTATGATCGTGCACTTGCCTATGTTTTCACGGCCGATGATCTCGGTCCACGGATTTGGCTCAATGAGGAAATCGTGCGGCAAGGCGGTGCGCGCGTCCGCGTCTATCCCGATACCGCGGCCAAGGCAGAATACCTGTTCGAGGCGGAACAGCTGGCGCGGGTTGAGCGCGCGGGGCTTTGGTCTGAAAAGGCTTACAAAATAGTGCCGGCTAAGGCGGTTGCTGGTGAGCTGTCAGGGTTCACTATCGTTCAGACCCAACGTTTGGTTAGGCATGACTCAATAGGCGATAATTTCGTTTGTGCCCTACGGTCGGGAAGCAGTGCATTCTGGATTGATGTACGGCCAACAGCCGCCGAGATTTGTCACACGCCTCCGATGGAAGCTCTTGTCAGAGGATATATGCGCGATGGCCGGCTGGAGCTCACCCATAGTCTCAATATCGAAGAGCTCGCTGGATAAACCTGCTATCATTTGATCGCTGCTGCTGCCTTGGATAGGTCGAGGAGGAGATGCCGAATTTGTGCATCGCCCATTGCGCCAGCCTGTTTGATTGATGCTTCAGCCTCGTAGATGCGCTCAAGAATGCGCGCCAGTCTTTTGGGCGACCATAACCCCATCAGACTACGGAAGGCTGGCCAATCTGATTTGAATACAGGCGGCCTGAGTTTCATTCCGATATCGCCGCCCGAGCCTGCGAGCTTGTGAGCCTGAAGCAGACGGCTTGCCTCGCGTTGCACGGCTCTCAGAATTGAGATGGGAGATGTTCCCGAAATCATTAGACGGTCGAGACCTCTAACCGATTCCGGAAGCTGCCCTTGAAGTGTTGTCCGTACAAGCTCACTGAGTGCGTGCTCGGAATCGGTTGTGCTGAGTGACCGAATATCCGTTATATTTAGGGGTCTTTCCAGTCCTCTCCCATAAAGGGCAATTTTCTCGATTTCCTGATTGGCGAGACCCCGGTGTCCAGGCAGATCGGCCGCGAAAGTAGCCAAAGCACTGTCGGTAATCTCTACACCCTCAGACTGGAGTTTTTCCCGGACGAGCGCGGCGGCATTTTCAGATGTGTCACTGTAGAGGTGCAGGGCTGCCGCGTTCTGCGCGCTCTCGATCGTGCTCCTCAGCTTTGATCTTTTGCCGAGTGTGCCTGCCGTAATGAGCAGAGGGGCATCGAAGCGTTCTGGATCAGCCTCGCCCATGGCAATGGCCTCAAGAATTAGGCTGGAGGCCTTTTCTCCCGTTGTCCTGACACGGATTACTCGTCTCGCGCCCAAGAGTGACCTTGCCTCCAGACTGTCGAAGAGGATTGCCGGTTCCTTTTTGATATCTTCTTCATCGAGCGTGATAAATTCGGTATCGGTGGCTATTCCAGCCAAAGCGGTTCTGAGGACTAAGGCATTGTCCGTGACGACTCCTTCATCCTCACCGAATATGAGAAATGCCCAAATACCCGCCTTCGGCTTTTCACAGAATCGGACCGCCTGTGCGCCAGCAAGTCTCATTCTGCGTCCAGCAGTTGCAGACGCAAGTCCTCGGCGATCAAGCGGGCCAGCTGATTAACCGCGCGCTCTGTCGCATCGGCCTGCGAGGCAATATCTGCAAAGGCCCCAGTAGGAACATTAAAACTCGTTTCTGAGCGCGCCTCTCCTGAAATTGCTTTCTCGCCGGTGTCGAGCACATATCTTCCGATTGCCACTACATCGGTTCTGGCGGCCGCTTCATCCGGCCGAATGGCAAGCCGCTGTAGGTTGTCTCGGAGTGTTACCGTAAGAGTTGCATTTTCGATGCCTGGCAGACCCGGCGCAAGTTCCGCCAGAAGTGCCTTACGAAGCGAGTGACCGGATCGACCGTCGATTTCTGGAATATAGATATCGCCGCCAGATGCACTTTGATTGGCCGTTGAATGGACTGGCTGAAAGCCGCATGCGGATGCTGTAGCTAAAGCGAAAATAGCGAGTATATGTCTCATAAGACAAATCGTATTCACGATGCGATGGAGAACAACAATGCTTTTCTTCACGCGCGCCAAGAGCGACTCGTCACCCACCACGGAATTTATTGGCAAACTGTCTCGGCTTTATTTCCCTATCTAGCCGATTTCCGAAGACTTTAAGACGCGTGCGCGTTCAAGAATCTTGTTTTCCAGTTGGATCTGAGTGTCAGTGGAGACACTTGCATCCTGCCACTGACCGCTCTCATCCATGATTTGTCGAAACACCGATACTTTCACTCCATCGGCGCGTAAGCGGGTATCAAGGATAAAAACAGAGGCTTTGACACGCTCTCCGGGGGTCTCCTCGAAAGCCAGCCAGTCGAAATTGATGATTCCGCCATAAGGATCGGCGTCCTCCAAAGGCAAAAAGCGAAGCGTATCGAGCGACGCACGCCAGAGGTATGGGTTCACGCCACCGTCTATTTCCTCAACGACCTGATTGCCGGAGGATCGAGACGAACATGCTGAAAGCGCCAAGGCGCTGCCGAGCATAATGGCTGACATCAATCTCATGGTCATTAGGCGAGCTTTCACTGTTTTTCCTGTCATTCCTACGCCCGTGTATATCACGCTGACTCTGCCGTGCCAGAGGTGTTATGCGTCTGGAAGTGAATAGGGAAAAGCATGTTTGTCATCCGCCCAGGGCTTATCATTCTAGCCGGTCTTTGCCCTTTAACGGTTGGGAATGCTCAGGGTCGGCTGCTGTCTGATTGGGAGATTGATACACGGGCAGATGTCTCAATTGTCGCCTCGCCGGGGCGAACCGATGCGGGTGATCTGGAAAGCGAGCCGGTGCTTGGCGATTTGCGCGCCGAGCTTCGTCTGGAGCGTGTGCTTGATAATGGAGCCGAGATTGGTGTTCGTATAGGTGGCCGGGGACAATTCGATCATCCGGCCCGGCAAGGGTTTTCGGGCCAGATTGGGGATGGAAGTGCGACTTCTTCCATCGAGCCCCTGCCGAGAGGGGCTTTTACAGGTTTAACGTTGGGCGGACCTCTCGAAGAGGACGGTTTTGAAGTCGAGCTAGAGACAGCATTTGCTTACATAGATGGTGGGTATGGCGAATTGCTTGCGGGCAGGGATATTGGTGTCGCACGGCGGTTCCATGAAGGAAGCCCGAATGTGTTCCGTCTGCATAGGGGGGTTAATCCGAGCCTTGATACGAGCGGTGTTGCAACCGTGCTGACGCGCAATGACCTTACTGGGCCTTCGCTGAAGATCAGCTATGCTACGCCGCGTATTCTTGGTTTTCGTGTTGGCGCGTCATATACGCCGGATGTGAATACAGGCGGTGTCGATCGCGATCCAAGACGCCTGGTATCTGGTATCGAAGAGCCACGCCTCAGCCAGGCTTTCGAACTGGCGGCGAATGGGTCTCGAAGGTTTCGAAGTTCTGGCGTGAGGGCGAGCGTGTATGGATCGTTCGGTCGGGCCGATCTGGATACGCTGCCAGGAGACATCGAAAATGGCACGCTACAGGTCTGGTCGACAGGTGGGAATCTGGAATGGGAGCAGTGGCGTTTCGGGGCGGATTGGCTCACCACGGATAATGGAGGCGGCCGTTATCGGGCCTGGTCTTTAGGGGTTGGGACGGACTGGTTTGGCTTGAACTGGTCAGGTGGTTACGGCCAATCGAACGATGATTTGACAGATGTTGATGGAGAGACGTGGCATTTTGGCGCTTCCAAGGAGATTTGGCGTTTGGTTGTGTCTATCGGAATTGACAGAAATCGTCTAAAATTCGCAAATGGAACAAGGAACTCGTCCCTTGGGCCTGTGATCGAAATGACACTTCAACTTTAATTTGGCTCATTCACGAATTGTTAATCTGGGATTAACGTGATTCATCGCATATATGGGATGCTGAAAGGTGGCTTAATGCGTCTTGTGGCGTCGATATTTCTCGCGCTTTTTGCGCTTTCCGTTGCTGCGCCGGCAGTGGCTCAGAGGGATATTGATTCACGTTTACCGCTTAAAACAACTGCAGATAGCGATAAAGCTGTTCCGGAATGGTACCAGCGTTTTACTTTCAAGGACAGCATCGACACCCGCCCTGCATGGACGGGCTCCGAGAATGACCGCGATGTAGAGATGACATTTATCGAAAGTCGGCGCTGGAAGCTACGTCTGGGGTTGACCAGCCGTGACGGCGCGACCGGTTTGCCCCGTGAGGAAATGACAGCCGGCGCAACTTTTAATATCACGCCTCGGTTCAGCATTGGCGGCGCGCTGAGCCTCGGTGCAGAAGACTTTACACCGACCGGTAGCAACAAGTTCAACGAGCAAGAGCTTGAAACAGGCATTCGCCTTCAATCTGCCTTCAAGTTTTAGTGCCATACGCGGAAACTGCGCCTTCTATCATTGCCAAGCCAGCGATATCTGAAATTCGCGATTGATTGTAGGCGTTTACCCCGCCGAGGGCGTAGATTGGCAGTCTGCTATTCAAAGATAGATCCCGAAAACGGATAGATCCCATGGGTGTTGCCGCAGAAGGGCTTTTTGATGGGAATACGGTCGACAGAAGAGCCGCATCAATCGGTAGCTGCGCGGCCTTTGCCAGTGACCTGCGCGAGTGGGCTGCCGAGGTTACGATCGGAAATTTGTTCCGCCATTTGCGGCTCAGTTCCATATCTCGCTCAGGCCAATGGACGCCGTGGGCACCGACACGGCCCGCGAGGATGGGATCTCCACCGATCAGTACAATCAATGCGTTTCTTGCGGCGAGTTCTACGAGTGCTCTCGCGATATCGATCCGGTTTTCGGAGCCGAAGTGGCGGTAAATGACGCCTGTGCCCGGTGGGAGTCTTCGCGCCAGTCCGATTGGATCTGGTATTCTTCCGGGATCGGTTAGTATCATCAGGGCTGGCAGTTGCGGCGGGAAATGCTTTTTGATGCGCATTGATGCGCGGCGAAACTTGCTCTTCTCATCGGTTTCAGCTTTTAGCTTCATGATGGAAGCGAATAGCGTTTTTGAAGATGTTTCGGAACGTCGGAGCAGTATTTTAAGTCGTATTGAAGCGGCACGAGCGTCTGGTGAACGACTGGATCCAGTTCATCTTGTCGCCGTCTCAAAGGTCCAACCCGATGAGAGGATCGATGCCGCGCTTCGCACTGGGCACCGTGTGTTCGGCGAAAACCGTGTGCAGGAAGCGAAGTCCAGATGGGCGGCGCGGCGCGTGGACTATCCTGACCTTCAGCTCCGCCTTATCGGTCCCTTGCAGACCAACAAGGCCGCGCTCGCTTGTGATCTGTTCGATGTCATCGAATCCCTTGATCGGGCAAAGCTTGCCAGAGCCTTGGCCGCACGCGAAAATCCACCGCCTTGTTTGATTCAGGTTAATACGGGGCTGGAAACCCAAAAAGCGGGCGTTCTTCCAGAGGAGTTTGATGAGCTTCTAGGCGAAGCGAGGGCACTCGGGCTCAGCGTGGAAGGGCTGATGTGCATTCCTCCGATAGATGAAGCGCCCGGTCCGCACTTTGCGTATCTCGCCAAGATGGCCGAGTCCCACGGTCTTGAGGTCCTTTCCATGGGTATGAGCGCAGACTTTGAAACAGCCATTACCTTCGGTGCTACACATGTGCGGATCGGCTCCGCTTTTTTTGGAGCGCGTCAGCCCGCTTAACCTTCAATGGTGAGAAAAGTATTCGCGTCAGCGCGGCTCAAAACACTAAGAAGATCATCAAGCGTGAGCGCGATACAGCCTTCTGTCGGCTGATAGTCGGGCTTTGCAATATGCATGAATATTGCGCTTCCAAGGCCAGATATCGGCGGATTGTCATTGTGGGTGATCTCGATGACCACATCGTAGACATAGTCGTCGCGCCACATTTTTTCGTGGGATGCCGGGTAAGGCCGCTCTATCAACTTGTTATAGTTTCGGTCGGCGGGATCATCGCACCATCCATCGTTCGGCTTAATGGCGGTGACAGGCAGGACAGTGGCGGGTTCGGCCATGCGATCCGCCCGAAAATACACGTGTTTCAAACGCCAGTTACCAATTGGGGAGGCTCCGTCCCCTTCCTTTTTTTGGTTCGCTGGAACTCTGCCTCCTTTTCCGCTGGAGCAGGAATATGAAAAATTTCCGTCGACAAGCGTGTTATCAACTTTTGTGATGAGCTGTCTCAACTGTGTCGTCCTCATGAAACTTTGAGCAGGTGTGCGTTCTGTTTGAACAGGAATTGGCGCAAATGACGGTGAAGGGAATCTGACGGTTAGGAGTATGATATGTCGTCAATCAAAACCATTTTGCTTGTAGATGACGATGATGATCTTCGTGAGGCGCTGGCCGAGCAATTGGAAATGCATGCAGAGTTTAACACGATGCAGGCTGCAAATGCGACCGAAGGCATGAAGCTCGCTGAAAATGAGCGTATCGATCTCATACTTCTGGATGTCGACATGCCTGATATGGATGGTCGGGAAGCCTGTAAGCTGATGCGGAAGAACGGCATTCACGTGCCGATTGTAATGTTGACCGGCCAATCGGGGGATGCGGACACGATATTAGGACTCGAGTCCGGCGCGAATGACTACGTTACGAAACCTTTCAAGTTCTCTGTTCTGCTCGCCCGAGTTCGCACCCATCTCAGAAGTTTCGAACAGAGCGAGGATGCGACTTTCCAGATCGGGCCTTATGAATTTCGTCCTAGCATGAAGCTGTTGACTGACGACAGTGAACGGAAAATCCGACTCACCGAGAAGGAAACCAACATTCTCAAATTTCTCTATAGGGCAGGGGGCAAATCCGTGCCTCGCGACAAGCTACTGGCAGAGGTTTGGGGTTACAATGCTGCCGTAACAACCCACACTTTGGAGACACATGTCTATCGTCTTCGCCAGAAGATCGAGCCTGATCCTTCCAATGCGAGACTGTTGATGACCGATAGCGGTGGATATCGGCTTCAAAGCTGAACCAGTTCCCCAAAAGGCAGTACGAGACGGTCGATCATCGGATCGACCGTCCCTTTAAAGCTGTCAGCCTATCCAGGTGCCGTCATACAGAAGACATTGAGCTTGTTGCCATCAAGGTCCCGGAAATAGCCAGCGTAGAAACCGGTATCTCCCCGCGGTCCCGGCGGACCTTCGTCGGTTCCGCCATTGGCGATGGCAACGTCATAGATCTTTTTGACTGCTTCTGAGTCGCCCACCTGGAGTGCCACCATGGTTCCATTGCCGACAGATGCAGCATTACCGTTAAACGGTTTTGTGACCCCGAGGCCTGCCATATCCATTGTTCCCCAGGCGACAAACCCCTCATCTTCGGAACCCATCATCCGGGGTATCCCCATCGCCTCCGCTATCTTGTCATAAAACGTCACGGATTTTCCGATGTCGTTTGTGCCGAGTGTAACGTATCCAATCATATGGTTTCCCCTTTGCTTCGATGTGGAGAACATAATATGAACATTAGAGAAGAGTCCATAGTGAATTTAGGGGTCGAGATACACTTCTCCATCGAGGTCATCGAGCTTCGCCTGGAGATGCGCGCGGACGTCCTGAACTGCGGAGTTATAGATCGCTGGTGCAATGACACTAAAAAGCAGGTCTAAAAGGGCTTCGGCACGAAAGTTAGAGAGATTCTCCTCGAACTCTTTCGCATAGTGGCTTTGTAGCTCTCGTCTAAGAGCTTCGCGGGTTTCATCGCTCAGATCGGTCATTTTCATTCTTCGTCGGTTTCGCCGAGCCAAGCAGCACGGAACCGCCTTTGCGACCGGCTAAGGCGCGCGCCGCCGGTTTCAATTCTTACGAGTTTTAAAGTGGGATCCTGAGCGAGTGTTATATCTGATGAGCGGGTTACGCCACGTTGGACATAGGTAATCTCAAGAGTATCGCCTGGCGTGGTATTGCGCAGTGCGATGTCAATGTCTTCCTTCGTGTCGATATTTACTCTTCCTATACGGATGATCTCATCATCGCGATCTAGCCCCGCCTCATATAGCGGTGTTCCTTTCAAAGTCGGGCGCATGAGTTTAACCTCGGTCCCGAACGTCTCGGTACCCACTAACCCGATCCAGGGATTGCCCGGATTTGCAAGTTTTAATTCAATGCCAGCATTTGCGAGGAGGGATGCGAAGTCTGGCATATTGCCGTTCTCTATATAGTTTTCGAAGAACCCTTCAGCGAAATCAGAGTCCCCTGAGATATCCGTGAGTGCAAGCTTCAGATTCTCATTTGTGAACGGAATTTCTGTCTTACCGAAAACTTGCCAAATTAGGCGCATGTAATCGTCCAGATTGGTATTGTGATTGGCCCGCAAGGAGAGGTCGAGGGCGAGGGCAATCATTGCTCCGTATGGATAATATGAGACGAAGATATTGTCGAAGTTCGTGCGGTCGACGGCTGTCGCAGCATCAACGAAGGGAGCCTGGAGTGACATATCCCGGGGACTACGCAAGCTATGGCCTGGCGCGTTGATCACACGACTGAGAGTCGTGCCCAGACGTGTCAGGTACTCATCCGTGGTGGTTTCACCAGCGCGATGAATGGTGAGAGGGCCATAATAAGAAGTAAAGCCTTCCGCGAACCAAAGGCTCTTGCTTGGATTTGCCCTGAAAAAATTGAAGGGCTCGAGATCGGCTGGCCGCAACCGTTCGACGTTCCAGGCATGGAAGAATTCATGGGACACGGTGCCAAGATGGTCGAAGTCACCCTTTAACAGGCTGTCGGGCCGGGTCAGGATCGTGGAGTTCCGATGCTCCATGCCGTCCCGGCTGGCATAGGGCAGGTAGTTGGCTATGAAGGTGTAGGTGCCGTGGTCAAAGGCCGGGGCCTCGCCGAAGACCTTTATCTGTTCGTCTACGACTTTTTTCGTCATGGCGACAAGCTTGTCGAAATCCTCTTCACTGCCTTGATGATGGAGGGCAAAGCGGATGGTCTGACCATCGGCGAGTTGCCATTCGCGTATCTGATGATCGGAAATATGTACCGGGCTATCAAGGAAGTATTCGAGATCGGGTGCGGTAAAACTCATGGGATCACCGGCTGGAACAAGTTGGGTCGCGGCGCGCCAATTCTCTACCGGCGGGTCAAATGCAATGGCGATTTCCCTGTCTTCGAGGCCGAGGGCCCAGAGAAACGTCGCCGGCATATTTAGATGAGCATTGTTCAGATCGATCTGGGAATAGGTCCCGTCGGCCCGGTCAGCATATAGAGTGTAGGTGACAACAGCCGTGCCTGAATGCCCAGAAACAGTCCATGAATAAGGATCGGAGCGGGATGTCTCCAGCGGATTGCCGTCGCTATCTGTCGCCGTTAGCCCGTAAACATTCTTAGCGAACTCGTGCAGCGCGTATCGTCCCGGTGAGGAGCGGGACATGCGCAGGGTGAGCGGCCCAGTGGGCAGGTCGCGGTAGGTGACGGAGATTTCCGCCTCGTGATGGGCTGCGTTTGGGAAGGACACCTCATATTCAATGGGTGCAGTCTGCGCCAGGGCAGATGACGCAAAGCCAAGTGTGAGCGCCGCGATACTGCCGCGGAGATACGTTGTAGTCTTCATGGATAATCCCGGTGCAGTCTTTGTTCCGTGGCCGCACCATACCTCAGATTACTGGGTGCGCCAGTGGGTTTGATGCAGCCGATAGAAACAGGGACAATCCAACTTCTGAATGGCCAAGATCTTCTTTAGGAAAATTATGCTATTGGAGTGGGTGAGGGAGAATCGAATGGATCTATCGAATCGGATTGCTAGCATCACGACCGTCGGTCTTTTTGTTCTTACTTTGAGCGGTCTTGCTGGGTGCAGCGTCGCGGGCGCGACCGCAGGTGCCGTGACCAAGGTCGGTACAACAGCCGCGAGCATAACGACGAGGACGGCGGTTGGCGGAGCAAAGCTCAGTGCGCGAGGGGCTACCGCGGTACTGACGGACGATCCAAGTATCCCCGAGCGCACGCTTCAGGCGCGGGCGGCTGAGGCCATCGGAGCCCGACGCGGCGATGTGCGCGTCTCCGACATCTATGAGGACCTCAACCGGACGGACTATACAGCAAGTGTGCGCGGCACGCCATTTCAATGCGCCGTGATTGAGGTGGAAGGCCGGGTGTCCGATGCGGCTTGCGTGCTCGGCCTGGTGGAGTAGCGGGTTTAGTAAGATTCCGTCGTATTAGGCGCGTACTTGCTGGTTTTTCGCAATGATAATTGAAATCCAACGCTTTATTCGGCTAGCCGTTGTTGCCAAGCTGAGCTTCGAAAAGCGCGAGCATGCGGCTCCAAGCGCGCTCGGCTTGCTCTGGATTATGCGCCCGTGAATCTGTCGGTACCCAGCCATGCAAAGCGTCGTTGTAAATCTCAATTTCAGCGGACACACCGGCAGCCTCAAAAGCGGCGATAAGGGTTCCTTGTGCGTCGGGCTCGCGTTCATGGTCGTTCTCGGCAATTGCTATCAGAACACCCCCTTTGATTTTGTCGGCTAACAAATGGGGACTTTCCGATGTGTCGGTCACCAAGCCGCCCCCGTGGAATGAGCAAGGCGCTGTGATTCGATCCGGTTGCGCGGCGGCTGCACGCAATGTCCATGAGCCTGTCATACAGAAGCCAACTGCGCCGATACCGCGGTCCTCGTCAACAGCGGGCTGCTCATCAAGCCATGCGGTCAGTGCGAGTCCGTCGGTTACAACGGTATCGGGCGACAGCGCCTGATAATGCGGCAGAACGCGCTCGCGCCCTCCTTCATCGCGAAAGCTCTCGCCATCAAAAAACAGCCTGCCAGTGTGGGTGCGATAATAAGGGTTTGCGGCCAGGACGCTGTAACCGCTACCTGCCAATCTTCGAGCCATGTCAAAGAAAGCCGGTCGCACGCCATGAATATCCGGCCAGATGATTACAGCAGCGTGGGAGCCCTCCTTAGGATGAATGAATAAGGCGTCTGCTTCACCATCGGGAGTTTGGATAAGGACTTCTGTTTCCGTCAGATCGCCGCCCGCATATTTGGGTTCGGCTACAGCTGCGGGAAGAAAGTTACTGCTGGCGATCGCGGCAGATGCGCCAACTGCAAAGCCGCGACGTGTCAGGGCTTTCCTCTTCAGATAGGCGTCCAACTCTCTTTCAGTAACGTCATCACACATAATTATAGCCCTTCGATTGTGGTCCGAACGGAGGCTAACGATTGGATCGACAATGTCGAATGAGGATGCAGCAAAAACAGCACTTTTCTTGGCGATCTCACGAATATTTTATTCCAATGTCGGCAAGGGCTAGCAGACCCGTTTCGCAGTCTTACGTCCACTTTGCCCCGTAACGCAGCGTTAAAGACAATCGGCCTAATCTTTCATCCATACAAACACTATGCGCGGGCGGTAGATCGATGAGCAGGCGGATCGTTTTTTTAAATGGCGGCGAAGAGGCCCCATATTTCGAGGAGTTCCTGCGCGCGCAAAACCCTGACATAGCGGTTTCCAATGTCACTGATGTGCAGGCTCTGGAGGATGTGGTGACGGAGAGCGGCGGCCATGTGCGCCTGATCTCCTTCCTCACCAGTATCATCGTTCCGAGCCGCATCCTCACCCGGTTGACCCTCACGCCTTACAATATCCATCCGGCGACGCCGGATTATCCGGGGTCCCATCCTGAGAGCTGGGCGATCTGGGAAGGGGCTGGCGAGTTTGGCGCGACGGCCCATGAAATGACCGCGCGGGTCGATGACGGGCCGATCGTCGCCGTGCTCCGCTACGCCATGCCGCCGGACCCGCAGCGCGTGGCCCTGAACGACCATAATTATGCCGAGGCGCTGAAGGTCTTCGCCGTCGTGGTAAACCACTGTGCGCAAACGGATAATCCCATGCCGCATATGGCGGAGACATGGGGGCGGGTGAAGCGGACGAAGAAGGATTTCGCCGCCCTGTGCCGGGTGCCGACGGGGCTCAGCGGCGAAGCGCTAGCCCGCCTGCGCGCGGCTTGCGGCCCGTCTTTGAAAATGCCGGAGGGCATGAACGCGGCCTGAGGCGCGTCTCCTGCCGACCCGAAAACCCCCATTTTACGGCCCGTTGAGACTCCCAGATTCGGCGCGCTGAGAGTCCCCGTTCATGTTGAGAGTTTTATGGGGATAGAGCCCTTATTCTTTTGTTGTTTCCTCTCTGTCATCCCGGACGAGCAGAGCGAGATCCGGGACCCAGAGAATTACGGAACCACACTTCAATGACTAGGTCCCGGCTCTGCGCCCTCCGGGCTTGGCCGGGATGACAGGAGAGGGTCAATCACAAACTCCTTGCCCGGTCTGGCGAAATCTGACGATATGCGGGAATGCCGGTGCACCGGCGCGGGGAGTCGCTACCCCTTATCAAATGAGCATACACGGCCTCACGGTACGTGACAG
>JBCCUK010000022.1:0-76055 GCA_039196965.1 Pseudomonadota bacterium | reverse complement strand
CGGCCTTTGGCGGTGATGTCACGAGCCCGATCTATCTGACCGATGGCACGCTGGTAGCGAACAATCGCGCAGCCATGTTCGCAACGCCAATTCCCCAGACGATCAATATGGATCAAAACTGCTCGTTAGGCCCCTCTGGTGCAGTTTGGACGGGATTTGCCAATAGTGGCAGTTTTGTCATGGGAACGCTTGGCACCCTTGGAGGTGCGGCAAGTGCCAACTGCAATATCGGATCCACAACCAACACCAATGGGTGGGCCTTCACCGCAGGAGCTGGTCCTGCGTCTCAGGCACAGTGCAATTCGGTCCTACCGATGTACGTCCTGTCGCCGCCTTTGGTTGTCGCAGGAGCAACAACAGCATCAGCAACGGGTCTGGATTGGTAGCAGCAAAGAGCACCGGGAAGGTGTCTCATGTGCTCATCCACACCACGATTGACACGCTACATCAACGCAGCCTGGCGGTTCGGCGAGGTAAAACTAGAGGGAAACAGATGCGCTTCTTGATAGCAGCCGTATTCATGATCTTTGGGATCGTTTCAACAACCAACACGTCAGAAGCACAAACGCGCTTGTGGTCTTCCGCCGATACGGGAAATAGTCAGTTCGGGGCAAATTTTGGAGGCCGCGCTGGTGCGGACACTTTTTGCCAAGCGAACATACCGGCAAATGTCTCCGCATTTGCAGCCACGGCGGGTGTTCGCACAATCGCATTTCTTTCCATAGACGCGACGGACGAAATTCGCGATCTACCACTAACAGCCAATGTCCCGACAAATGAAACGATCTTCCGTGCAGATGGGACAACACAGATCGCTACAAACTTTGCGGCGTTGCTGGATACTACGACCACTCCGCTCAATAACTCTATCGCTTTCTCAGCAGTCAATGCCACTCCGATGACCGGTTCTTTTGGCGATGGATCCGTGGATACAGCTAATACGTGTTCGGGGTTCGCTAGCGGCAGTAATTCAGACCAGGCTGCAATCGGAGCGGCGGGCGACGTTGGCCCAACCTATCTCAGGCGAACAGCCAGCTTATCAACATTACCATGTGATTTCCTGTTCAGCAGCCTGTATTGCATAACATTCATGCCAGCAGCTGCTACTGCCGCCACGCCCGCTTCCGCCACTGGACTTGAATGGTGAGGCTGCGCCGCAAATAGGGTTCTTGAGAGACGGGGAGATTGTAAACTTTGCGCGCCTACCTGATCAGTCTTTTTGTTGCATTGGTGATTGGCTTTGCAGTTCTGAAGTCTCCGACGATTGAGCCTCTGGTCGATGGATTCTGCCTCTCTCTTGCGCAAGTGAGTGGCGGGATTATCGGTGTTTTCGATGGGGCGGTTGTGCGGGATGGAGCCGTGCTTTACCGAGGTTCCTACGGCTATGCCATCGAAGTGACAAAGGTCTGCAATGCGCTAGAGCAGAGTCTTGTCCTCGCAATGGCGATTTGCCTTTTGCCACTTAGCTGGCCGCAAAGACTCGCAGCAGTCGCAGCCTCATTTGTTTTTCTTCAATCGCTCAACGTCCTTCGTCTGATAAGCTTGGTATATGGCAAGGTGCTGTTGTCACCTGACCACTTCGATTTTCTCCATTTGCAGATTTTCGTCGTTGTGCTCGCCGTAGCGGTCGTCCTGTTCTTTATCGCGTTTCTCTACCAAAATCGTCACAGACTTCTGGTGGTGGAGGGAACAACGCATGGCTGATTGGCTTGAGGTGAAGCCGCGTGCGGCTTTGTGTCGTCTGACAATACTTGCCTTGCCACTGTTTGGGCTGTGGCTGGTTCTCTCCGCTCATGTGTTTGTACCCGTGGCCGTCTCGGTCCAATCATTGTGGCTCACTCCGGCCTACCGCACCTACGAGCCCCGGATTGTCAAAACCGAGGGCGAAAAGCACTGGAAAATCGAGACCAATCTGTTTCGGGCCGGTCAGGCTTATCCCCATGGCGCTTATCGGCCAGGTCTCCAGCTCGACCGGACAAGTTCGATCAATCTGGAATATATCCAGCCACTTACTCTTAGCTTGTTGATCTTCTGGCTGGTGCACCTGTCGTTATCACCGCTGTCCTGGAGTGAAATCAGTCGACAGGGTGAGCCGCTTCTGACGGGCAGCTTGCAGCTATTCGGGATCTTTATGCTTCTTGTTGCAGCAAAGATATTTGTCGGGCTCGGCGAACTCATGACCGCTGGCGATGGCCTGATGCGCAGCTTCTATCTCGACACCATCCTGGTGCCCCGTCAGCCTCCTCTTTGGCTGCTAGACCTACTCAAACCCATAATAGATGCCAGCGTATTTTTCCTGATCCTTGTGCTGCCAGTGGCACTTTGCGTAACGAATTGGAGCAAGGATGCGACGGCAATGGAGACAAAGCACTCTGCATGGACAACAGCAGTTTAGCCGAAGCCCTGTATTGAAAATTGATTGGAGTCCGCCCTTGACCCAAAGGAGCCGTAAGAGCCTCGAAATCTGCGCTTGGACTGCTTTCGGCGGCAAAGCGGACTTTGGCGCGTGCCTGCGGACGCCCGTAGAGGAGCCGACTTCGACGTCAATCAGCAAACATCGTGTCAGGTATCGATTTGGGCGTAACTCAACACGGTAGATCGTATCGTTTGGAGCAACTCGTCGAGTTGCTTGCGATTTGCGGCCTGTGTTTTCGCAGCTGAAGCTGCGATGTGAATGAAGTCTGCAAACTGGCGGGGTGTGCGACCGACTCGTTTCAATGACGCTTCGTAGACGATAAGAATATCTGCCAGCACGGCCCGAAACCGTTCATTGCTAGCATCGATTTCTTCTTTGCTGGCGGCATTCATTCCGAGGACAAGGTCCTCGGCGTTTGGAGACTTGGATAGCATTTCGAACGGATAGACGGCGACGCGTTCGAGCACGATGTCTAATCGATCGCTGAGCTTTGTCGATCGCGCTATTATCACTTCAATTTCATCCATCGCTCGATCGGTGAACAATCTGATTAGAGAGCACAGCACGTCATCCTTGTTGGAAAACGCATTATAGAGCGTTTGTCGAGCGACACCGGCTTCGGAGGCGATGTCGTTCATGCTCGTTCGCTTCACGCCGTAACGTAGAAACAGCTGCATCGCGGCTTCGAGAATTTGTTCGTCGCGTTCGGTCATTGGCTCTTATTGACAGATAGTCGTGATTTGTCTAATTGGACATTAAGGCGGAAATTGTCTAAATATCCATAAACGACAAAGGCTATCGCGATGCTAATTCGATTTTCCCGGAGCCGGATTCCCGTTGTCATATCGTCTGGGTTCTTCGCCTTTGCCTGCATGCCACAAGCGTCTGACCCGTCAAATCGAATAGAACGATCCACTCCCACTATTGAAGAAAGGACCATTGATATGGACCCTCAAATGATGGGCGCACAGCTCGCAAGCATGATGCTGGAACCATTACCCCAGCCATTTCCAAAGACGCCTGCGGACTATGGATTGTCCTATCAAGATGTCGAGTTCCAAACGCGAGATGGGTTGACCCTGCGCGGTTGGCTGGTTTCGGAAGATGCTGACAAGATCATCATCATGACCCATTTCGGATACAGAGCGAACCGATAGGGTTATCAGCTCGCGCATCAGCCTGAAGGGTCGCAGCCCTATGACCAAGAAATAGAGTTCGTGAAGGTCGCTGAGCGGCTCGTCGATGCAGGGTATGGCGTGTTGATGTATGACCTGCGCAATCATGGAGAAAGTGACAAGACCGAACTCGGCGTCGGAACAGGTGGTGAAATCGAGCGCTTTGATGTCATCGCTGCGGTCGAGTTTATTGCGCGCAATGCTTCCACTAAAGGAAAACCAATTGGCCTGCTAAGCTATTGTTATGGAGCAAACACCTCGTTTTTCGCGATGCAAGAAGATGCCGATGCGTTTGTATCTGCTGGCGTCAAAGCCATGGTCGCGCTCCAGCCGCTCAGCAATGGGGATTATCTCAAATCAATCCTGACAGCACGAGATATTCCAGACTCCGTTTATGAAGCAGCAGACACCTACTACAGAGAGCAATCTGGCGGCTACGGCCTGATCGCGCCAATTGCCGAGGCAGCGAAATCAACCAGTGTTCCGACACGACTCGTTCAGGCACGCCAAGACCCGAATACGAATTTCGATTTCATCGCTGAGCTCTTTGAGAACATTCCAATCGAGAAGGAAATGTTCTGGCTTTAGGAACCCACACATCGGTTTGATGGCTACAATTGGTTTTATGACAATCCTCGAGATATGCTCGATTGGTTCGACGCACATATGTAGAGCGTCGGACAATATTACCGCAAAGTACAATTCCGGCTATCGTCCTCTTATGACCCAAAGCAGTCATAATATCTACGAATTCCGCTCTAGATAACCTAATTGATGGGTCATCCCACTTGAAGCATTTGAGCAATTTGCTCTGCCCACCAATCCGACATCCGAATACGCTCATCCCGGTACAATGAGCGATGATAGACCCGACGCACCTGGTCGGCACCCACATGAGCGAGTTCCGCTTCTATAGCGTCCTCATTCCACTTGCCGCTTTCGTTTAGTAGGCTGGACGCGCTAGCCCGAAAGCCATGGCTTGTGTGTTCGTCCTTTTCAAAGCCCATTCGCCGCAATGCCTGATTCATCGTATTTTCGCTGATAGGCTTTTCCCTAGCAATTGATGAAGGGAATACGCGTTGATTGCTTCCGGTCTCGAATTGCAATGCTCGCAAAATATCAATCGCCATCCTTGGTAGCGGCTTCACGTGTTCGCGCCGCATTTTCATCCGCGACGCCGGAATTGTCCAAGTCGCTTTCTCGAGGTCAAACTCCTCCCACAAAGCTAAGCGCAATTCACCAGGGCGCGGGTATAGCAACACCATCAGTTTCAGTGCCGCCCGCGTTGAAGGTGAACCCGATTCATACGCCCATATTGCTTGAACAACTCGCTTGAATTCATCACGCGAAGTCGCCGCTGCCATATGGGAAACCTTTGGCGCAATCAACGCGCCGCGCAATGAATAAGTTGGGTCTGCTTCTGCACGTGCCGTTGCCACGGCGTACCGGCACACCTCCCCAATAGCCGCCCGTAATCGCTTGGCGGTTTCGTAGTTTCCCTTTTCCTGTTGCTTCAAGAGCGTCGGCAGGATTTTGGCGGCTGTCAAATCACCAATTGGCAAGTCTCCAAAGTCAGCATTTGCAAACCCAAGCAACCATTGCTTCTTGCCTAGCGTCGTATCTGCCAATCCCTCTTTACGCTTCTTGTCCATCAATTCGTTGGCAATGCGTGCAAACGTATTCTTGTCAATCGCCGCCTTCTGATCCCGATCGGCCTTCGCCTTTTCCATAGGATCGCTTCCATCGGCTAAAAAAATTTTGGCTTCGTGACGCTTCTCCCGCGCACGTGCAATCGATACTTCGGGATAGGCTCCAAATGACAAGAGCTTTTCCGAGCCATGGAAGCGATAACGGCATCGCCAAAGCTTTGAGCCTTTCGGTGTCACGTAAATGTAAAGCCCACCCCCGTCAGCAACCTTGTAGGGCTTGTCCTTTGGTTTCAGCTGACGAACTTTGGTGTTTGTGAGCGGCATCCAGGGTATCCATGCGGGTATTTCGCGAAAAGTGGGTAGTTCTCAGAGGTCAATTCCGCCAAGATACCCCCACATGTACCCGAAAAACCCCTGGATGGGAACGGACATACCCGCACCTAGCCGGACACGGAAAAACGGTGATCGGAGAATTTTTGTATATTTTTCAGAGCATTTTGGACAAAGAAAAACCGCTCTGGAGAGCGGCTTGGTGCCCAAGAGAGGACTCGAACCTCCACGGCCATAAGGCCACTACGACCTGAACGTAGCGCGTCTACCAATTCCGCCACTTGGGCACGTTCAAAGTGAGGCGCTGACATACGGCGCAGCGGACCCAGCGTCAATGGGCTTCATAGCCCGCACCCTCTCGACACCTCCGCCTGCGTGCCCCATATGTTCCCCTATGCCAAAGAATGTTTCAGAAGCTCCCGCTACCTTCAAGATGGACGGCGCTGCCCGCGACGCGGTGGGAGGCTTGCCGTCCTCCGAGTGGACGCCCCATCGGCCAGACCGAAACTGGGTCGGGTTTGATCAAGGCGCACCGTTCAAGGTCGCTTCAGAGTATGAACCCTCTGGCGACCAGGTCACCGCCATACCTGAACTCGTCGATGGCGTGACCGGCGGCGAACGGGACCAGGTGCTCCTCGGCGCGACCGGCACAGGCAAGACCTTCACGATGGCGAAGATCATCGAGGCGGCCCAGCGGCCAGCCTTGATCCTCGCCCATAATAAGACTCTCGCCGCCCAACTTTACGGCGAGTTTAAATCCTTCTTCCCCGATAATGCAGTGGAATATTTTGTTTCCTATTATGATTATTATCAACCGGAAGCCTACGTTCCGCGCTCGGACTTATATATTGAAAAAGAAAGCTCGATAAACGAAGCTATCGACCGAATGCGCCACTCCGCCACCCGCGCGATCCTTGAGCGAGACGATGTGATTATCGTCGCTTCGGTCTCTTGCATTTACGGCATCGGCTCGGTGGAAACCTACACCGCCATGACCTTCACCCTGGAAGAAGGCCAGGAGATGGACCCCCGCGATGTCGCCGCCAAACTCGTCTCCCTTCAGTATACGCGCAATGATCTTGGCTTCGCCCGCGGCACCTTCCGCATGAATGGCGACGTCATCGACATCTTCCCCGCCCACTATGAAGACCGCGCCTGGAAACTCTCCTTCTTTGGCGACGAACTGGAATCCATCACCGAGTTTGATCCGCTCACGGGCAAAAAAGCCGGCGATCTCCCCGCCGTGAAGATCTACGCCAACTCCCACTATGTCACGCCGCGCCCAACGCTTAATCAGGCAATCGGCTCCATCAAGACAGAGTTGAAAGATACAATCGCCCATTTCGAAAAGCACGGCAAACTCCTTGAGGCTCAGCGCATCCAGCAACGCTGCGAGTTCGACATCGAAATGATGACCGCCACGGGCTCCTGCAATGGCATCGAGAATTATTCCCGCTACCTGACCGGCCGCAAGCCCGGCGAGCCGCCCCCCACCCTGTTCGAATACCTCCCCGAAAATGCGCTGCTCTTTGTAGACGAGTCGCACCAGACCGTGCCTCAGCTCGGCGCGATGTACAAAGGTGACTTTTCCCGTAAGCACACCCTCTCCGAATACGGCTTCCGCCTTCCATCGTGCAAGGACAATCGCCCCCTCAAATTCGAGGAGTGGCGCGCCATGCGGCCTCAGACAGTCCACGTCTCCGCCACGCCCGGCCCCTGGGAGCTGGAGCAGACCGGCGGTGTGTTCACTGAACAGGTCATCCGCCCCACCGGCCTCGTCGATCCGCCGGTCGAGGTCCGCCCGGTCGCGACGGAAAACTCCAACCAGGTCGACGATGTCATCGCCGAGGTGAAGGAGGTCGCCACGCAAGGGATGCGCTCCCTCATCACCACGCTGACAAAGAAGATGGCCGAAGACCTCACCGAATACATGACCGAACAGGGCGTGAAGGTCCGCTACATGCATTCCGACATCGACACCGTGGAGCGCATCGAGATCATCCGTGATCTGAGGCTCGGCGTGTTCGATGTGCTGGTCGGCATCAACCTCCTGCGTGAGGGGCTCGATATTCCGGAATGCGGATTTGTCGGCATTCTCGACGCGGACAAGGAAGGCTTCCTCCGGTCAGAAACAAGCCTTGTACAGACGATCGGCCGCGCGGCGCGAAATGCCGAGGCCCGCGTCGTGCTCTATGCCGATGGCGTCACCGGCTCCATGGAGCGCGCCATGGAGGAGACCGACCGCCGCCGCAAGAAACAGCTTGCCCATAATGAGGCCAACGGCATTGTGCCCACCACGATCAAACGGGAGGTCGCTGACATCCTCGCCGATCTGGGCGAACGCCCGGGCCAGGCCGCAAAATCCAAACGTACCCGCCGGGGCGAGAAGCGCCGCGGTGTGGCCGAGGATGCCGCCCCTGCCCTCGCCGCGCCGGGCACCTCCGGTCACAATCTCCAGGCCGTCATCGCCGACCTCGAAAAACGCATGCGCGAAGCCGCTGCGGATCTAGAGTTCGAGGAAGCTGCCAGACTGAGGGACGAGGTGAAGCGGCTGAGGGAAGAGGACTTGGGGCTTTGAAAAACTGCGACGAATGCTTGAGACATCTAACTTGCGTTTTGCTATTTGCACTGGTCCCAAACTTGTCCGCTTGCGGACAGGGTGATTTAGACGACCTTCTTCAAACGCGACAGGCCTATGCCGACTACAGAGAGGCATATACCAATTGGGACAAAGTATGCGGCACCTCCGGAAGCCAAATATCCGCAATTCAAGCTGGCGTAAAATTAGGACAAACCGATGCGCTGGACTGCGCCCTTGATCAGCTGGAGCTGCCGCTTGATCCCTCGAACGCGAGCAAAAACAAACGCGTTAAAGCATCGATACTCGCCGCACAAATCTATACTCTTAATAATGACACCGAGCTCTTGAAATACCAACTTTGTGAGCCGGAGCCGTTCGAAGACAGGGACCTTTGGGCAATCGAAGCGCAGTTAAACCTTACTAATGCTGATGTCTTTGGTGGGCTGATTGAAGAGACGCCTGACAACATGTTGGAAATCATATTCGGCTTCTTCGCGTGCCAGCCCAATGAGTTTAGCCTTGCAGACGAGGCCGAGAATTAAAGGGCGGGTTATCCTCTGAATATCGTCGCGTGTTTTGAGCAGTCATATGTCCGCTGCTGCTGAGCATATTGCTGCAGTAGCGCTTCTTTTTGTCTTCGATTGTTTTTCTGCTCGGTAATTTCTCTTTCGATATTTCTCAAACCTTCCTCAGCAACCTTAAGAGCTCGCCCTAATTGCTTCAGCTTACTCGCAATAGCGCGGCTGCGCCTTACGCAATCAGCAGCGTCAATTGCGACGCTTGCTAAATCGTCCACGCCAAGACCCCGACTGGGGCGCCCAGCGTCTTGGGAACGTGGCTTCTCAAGAATATCCGGCGAACATGTGCGCGCTTCAAACCTTAGTCGGTCTATGTTCCGTCTTAACTCAGAGATTGTTCTTTCCCGCGAAGTTTTTCGACCGCGTAGAACTTGCAACCGAGTATGCGTTTTACTCAGCTCCTGGTTCGCCATGAAGGCGCCTCTCACGATGGAATTGCATTTTTGGGTTAGATCCATAAGTCACTCGTGTTTTTGCAGCAGAGCCACAATAACCTGCGGAACAGAGCCCGGGGATAGATTGCGATCTATTCCCGGAGGTATCAGCATGCTAAATCTTCCTCCCTCCTTTATGGACAGAGGCACAAGCCATGCGAAACCGCCTTATATATTTTATTGTCACCGCACTCTCCGCCTGCGGAGAGCCCTCATCGAGTCGAGGCTATGTTTACGGCGAGGTCGATCCCCTTTTCACCAAATATATGGCAGACTACGAAGCTTGGGATAAATCCTGTGAACCGGGCGACGAAGCGCGGGAGGCCGGGATCGAAGCCGGAACCGGCTTGTTGAAAGTCGATGCCATGCGGTGCGCTTATAACCGGCTGCTTGAGCAAGAACCGTTAGAGCCGGAGAATCGCAAAACCAAAGCCAAACTAATGGCGACACTCTATGGCATGACCGGGGATAAAACCTGGCTTACCACCGAGTTCTGTGACGTAGAACGCGGTGAGCGCGGAAGCTGGTTGATCGAACTCAGTCTGGAATGGAGTTTCGCTGCGCTGCAACCGTCCTACGACGTGATCATTGTTCCAGAGGAATTTACGAGACGACAATATGACGTCCTCGAATGTAAGGGTGATTGGGAATTGCCGGACTTCACCGCCCCGAACGACCCCGGCTAAAATCACATCGGTGCGTTGCCGCCTGGCTATCCAGGGTAGCTCTCAAGCCGTTAAGTTCATCTCTGCGGCGACTCAATTTGGCTAACCTATCGGAAGCTTCTTCCCTGGCTGATCGAAATGTCTCAAGCCGGCGTTGTACGTCTGCCAGCTCTCTACGCGCAGCTTCGCGTGTCTGTATACACATAAGGGTCAGCAAGTCATCGGCCTGCGATGCGGCCCTTCCCAGGTCGATCGTTATGCCCCGGTCGCGCCGCGCGGATGGTATAATGGCGCGGCGCGGCCCACGCTGGGCCGACGGTATCCGTGGTTGCGGCGTACAATTCTTGTTCGCCTCTACAATCAGACGGCGCTCATCTTTCTCTAGGGCGCGGATGTGGCGCTCAGGTACCGCCAGAGCCGCCTTGATTCGGTTTTCCGCGTTCGTAATTTCTGCCTCCTCCGCACTGATCTTGAGATACTCTTTGTAAATCCTGCCGCAGGCCTGAGCATCTTCATTTGGGTCCATTACGCATCTCCCTAGTAACTGGAGATGAGAAGATACCATTGTAGCGAATGCTGTCGGATAGATTGGGTACAAATGGCCTGAGGATCCCTTTCGCCACTCACTTAGCGATCAAAACAAGTCCAAACCCTGAATCCCTCACGCACAAACTCCACAATTGTCATCAAACTGTGGAAAACCTCCCCTGAATCGGGAATCTGATCTGAATCTGACTCGACTCAGGCGAATGGTTAATGTTGTCTTAATTCAACGCCGCAGCAGGGCACGGGAGCCAACCCGACAAACGCTGCGGGGGAGCACATCGCGTCCGGACCGAGATAGGTCAGCGCGCCAAACGTCCGAGAGGGCCAAAGCGCTGCAGACTTAAGGAAGAAAGGAATAAAATCACGCGATGTTTCGCAGCGAGGCGCTGATCAGGCCAGACTGCGGAAGCCGTAAAGACCCGATCGAGGCGCAATTCGAAACGGGCAAGGGCCAAAGAAAAGGCCTGCGCAGAAGCGGTAAGAGGCGGATGCAAAGGTACGACAGAGGCCCGGTCATCAGGACCCGAAAATGTCGCAAGGCATAGAGGGAGCTGGAGGCTCAAGACCGGCGGATGGAAAAACCCGTTCGCCCGGCCTGGGAAAAACCGAACGCTGCGGAACGTCGGCAGTATAAGGGATCCCGGTGTCGGAAGAGACAATCGAGTGCTAGCACAAGGACTTGGTAGTCTGATTCGAAACACCCTGGAAGGCGCGCAATGCAAATTGTGCGCCTTCTGATGTTTCCGCATGATTTTCCAGAAATTTGTCCCGGGACACTCGGCCAAGGATGTGTAGCGTCCCGTGTTTTGACACCGCCCATCTGGAGATCAAACGTCTAAATGCCCCGCAACAGCCCCATGATCGGCTCCGGATTTCCTTGGCTGCGCCCCCTTCTCGCCCAAAGGCGACGCGACTGTCGGAGGCTCGCTGACAATTTATTCCAGGGGACACCCGATGACTGATACGATCCAATCTAACGGGTCGCCGAGCGGCTTGCGCGCGAGCTTCGGCGACTTCGTGCCCAAACGCTCGACCGGCCTGAAACTCTTGCTCGTCTGCGGCCTCGCGCTCTTGATGGCCATTCCGGCGCTGTTCGTTTACGGCGTTGTTTCCGAACGCTCCGATGGCGAGCGACGGGCCTTCAATGATGTGGCGAGCAAGGTAGGTGGTGAGCAAACGGTGCTCGGACCTGTGCTCGCCATTCCATATTCCTATGCCCCGGACGCCGAAAAGCCGGGCGAAATCGTTTACGGCACCGGCCTCGTCTATCCGGAAACCGGCGCGATCTCGGCCAATGTCGATGTGAAAGAGCGCCAGCGCGGCATTCACCTCGTGCCGATATATAGTGTGGACACGGACATCACCGCCGTCTTCGACCCGGCAGACTTTTCTGCCGCCTGGCCAAGGGGAGCGACCCCAATCTGGACCGACGCTCGCTTTTATGTCGGCCTTCGCGACCCAAAGGGCTTGAAAGACACGATCTCGGCCAGCGCCAATGGCGCGCCGCTCACCTTCGAACCGGCGACCCAGAATGGCAATGCTACCTATGCGCCTGTGCCCCATTCCGATCTCCGCCTGGCCGGAGCCGAAGTTGAAGGACTAGCGGACGTCACTGATAAAATCACTATACGGACAGATATCACATTCTCCGGAGCTGGCCGTCTCGCCTTCGCGCCCTTTGCCAGAGACACCGATGTTCAAATGACGTCGAACTGGCCGAGCCCTAGCTTTACCGGTGGCGTCCTACCCGACGATCACGCGATCGGTGACAACGATACAGGCTTCGAAGCAAACTGGCGTGTGCCATATCTCGCTCGCGGTATTGCCGGCGCTGGACCGAGGCTCAGCCTCTATGATGTCACCGCCTATGATAAAGCCGACCTCGCCGTCCGGTTCATTCGCGAAGCAAACCCTTATCAAAGTGTTCAGCGCGCCCTAAAATATGGCGCGATGTTTATCGGCCTCGTCTTCCTGACCTACTTCCTCTTTGAGGTGACAAGCCACCTGCGCGCCCACCCCGCGCAGTATGTTCTGGTCGGCCTTGCACAGACGATCTTTTATCTGCTCCTGCTCGCGCTTTCGGAAAAGACGAGCTTTGACATCGCATTCCTCGCCGCTTCCGGAATGACGGTCACCCTCATCTCGACCTACGCCATTAGCGTGTTTCGATCACGGATTTATGGTCTAAGAGCTTTCATTGTACTGAGCGGTATATATGGGCTCATTTACTTGTTGATGCGCGCCGAAGATAACGCCCTCATCGCCGGTGCCTTTGCGAGCTTCGCCGCCATCGCCGCCACAATGTGGATGACACGGAATATCGACTGGTACGGCGACCCGCCGGTTGAAGCATAATAATTGATGAACGCCATGTTCTCTCTCCGCGATTTTAGCGGCGGGAGGATGTGGTGTTTGAAGCCTTGCCACCCTATCCGAATGCGAAGGGCGTGTCAGGAGTGCCAGGAAGGTCGTAGGCCACGTAATCCTTCAGGGCGTCGGTAAAGTCGCCCGCATCGCCGGAAATGTCACGCGGTTCAATCAGCGGCCCAGCAATCATCTTGAAAAGAGAGTCCTGCTTGTTCAACAGCTCATAAAAGAGCGTGATGTCCCGCAACTCGCCATTCCATGTGGAGAACAGATAGTAGAGCATCGAGTTCCGTGAGCCGACATGGAGCGGAAGGATCGGAGCTTTCTTTTTCTTGGCGAGGCTCACCGCTGTCGGAAACCATTCCTGCTCCGTTAGCTCGCGGTTCACCATTTTCGCAAGTTTCCCCGAAGGAAAGATCACGACACACTTTTCTTCGGCGAAAGCCTCACCAGCCAGACGGAGCGTTTCACGGGTTTTCGCCGGCGACCGCTTCTCCATCAACCATTCCACTGGGATGATGGTATCGCCAAAATTCGGATTGACCCGCATGGCGTCCGCATTGGCAAAAAAGACAATATCCCGGCGGATTTTACTTAATGCTTCCCATACAGCGACGCCATCAGCGAGGCCTGTGGGGTGATTCGCGATGACCACGACCCGGCCTTCGCGCGGAATCCGGTCGAAATGGTGGGTTTCAAGGCGAAAATCGAGCTGCTCGGCCAAATAATCGAAGGAACCTTCTCCGCTCATATCCTCCATGGCGTCAGCCATACGTCGTGCTTTCCTATATCCCAGCAGGGAAAACAGCATTGGCCGGGTCATCGGCCATGTCCAATGGTCAACGAAGGATGGGCATCGTTCCTCGATCAACACATCAATAATGTGCTGGTCTGGGCGGATATCCGGAACGGCAAATGCCGAGACAGGAGCCGCCGGAACGGGGACAGGTTTTTTCTTCATTTGGACCCTGAGCAACCTGATAGCGAGTAGTCCTAGCGCAGAGTCTGGCCAGAACAAAGGCGGCTCCATACAATTCTGTGACAATACTCGGGGGCTTCAAGAAAAATCGCGAAATAAACCTTTCGGTGACAAACGCTTTACCAAGCCGCAAGACCCGCCATGGCATAGAGAGGTCAAGACGGGGCCGTTAGCGACCCAAATGTTACAGTGGAGTAAGCGTATGAAAGTCCTTTGGGTCGAAGATCACCAACCGGTTCGAGAGATGCTGTCCATCGCGGCGGATAAGGCTGCAAGAAGCCGGATTCAGGTCGATCTTGTCATGGCTGGGACACTTATGGAGGCCGAAAATCGCCTTCGCCTGGAGCGCTTCGACCTTGTCGTGCTGGATCTGACACTGCCGGATAGTTTTGATGGCGAAATGACCATTGCCCGGGCCGCAAATATGGGTAATTTCCGCATCGCTGTGGTCTCTGCGAGCGAAGATCGCGACAGCGCGGTAGCAGACGCCGTACGCTTCGGATGCAACATCCACCCCGAAGCTGTCTCAAAGGCAAGCCTGCCTTTTAATCGCTTTATCCAGCGCCCGGAAGCGTTTGAAGACTTTCTCCTCGATCTAATGCCGGGCCGCGACGCCACGGCAAAAGCCGTCGCCTGAAAGCTGCCATAAGAGCAAAAGTTGCTTGCCCGCCGCTGGCTTTCACGCCACATCGGCGGGCAATGTTGTATCGTAAGCTCCGTTTCCCCGAAATTTCGGCTTTCTGTCTCGGTTTTATCAGCCTCAAAGGGGCTGTGTGATCCATGGCCGAACCGATGGATGCCTATGATGCAATGATTGCCGCGGGCGATCTGGAGGCCGATAGTGCCCAGCGCGAAGTCATGCAACGCCTCGACAAGCTACACACCGCGCTGCACGCGAAGCCCGGCTTATTCAGAAAGCCGAAACCGCCGCGCGGCCTCTATGTCTGGGGCGGGGTCGGCCGGGGCAAATCCATGATGATGGATCTATTCTTTGAGACTGTGTCGATCGAGGCCAAGCGCCGCATCCACTTCCATGCCTTCATGCAGGAGACCCATGGCTTTCTCGCCTATTGGCGGGGTCTCTCTCCGGCCGAGAGGCGCAAATCACAATGGCGCGTGCCAGGCGCAGGCGATGATCCAATTGCCCCAGCTGCTGAGAAAGTGGCAGCGGGGGCCAAGCTCCTCTGTTTCGACGAATTCCAGGTGACGCAAATCGCCGACGCGATGATATTGAGCCGCCTTTTCGAAGGATTATTCCAACGCGGCGTGACCGTTGTGGCAACTTCCAACCGTCCGCCCAAGGACTTATATCTGAATGGCATCAATCGCGAACTCTTCCTACCCTTCATAGACAAGCTGGAAGCCTATTGCGATGTCGTAGAGATTCTCTCCGACCGGGATTACCGGCTGGCACGTCTGACCGAGGCGCCACTTTGGCACGCGCCGCTCGGCGCATCGGCCCGCAGTGAAATGGATCAGATCTGGCAGCGGCTGACCCTCGGCAAGGAGGCCAAGAGCTGCGAGATAGATGTCGGTGGACGGATGGTAAGAGTGCCATGTCAGGCGGCAGGATGCGCCCGCTTCTCCTTCGCCGATCTCTGCGCGCAACCGCTGGGGCCTTCGGACTATCTCGCTATCGCTGCGCAGTTCCATACGGTACTGATCGACAGCATTCCAGAGCTAACTCCAGACAAACGGAATGAAGCGGCGCGATTCGTAACTCTGGTGGATGCACTTTACGAAGCCAAGACAAAGCTGGTAGCAAGCGCAGCAGCGGAACCAGATGACCTTTATCCATCAGGAGACGGATCATTTGAGTTTCAACGGACAGCCAGCCGCCTCCACGAGATGCGTTCAAATGACTATATCGGTGCCGAACACGCCAATGCGTTCGGCGAAGCACAGGCTTGAGCAATGAGTGTTACCAATCTGGCCGCCTATATCGCGCCCGGCTTCGAGCCGGTTCTGGACGCCTTTGAAGAAAATTTTGCGGATGGCAATGAATTAGGCGCTGGCTTTGCGGCCTGGTTCGATGGCGAGCTGATCATTGATATCACAGGCGGATATGCCGACCGGAAACAGAGCCGCCCATGGATCGGCGACACGATCGTTCCGGTCTATTCTGTCACGAAAGGCATTGCGGCAATTGTCATTGCCATGCTCGTAGATCATGAACTGATCTATTATGATACTCCGCTGGCGAAGTACTGGCCGGAATTCGCAGCCCATGGAAAAGGGGCTGTCACGGTGGGCGAAGCCCTGTCGCATCAGGCCGGTGTACCCGGCTTCGTTGAGCCTATAGATCCGGCCATGTGGCTCGATCCGCCCTCGCTTTCAGCGCGCCTCGCCGATGAAGCACCGCAATGGTTGCTCGGGGATGGCACAGGCTACCACCCTCTCACCTGGGGCTATATCGCTGGCGAACTGGTGCGGCGGGCATCGGGAAAGACCCTTGGCACCTGGCTGCGCGAGGAAATCTGCGAACCATTACAGATCGATTTCCAGATCGGTACGCCTGAGGCGGATCATCATCGTGCGGCTGAAATCAAACGGCCTACCGCACTGCCGGATCTTGGCGATCTCAACGCATTCAAGCGAACTGCCTTTCTCACCAAATGGGCGGCCCCGGACCGGGGCGGCGCGCCGTGGAGAGAGGCGGAAATTCCATCGGCCAATGGCCATGGCACAGCATCCGCTGTAGCACAGCTATACTCGCTTTATGCCGGACACGGAAAGATCGGCAGTCGTGATATTATTGGAGCTGATACGTTCCGTAATTTGACAAAATCAAGAGCCCATGGGCCGGATCGCATACTGCCCTTCAATCTTTCTTTCGCCGCCGGTTTAATGCGGAATAATAATCTGGCCTTTGGCCCAAATCCGAACAGTCTCGGCCATGCCGGATGGGGCGGCGCGGCGGCATTCGGAGATCCGGACAGGGGCCTGGCTGCCGCCTACGTTATGAATCGCCAATCGAATATTCTTCTTGGCGATCCACGCTCCAAACACCTTTTTGCCAGTCTTTACAGCTGCCTATAGGCTTAATAGCAGCTTATCCGACAAATAAGCGAAATCACCGGAACATCGGTTCTGGCACGACGCTTGTAAGTAGTTACTGAGAGGTAAACTCCCCTCTTACTCAACACACTTCGCACTTTCCCCGGCTCGCAAGGCCGGGGTTTCTTTTTGTGCGCGGCAGATCTTCTTCTTTTTTGAATCGATGATGTGTTGTCGTATTGGTGCTGCTGTTTTCATACCTAGTCATGCCGGAGATTAAAGTGGCTAAGGCTCTGACATTTTTTATCGCGCTCTGCACCATTTGCGGATGCCTTTCGGCTGAGGTCCCGCTCGAAAGCACCAACGCGGTTGGCATGGCCCGAATCGAATTTTTCGATGATGCTCGGCCTGCATGGACAGACGCAGGAAGTCGCCCACTGAGTACAACAATATGGTACCCAGCCCAAGCTGGCGTGCAGCAGGAACTCATATCATTTCCGGCCGATCAGCCAATATTTTCCGGCGGTCTTGCAGCTCGAAATGCCACAATTGCCAATGAAAAGAAGTATCCTTTCGTCCTGCTCTCCCACGGAACAGGCGGCAGCGCACTGCAAATGATGTGGCTTGGCAGGGCGCTGGCGAGCAGAGGCTTTATAGCAGCCGCGATTGACCATCATGGAAACACAGCCGCGGAAGATTCCTTCGACGCCCGCGGCTTCAGGATGCCCTGGCAGCGGGCGCTCGATCTCTCGGCACTCCTCGATCAACTTATCGACGATCCCATATGGGCCCCCAGGATCGATAATACACAAATCGGTGCCGCTGGCTTTTCACTAGGCGGCTATACAGTCACCGCGCTTGCAGGTGGACAAATCGATTTTTCACGGTTTGGCGCTTTCTGCGAAAGTCTCGAACGCGATGCCACGTGCGATCCGCAACCGGAGTATCCCGATGCTAGTCGCGAATTCGCGGAGATGCTTGAGAGCGGTAAAGTGTCAAAAAGCGATATGGAGTATGCAGGATCAGACTTCTCCGATCCGCGCATTAGCACTTACGTGACGCTGGCACCTGCTCTTATTCAAGCCTTGACAGACGACAGCCTCAAATCTCTCAATCAGCCAATTCTTGTGATCGTTGGCGATGGTGATCGAGTTGCGCCACTTGAAACGAACGCCAAGCGCCTTAGCGATCTGGCACCGACCGCAGGCCTCCGGGTTGTCGAAGGGGCAAGCCATTACACATTCTTGAATCCGTGCACGGAACAGGGGCAGCGATTTGTTCCGGTCTGCAAAGATGGAGCAGTTTCTCGCGATGCCATCCAAGCTGATGTTATCGAACTTGTTGTAGAGCACTTTGCGACATCCAACTGAGCATACACTCGGGTTTGAGACTGGGCACTTGTTCGGGTGTTTTTGACCGAGTGTTCGTCCTGGGAAAACTCTAATCAAATATGCTGGTGATGACTCCTCTGCCGATCACGATAAAGAGCGTTGACCCTAGCCGGGGAATGTACTGATATTCGATAAAAGTATAGGGATATCATGATCAACAATTCAACGCTCAAAAGTCTAGCCGCCGCGGCCCTATTTGGTAGTTTGGGCGACTTTGCCGCGGCCGAAAGAAATACCGAAGGAAACAGCGCCCGCGCTCCAGAGGCCACCGCCGCGAATACGGAGGTTCCGTTTAGAGAGATTCCACTTCTGGAGGATGCCTTTATCGATGCAACGCCGGCTGAGAGAGAAGATGGGCTTGTCGTTGGCGAGTTAGGCGTTGATGGCGGCAACAAAGCAATGATTGTCGAACTGGCTCAGGAGATCGCAAATGGCGACCACGGCAACTATGACAGCCTGCTGATCGCCCATGAAGGCAAGCTGCTATTCGAGTCCTATTACCTGCGGGGACGCATCAACCTGGCCCATCCCCAGGCATCGGCGACCAAGGGCCATACCAGCTTGGCGCTCGGCCGTGCGATCCAGCTTGGACACCTGACCATGGCCGATCTGGACAAACCGCTCATCGATTTCCTTGACGATCTGGACAGGACCAAACTTGTGGACGGCGCGGAAAGGATCACGCTGCACAAGGCCCTGACCATGCATGGTGGCCTCAGTGTCAGCGACGAAGAATGGGAAGCGCTTCAGCAAACCCCCGACGCCATCGAAGGTCAACATTTTGTTCAGGCTCTTCTCGAAGAGAGCGGACCGATTACGGCGGAATCGCAAATCTATCGATATGGGAACTTTAACCCAATGCTGGTGATGGCCGTTATCGACTCCGTCGTGCCGGGCACAGCTCAGAATTTCATCAAGACAGAGATTCTCGATAAATTGGCCATCACAAATTATCACTGGCAGGATCATATTAGTGGTCTGCCGGAAGCTGGCTGGCGCGTGAGCATGACATCGCGCGATATGTTGAAATTAGGCGACCTGGTTCTGAATGGGGGCGAATGGGAAGGAGAGCAACTCATTCCCGAGGACTATCTCGCAAAGGCCACCAGCGGGATTGTTGAGCCAACCGAGGACTGGATGCCCGATAGCTACCGGTATGGCTATTTCTGGTATCAAACGCCTCTTACGGTCGGTGACCACAGCTACAATGCTGCTTTTGCCTGGGGCGGCGGCGGACAACGCATCATCATTGTTGAGGATCTTGACCTGACCATCGTGATCACCGGCCATGACGGTGAAGACAATACGATTATGGCCCAGCTTGCCGAACACGTGCTGACCGCTTTCGTTGAGTAAAATCCGGCCAATCAGGACCGATCTTCGACATAGAAGGCCCCTCCGATTCAGGATGGGCGGAAATGGCTATTCGGCTGGCTGAGCCGTACGCCGACGGTTCTCGGCCCGCCAACCATCGAAGGTGAAAACGAAGAGCGCAATCCATATGCAGGCAAAGGCGGCCCCATGGGTAAGGCTGAACACCTCGCCATAGGCAAGCCCGAGAAGAAACTGAATGGTCGGACCGATATACTGCATCATCCCGATGGTGGAGAGCCGCAGGCGCTTGGCCGACAGGGCAAACAAAATGAGAGGTACGGCGGTGACAGGGCCGCCCGCCATCAGCAGCAAGGTATCTACGCCACTATCTCCCATGGCGGGTGTGCCCGACGAGCCAAGGTGGGAAAGCCAAAGCCCTGCGAGAGGAAACAGGATAGCCGCCTCAATGACAAAGCCAGCACGACTGTCGACTTTTACCTGTTTCCGGATGACCGAGTAAAAAGCAAAGGTGCAGCAAAGGAACAGGCCAGCCCATGGCACCCGGCCGAGAGCAACAGCCATGATGGCGACGCCAATTGTCGCGATAGCAACGGCACTCCACTGCCCTTTCGACAATCGTTCTGACATAAAGGTCGCGCCAATAACGACATTGAGGAGAGGATTAAGATAGTAGCCGAGGCTTGCTTCCAGAACCCGGTCAATCGAGACCGCCCAGATATAAACGAGCCAGTTCGATGCGATGAGCGTGGCAGAAAGGCCGAGCCAAAGCAGGTGTTCCCTGCGCAAAGCTGCTTTGAGCGCTCCCCACTGCCGGGCGATCAGCAGGAAGAAAAGGCCGGTCGGAAGAGACCAGATGATACGGTGCACAAGGATCAAGTCGGCCGGTAGATGAGCGACCGATTTGATGTAAACCGGCATCATTCCCCAAAGGAGATAGGCCGCTAGGCCGGTGATAAATCCAAGGCGAAAATCGGTCGACATGTAGGGCGCTTAGCAGGGAGCGCAAGCGCTCACCAGCTGTATTTTCTTATAGATCGATGAGAGCGGCTAAACCCGCTCCAGCTTCTCATACGGCTCCGGAGGCATAGCCACCGATATCGGATCGCCAGCCCTTATCTCGCCCCCTGCGAGCACAATTCCCATAATGCCTGCCTTGCGGATCAGCCCGCCATCGGGGCTACGATCAAGTACGGCCTGGGTCAGCCCATCCTGATAATCATCCAGCTGTTTGCACGGATTACGCAGGCCAGTGACCTCGACGATGGCCGAAGTACCAATATGGAGTTTGGCTCCGCGGGGCAGGCCGAGCAGGTCCAGGCCCCGCGTGGAGATATTCTCGCCCATAATGCCTGGAGCCACATCGAAGCCCTGTTCACGAAGTTCGTCATGCAATTCGCTGTGAATCAGGTGAACCTGACGAAGATTGGGCTGGGTCGGATCGACGCGCAGACGGGACCGGTGCTTTATCAACTCCCCCGCATGGGCATCGCCTTTAGCACCCAGACCCGCGACCAGCGTAATCTGTTCGCAGACCGGTTTGGAGAAGGTGTGATCGCTACTCTTTGCGACGGCGACAACCCTTCCCCGCTCCATGGTCAGGCCACTTCAATCACATCCGGCTTGAGCACGCCGCGGTTCATCAGCTCTTCGGCGATCTGCACCGCGTTGAGCGCTGCGCCCTTGCGGAGATTGTCGGAGACAACCCAGAAAGCGAGACCGTTCTCCACTGTCTCGTCGCGGCGAAGGCGGGAGACATAGGTCGCCCATTCGCCGACGCAATCCACCGGCGTGATATACTGCTCTTCTTCCGGATTATCGACAAGCATCAGACCGGGGCTCTCGCGGAGGATCTTGCGGGCCGAGCCAGGCGTGATCGGGTTCTCAAACTCGACATGGACAGCCTCGGAATGGCCGACGAAGACCGGCACGCGGACAACAGTTGCCGACAGCTTGATATTCGGATCGAGCATCTTGTGAGTTTCATCGACGAGCTTCTGCTCTTCGGTCGTATAGCCGCCCGGCAAGAAATCACCGCCATGGGGGATAACATTGAACGCGATCTGCTTGGGATAGATTTCCGGCGTGATCGGATCGTTGACATAGATACCCTTGGTCTGGTTCCAGAGCTCATCCATGGCGTCTTTGCCCGTCCCGGAAACAGACTGATAGGTATCGACAATCACACGCTTGATCTTCGCGGCATCATGGAGAGGCTTCAAAGCCACGAGGAGCTGCGCCGTGGAGCAGTTCGGATTGGCGATGATGTTCTTTTTGCCATAGCTCATAATCGCGTCGGAATTCACTTCCGGAATGATCAGCGGCACATCGGGGTCAAGACGCCAGGCCGAGGAGTTATCGATGACGATACACCCGGTTGCCGCGATCTTCGGGCTCCATTCCTTGGAGACTTTGCCGCCAGCTGACATGAGTGCGACATCGGCCTGGGAAAAATCAAAGTCGTCGAGATTCTGGCATTTCAGCGTGGCGTCACCATAGCTCACCTCACGGCCAACCGACCGGCGCGAGGCTATGGCGAACACTTCAGTCGCCGGGAAGCCCCGCTCATCGAGAATGTTCAAGAGTTCCTGACCGACATTTCCGGTGGCACCGACAATCGCAACACGAATGGCCATGGTAGACATCTCCGCTAGAATCCATCGAGTATCTGCAACAGAACAGACACGAAGGCGCGTCATACGCCCAATTGGTAAAGAGTGCAAAACCCTGCTAGCCAATCGAGGTAATTGTTAACATGCCGACAGAAACCGAACGCGCTGGAGATCCAATGGCCTTCGATGATCACATCGTCAGCCGCTACATAGCATGCTACAATGACCGCGACATAGACGGTATGCTTGCCTGCGTCACCGAGGATGTCGTGTTCGAGAACATTTCCAATACCGGGCAATCCATGAGGCTTGAGGGGCGCGACGCCATGGCAGAGGTGGCGCAGCTCTCCGGCAACGCTTTCTCCTACAGGCGTCAGCAAGTGCTGAATTTCCTCGAAGCGGGCAACAAGGCCTCGGCGGAGATTACCTTTGAGGGCAAGGCCGCGGTTGATCTGCCCAACGGTGTGAGAGCCGGGGAGATGGTGGAAGTGCGCGGCGCAAGCTTCTTCGAATTGCGTGGCGGGCTGCTCTGCAGGATTGCCGACTACAGCTAAGCTTCTCCGGAACGACGTTCCAAAATATCGCTGATCGCTGGCGCGTGTCCGCTTTTTACGTATAAATTTGAGCCTAACAGGCGTGTACGAATGATCTCGCCGACGGGGAGAACGCGATGAAGCGGATTGCAATTTATAGTCTGGGTGTCGCGATCGCTTTGGTATTGCTCCTCACCATAGCTCTATTCCTCTGGCTTCAAAGCACCCTCCCCGATTATGAGAAAACCCTTCGGAGCGGCAAGGTTGAGCGCGAGATCACGATTGTTCGCGACAGCAATGGTGTGCCGCACATTGAAGCGGCGAGCTTCCGCGATGCGGCCTTTGCCATGGGATATGTGCAGGCACAGGACCGGCTCTGGCAAATGGAGATGATGCGCCGCGCCGTGGCCGGCCGCACGGCCGAGGTCTTTGGCGAGGATCTTCTCAGCACTGATATTGCCTACAGGGTGCATTCCGCCCTGCCACGGGTGGCAGAAAAGACACTTCGGAGAATTGATCCCGAAATTCAGACCATTTTCCAGGCCTTCGCCGATGGGGTAAACCTCGCCATAGATAGCGGCGAGGCCACCTCCTCGCCGGAATGGGGGCTACTCGGCGTGCAGCCGGAGCCATGGACCGCCGGTGATTCAAACAATTTCATGACCATCAATTCCGAGACCGCCACCGATGGCGAGCGCGAGCTTTTCCTCCTGGAAGTCGAGAAAGCCCTGTCGGAGAGTTCCGCAGAGCTGCTATTGCGTGAATTGCCGGAGGACTTTCCAACGCTCTACCGGGACTTCCGGCCGGCTCCGGAGGCGGATACTCAAGCAGCGGACGCAAAGGGTATGCCCGACGCGGAAGACAGGGGCGGTACAAACTTCTTTGTTGTCGGCCCATCGAAATCGACGACGGGAAAACCGATCCTCGCCGTCGACCCCCATCTGCCTACCCATGCACCCGCCCCGGTCTATCCCCTGACCATAACCCTGCCCGATGATTTTATCGCGGGTGCGGCGTGGGTTGGCTCGCCGTCTATCGCCTTCGGTCAGAACAACAGGATCGCCTGGGGCATGACCCATCTTTATGCCGATACGTTCGATTATGTGATCGAGAAGGTGGATCCCGAAAACCCGGACAATTATTTGGCCGTAGACGGATCTCTCCCCTTTGAGACCGAAGAGATTTCCATACCTGTAAAGGGCTCGGAAGATCGGACAATCACGATCCGGAGCACGCGAAACGGCATCGTGGTCAGCGATCCTGTATTAGAGGACGACGGGCAATCAGGCGGCGGGCTTTCGGAAGACTTTTCGATCATTGAAGACGTTTTCGGGCCCGGCTATGTGGTTGTGCGCAATCATGTTGCCGTGGAAGTTGGCCAAACTACGATGCAATCGATCGTGAGAATGAGCCGCGCCCATTCCTGGGACGAGTTTCGCGATGCGCTGCGCGACTATGAGTGGACGAACAATGTTGCCTTCGCCGACATTGAAGGAAATATCGGTGTACAAATGGCGGCAAGATTGCCCGACCGGAACGTGGTCAATGGCTGGAATGGTCAGCGCCTGGCAAAGGGGTGGCTCGGCGAGGGAAAATGGAACGGGTACATCCCGTTCGATGACCTTCCCTTTATCTTTAATCCAGAACAGGGCTGGGTGGCCGACTCCAATAGCAGAGCTGCCGATGCCTCCATCCCCTTCCGGGTCTCGGACAATTATTCCTCACCCTGGCGGGTCGTGCGGTCATAAGAAATGCTGGAGGGCGACAAGGCGCATGATTTGTCGTCAATTACCGATGTGCAAACCGACATCCATTCGGCTCAGGCGAAATATGTGCTCGAACGTCTTTTAAAATTCCCTATGCGGACAGATCGCGCAAAGGCGGCGATGGCGCTGCTCGGCGACTGGGACTATGAAATGTCACCCGATAGGGCCGAACCGTTGATCTATTCGACGATTGAACTGGCACTGCAACAGGAAATCGTAAATGCGAATGCTGGCCCCGGTGCAGGGACCTATCCGAATGCGTTCGCGATTTCCAACGCCATCGAGGGTGAGACCGACTGGTGCGACAAAGCTGAGACGCCAGAACAGGAGTCCTGCGCCGACACTGTCAATGCAGCGATCGAGATGGCCCTCGACGCGCTGGAGCGTGAGCACGGAACGGATATGGATGCTTGGCGCTGGCGGGATGAGCATAAGGCGCAGTTTCCGGCCTTCTTCTCCTGGTCCTATGTTCCGGTTCTCGATGACTTGACAAAGACCGAGATTGTCAGCCCTGGCGGGGACAACACCCTCAATCAGGCTGCAGGGCGAAGGTCTGCGCCGCCGGACGATCTCCTGTCCAACCTCGAATTCTATCAGCGAAGCGGCGCGACCTACAGGCTTGTTGCGGACCTGTCGGATCCGGAAAACTCGATCATGTCCTTCGCGCCCGGGATTTCCGGTAACGCCTATTCAACCTTCTGGAACAATATGGCGGAGCGCTGGGCCGCGGGGGAGTATGTCAAACTCGTCGGTGCAGCCGAAGGTGAGGTCCAGACCACGAGAATCTCTCCTGACGGCGGCTAGGTCCCGGAAGGTGGTCTTACCATTTGATCTGCGGTCTTTTCGTGTTTCAGTGAGGTATCGGCCTAGCTTCTCCATGGGAGACAGAACAGACAATTACGATGCAACGCGCGCGGAAGACCTTGAAAATTCTACATTCGGTGGCCGCCTGCGGCATGATCGGCGGCCTTGCCTGCTATCTCGTTCTGCTTGTTGTGGGAGTGCCCGAAACCCCTGCCGCCTATGCCGATCTGCGCAGCTCGATCTCCGTGATCAGCAACTATGTGATCCTGCCATCATTCGTTCTGGTGGCCGCCTCCGGCCTCCTCTCCATGGTGGTACACGAACCCTTCATCAGTAAAGGCTGGGTCTGGCTGAAAGCCATGACAGGCATACTCCTGTTCGAGGGCGTGCTCGGCATTGTTGGCTCTAAGGCCTCGATCGCAGAACAGAAAGCTGCCGAAATTGCCGCGGGCACGGCCCCCACCGATGCTCTGGATTCTCTCATCGCTCTCGAATGGGGCACGCTCGCCATCGTCATGGCCGTCTCAATGGCGAATGTCATCCTAGGTGTCTGGCGGCCACGCCGCATCACACCGGACTTCAGCTGGGAGAAAGAGGCACCTGCCGAAACAAGTCCGGCGAGAGACCCGGTTCCGGTTGGCTCTGGTTCCTCCAGGGACTTAGCTACCTGAATACTCTGTTCAGGCCAGGTAAGGATGGATTAGCCCCCGAGAGCCTCAATGATCGCATCGGTCATCTCGGCTGTGGTCATGTCGCCGCCAATGTCGCGCGTGCGCGCACCACCTGCAAGGGCGGCCTCTACGGCTGCAAACAGCTGGTCGGCTTCCTGCGGTCTTCCAAGGGACCAGCGCAGAGCCATTTCAAGCGACAGAATCGTGGCGCAGGGATTGGCGATCTCCTGGCCGGCGATATCCGGTGCGGATCCATGGACCGGCTCATAAAGGCCCGGCGTTCCGGGCGCGCCGAGGCTGGCCGACGGCAACATGCCGATGGACCCGGTCAGCATCGCTGCCGCATCGGACAGAATATCCCCGAAGAGATTGCCGCAGAGCAAAACGTCAAACTGTTTCGGCGCTCGGACAAGCTCCATGGCACAGGCATCGGCGAGAATATGGGAAAGCTCAACACCCTCCCCTTCAGCCTTGTGAAAGGCCGCAACTTCCTGCCGCCAGAACAGGCCGCTTTCCATGACATTCGACTTCTCAGCTGACGCCACCCGGCCGCCGCGCCCCCGGGCAATATCAAACGCCACGCGGGCCACGCGGTGGATTTCAGGCGCAGTATAACGCGATGTCTCATAGCCATAGCGGATGCCGTCGGCACCTGTCTCAATACCCCGCGGCTCCCCGAAATAGACACCACTCGTCAGTTCACGGATAATTATGATATCGAGTCCCTCGACAAGCTCGCGCTTCAAGCTGGACGCATCCACCAGCGGTGCGAAGCAGAATGCGGGCCGGAGGTTGGCAAACACATCTAGCCCTTTGCGGAGTTTCAACAGCCCCATCTCCGGGCGCTTATCGCGCGGCACATCGGCCCATTTCGGTCCGCCGACAGCACCTAAGAGAATGGCATCGGCAGCTTTGGCGCGGTTCAGCGTTTCCTCAGTGAGTGGATCTCCCTCGGCATCGTACGCCGCCCCGCCGACCAGCGCATTTTCGAGCTTGAGGTCCGGAACCAAAACCTCGGCGACGCGCGCCACAGCAGCTGTCACTTCGGGTCCTATGCCGTCACCCGGCAGAAGGAGGAGTGTCTGACTCATGATATGCCCCTGATTGCGCTGGCGTGGTTTAGAAAGAAACCTTGCGCCCGGCAAGAAAAAGCCCCCGCACAAGATTTGCGCGGGAGCTATGATTTTCAGTGAGGCGTGAGGATTAGCGCTGGCCGTTCTTCCGTTTCACCTCTTCCTCACCGGCAACGGCGCGGTCTTCATCGTCAAACTCGATGGTCGCTTCCGCTTCCTGAGCATAATAGCGCGACTTTTTCCCGAGGCGTTCCATGGTGATGCCAAATTGCTGGGAACCGACGGCGATCGACTGTCCGGAGCTGACGCCGACCGATTCCGCATCGGAGAAGTTGGCGAACTCAGCGCCGAGAAAGACAACCTCCCAGCCGCGATCTCTCGCCCGGTCAAGAGCTGCCTTTGCGCCCTCCCCCGTCATTTCCCGGGAGGCATTCTCCAGCCCGTCTGTCATGATCACCAGCACCGCCTTTTCCGGCGCATCGGCTTCTGCGAGCGCGACGATACGGCCAATGGCATCGAAAAGCGGGGTCATACCGCGCGGATGAGCTTCATCATTTGTGACCTCTTTCCATGTCTCCGCCTCAATGCCGCGGCGCAGAACATCGAATTGCAGGCCTTCCTGGGCGTCGAACACGGCAAGATTCACAATTGTCTCGATATCAGCCTCGCCAGCCTCTTCCTCGCCAACGGACTTCGCATAGGCGTTCACCGAGCTGAGCGCTTCATCCCAAATATCCGACATGGAGCCTGTACGGTCGAGCAGGATATAGGAGTGAACTCCGGTGTCGACAGCAGGTTGACCGATAGGCCGGACGGGGGGCGCATCTTTAGACATAGCCGCGATTGGCAGCGCTAAAGTCGCCATGGCGGCGAAAAGAGATTTCGGCCAGGTTTTTGACCAGAATGTTGTCATGGGTGCATCCTCCAAAGTGATTGAACCCTCACAATGGGAATCGATTGCGGCGGAGCGGCGCCGGAGGGTGGGTGATTTCACGAAAGAAGCGGCACCATGCAGTGGCGATCACTGATCCGATTCAGCCGGGACCTTCTCGAACTTCAGATCGTGGAAGTCATAGGAGAAATCGGTGAGCTCCGAAATCGCTTCCATCCGGGCCCCGATGACTTGACCGTCTTCCATCGTGAAGGTCACGAAGGCATCGGCATTCATCGTCCGGTTCGGCCAGATGGCAGCAAAGCGGTCCCCGTCATAGTGGGTCAGCGGGCCATCAAGAAGTTCAGACCGCCCCATATCGATGCTCAGCCCGTCATCTCCATAGTGAACCGTCATGTCTCCATACCAGGGATCTCTGTAAAGACCGGCATATTGCTCAAAGGGAACGCCGGGAGACGCGGCCCCTTCCGGTGCTGTCACCGCTCCGGAAACCGCACTGACAGCCTCTTCAATGGCTTCGTTGAACAGGTTTCCCCACGTCCCGATAAAATCGAAGGATTGGTCACCGATCAGACCGTCGGCAATCTGGTGAGAGAACGCCCGCGCCGCCGCCCGATAGTCATTTGCCGAAGCGAAAATGGCCATCTTCTCTTTCGGCAGAATATAAAAGCCGCTCACAACCCCCGGAAACCCGCCGCCATGGGACAGCATGAGCGTTCCGTCAAAATCCTGAATAACCCAGCCAAGGCCGTAGACTGTTTGTTGGGTAAGGCCGCTCTGTTTCAGAACTTTCCTGGTATTGGTCGGTGTCACACCGGACCAGACCTCCTCGGCCTGTTCCTCGCTGATCAGGCGCTCTCCGGTGGCCGTCACACCGCCATCAATCCAGAACTGCGCCCAGGTCATCATATCGCCGGTGGTGCAATAGATACCGCCGGCGGCGGCCATTGAAGGACCGAAGCTCTGCCGTTCGTCAATTGGTACGCCCTCTTCCGCACCTGCGGCGCGCTCGTGGCCCGTGACCACAGCGTGGTCCGGTCTGATGCGGGATATATCGGCCGCGCAGCTATCCATCCCGACGGGTTTCAGGATTTCCTCGGTGATGAAGTCCGACCAGTCCTCGCCTGAAACACGGGTCACCACCTCACCCGCGACCACATAAAGGAGATTGTCATAGGCATATTCAGAGCGGAAGCCTGAGCTCGGCTCCAGAAAAGCAAGGGCCGAGATGATGTCCTCGACGCTCGGTTTCCCGTCAGGTACGAACAGTAAGTCCCCTGCCCCAAGGGGAAGACCGGACCTGTGGGTCAGGGCATCGCGGACGGTGAAGTTCTCACTCACCCACGGATCGGACATCTGGAATTCCGGAATATAGGCTTGAAGCGGTGCGTCCCATTCAACATCTCCTCGGTCCACAAGGATGGCGAGCGCCGTAGTCGTGAAGGCCTTGGATATTGAAGCTATGGGAAACAGCATATCCGTCGTGATCAGCGCATCGGTCGCTTCGTTGGCCTTGCCATAGACCCCTTGGTGAACGATCTCGCCATCAATTGAGACAGCTACGGTCAAGCCGGTAGAGTCGAATGCTTCCATGGCCCGGATCGCCTCGGCATCGTAATCGGGCTGGGCAAGAGCAGGCCCGCACACCATCGCAGATGCGAGACCTAGGGAGAGTAAGAGATAACGCATTGCTTTGCCCCCGCTTGTGTTTGCCTCGAGAACAACTGTTACACGACGCCCGCCGATTGCAACCGGTCGAGCACCGGGGCGAGCATGCGCTCTATCGCAGCCTCCGATGGCCGCACATCACCGAAAGCTGGCAGCCCTTCATCGGCGATGACAAGATCAGCAACGAACTTCGCCGGAAATGTATGCTCATAGTGGGCGGGCCGCACTGTGTTCATGTATTGTGACAGAACCCCTTCCAGCTCACGGCCCCGCTCGGCCACATCGCGACGGATACGGCGGGCAAGGCGCAGATCATCCGGCGTATCAACATAGACCTTGAAATCAATCAGATGCTCCGTACCGGGAATGGAAAGCGTGTGTATCCCTTCCAGCAGCACAATCCGTGCTGGCGAGATCTTCCGTGTCTCAGTCGTTGAACGATCATGGAGCGCATAGTCGTAGACCGGCTGCTCGATCGGCTCGCCCCGCTTCAGAGTTTCCAGATCGCGCACAAGAAATTCGGTGTCCTTGGACGCTGGATGATCGTAATTGATCGCCGACGCCTGCATGGATTCAGGATAGTGGTCGCGGGGCCAATAATAGGCATCTTCGTGGAACAGAACGACCGTGTCCCGGCCAAGACGGTCCACGATGGCACTGGATAGGGTCGACTTCCCGGATCCGGACCCGCCGCTCAGGGCAACAATATAGGGTTTTCGCTTTGACAAATGGAGCCTCCCGGTAATCCTGACAGGCGTTCCACGTTCACGGGCAAATCGTCAAGACGGTCTGTCTAATCGGTCACCGTAACCGACGGGCCAATCAGATTTATTATCTCATATTGCAGCTCATCTATGGGCCGGGTGCCAACGACAAGCACCTGCCCATCGCCGCGATAGTCACTCGGCTTGCCACCCACTGCGAGCTCCTCCTCCCCGGCAAGAAGGCGCGTTTCGCGGTATGCCCAGTCGGAAAGCCGGGCCGCTGGCAAAACACTCAAGCTTGCGGGAGTTGACAGCGGTGCATCCCGCTCCAACTCGCCTTCCTTGCGCACGAATACCTGCGTGATCCACGCCCCATCCTCAGTGCGCACGATACCCATAGCCATATGGGTGAGGCGCGGGGCCAGCATGTTCTCTCGATGCCCGTCGCTGTTGAAGAGAATATTGTGAAGGATTTCACCGGTTTCCGACCAGTCGAAATCACCTTTGATCTGGGCGATATTCTCGCGGACTTCGGAATGCATCAGTCTGCGGTCGAGGGCAGCAACGCGGTCGCTGACCGAGCGTCCATCAGGTCCCTTGTGATCGAAGAACCAGTCCTGCCCCATATCGAAGCTATGCAGGCGTGCCGCCGGGAGGAGACCCTCTCGCAGTTCGAGCGGCTCTAATCCAGCATCCCGGCGAGCTGCATTCACGCGGTCGAACACCTCTTCTTCAACGGCTTCATCGACCCAGAATCCGTCCTTCAATTCCTCCAGGCAAACCCGCGCATCAGCGACATAGGACGCCGTATCGGTCCCACGCCATTCTGGCCGATACTCGCAGGTCGCGCTAACGGTGGGCGCTGCCAAAATGCCCACAAAGAAAAAGAGCCATGCAATGCGCATGGCTCCTAATCTAAGAATTCAGCGCCGATTTCGCGAGCGCTTATGTCAGACGGCGCTTTCGCTTAGGCGTCAGCGCTTTCTTCCTTGGCGATCTCTTCGCCGGTTTCTTGGTCAACGACTTTCATGGACAGGCGCACCTTGCCGCGGTCGTCGAAACCCATCAGCTTCACCCAGACTTCCTGTCCTTCGGACACGACGTCTTTCGGGTGGCCGACACGCTCATTCGCCATTTGCGAAACATGGACGAGACCGTCCTTAGGACCGAAGAAGTTCACGAAGGCCCCAAAGTCTTTGATCGCGACAACCTTGCCCTGATAGATGCCGCCGACTTCAGCTTCCGCCGTCAGCTCGTGAATCCGCTTCTTGGCTGCTTCGATGGAGTCCTTATCGAGGGCCGAGATCTGGATCGTGCCATCATCATCGACGTTTAGCTTAGCGCCGGTCGTGTCAACAATATCGCGGATCGTCTTACCGCCGGAGCCGATGACGTCGCGGATCTTGTCGACGGGGATCTTTACGATCTCCATTTGAGGCGCGTTGTCGGAGAGCTCATCGCGAGACTCGCCGAGGGCTTTGCCCATCTCGTCGAGAATGTGCATGCGGCCCGCCTTCGCCTGGTCGAGGGCAGTCTGCATGATCTCGCGGGTAATGCCGGCGATCTTGATGTCCATCTGAAGGCTGGTGAGACCTTCAGTGGTCCCCGCAACCTTGAAGTCCATGTCGCCGAGGTGATCTTCGTCGCCGAGAATGTCGGAAAGGACCGCAACGCCGTCATCTTCCTTGATGAGGCCCATGGCGATGCCCGATACCGGACGGGTGACCGGTACACCGGCATCCATCATGGCAAGGGAGCAACCACAGACCGTCGCCATGGACGACGAGCCATTGGACTCGGTGATCTCGGAGACAAGACGGATCGTGTATGGAAATTCTTCCGGCTCCGGCAGAACAGCCTGCAGCGCACGCCAAGCGAGCTTGCCGTGGCCTGTTTCGCGGCGGGATGTGCCGCCCATGCGCCCTGCCTCACCGACCGAGTAAGGCGGGAAGTTATAGTGCAGCATGAACTTGGCTTTGGTCGTGCCGCCGAGACCGTCGATGAATTGTTCATCATCGGAGGTTCCGAGCGTGGCCACACAGAGCGCCTGGGTTTCACCGCGCGTGAAGAGCGACGACCCATGGGTGCGCGGCAGGACGCTTGCCTCGGCGAGGATCGGGCGAACCTGATCGAGGGCACGGCCATCAATGCGCTTGCCAGTTTTCAGGATGTCACCGCGAACAACCGCCGCCTCAGCTTCCTTGAAAGCGGATTTGAACGCTTCGCCGCTCATCGCCTTCTCTTCCTCATCGGTCGAGACAAGCGCTTCAGCGGCTTTTTCGCGAGCGGCACCAACGGCTTCCTGACGGGCGAGTTTCTCCGTAATCTGATAGGCAGACGAAAGGTCCGAACCGACAAGGTCCTGTATCTGCTTCAGTTCTGCGGAGTGATCTTCGGCCTCGAAGTCGAACGGCTCCTTGGCGGCCTTTTCAGCCAGATCGATGATCGCATTGATCACGGGCTGCATGGCCTCATGACCCGCCATCACTGCACCCAGCATGATGTCTTCGGAGAGTTCCTTCGCCTCGGACTCAACCATCATCACAGCGTCTTCAGTACCGGCGACGACAAGGTCAAGTTCGGACTCTTCGAGATCGTCGACGGTCGGGTTGATGATGTACTCACCATCCTTGTAACCAACACGGGCCGCGCCAATCGGACCCATGAAAGGCGAACCGGAGAGCACGAGCGCAGCAGACGCGCCGACCATGCCGAGAATGTCCGGGTCGTTTTCGAGGTCATAGGAGATCGCGGTCAGAACAACCTGAACCTCATTCTTGAACCCATTCACGAACAGCGGGCGGATCGGACGGTCGATCAGGCGTGAGGTCAGCGTCTCTTTCTCGGTCGGACGGCCTTCGCGCTTGAAGAAGCCACCTGGAATGCGGCCCGAGGCGTAGTATTTTTCCATATAATTGACCGTAAGCGGGAAGAAGTCCTGCCCCGGCTTTGCCGATTTTGCGTAAACGGCAGTGGCGAGCACGGTGGTATCGCCATAAGTGACGAGGACGGCCCCGTCTGCCTGGCGCGCCATGCGCCCGGTTTCAATTGTCAGTGTGCGGCCGGCCCATTCCAGCGACACGGTTTGCTTGTCGAACATACGTTTTGCTTTCTTTCACATACGAAAAAACCCGCCGGTCCGGATGACGCGGCGGGTTGTTTGGGGAGCCTTACCGGCGTATCCCCAGCTCCTTGATGAGCGACTGATATCGCCCCTCATCTTTCCTCTTCACATAATCGAGGAGTTTCCGGCGATTGGCCACCATCTTGAGGAGGCCGCGCCGGGAATGATTGTCTTTCTTATTAGTCTTGAAGTGATCTGTCAGGTTGGTGATCCGTTCGGTCAAGATCGCCACCTGCACTTCAGGTGACCCGGTGTCGCCTTCGACACGGGCAAATTTCTGGATGAGTTCTGCTTTTCTTTCAGCCGTAATAGACATCGACAACGTATCCTTCTGTCGCCTCGCGGCGGGTTGAAAAAAGCCCGTATTTTGGGCGGTTTGCGGGACCTCAATGCCAAAAGCCAAGTGCCGGGTTGTCGACCAGCGAATGGTTAGGCTTCAAGGGGCTATCCCATTGGCGCGGCTTATGACGCATTTGGGACCATTTGGGAAGAGAGAAAAGCGCGCGAGGCTCCTCTATAACAGGCTGACTGATAAGCCCCATTAATCCACAAGGCACACCACTTGCACAAGAAAGACCGAACAAGGAAACCGTGATGGGAAATCGGAAGACCAACCTCATCAACCGGTCCATGGGGCTAGCAGCGCGGCTACGTGCTGATATGCTTGGCCGGGGGGACAGATCATACTCGCAATGCGGCGAGGACATCTTTCTTCTGCACGAGTGCTATTTGCCGCAGCGGGGGACCTATGTGGATGTCGGTGCCGGGCATCCCTATTTCGGATCGAACTCTTATCTCTTCTACCGCAGAGGCTGGCAGGGTCTGACCATCGACCCGAATCCGGATCATGCCCGCCTCCACCGGATCATTCGCCCCCGGGATACATTTCAGCAGCTCGGTGTCTCGCAAACAGAAGCCAAACTCGAATATTTCAAGTTCAATAATCCGGACTTCAACACCTTCGATGCTGACGCGCGGGATCGAGCCGTATCCCATGGCGGCGTCTTGAAAGATACCGACACAATTCCCGTTCGGCCCCTCGCAACCTTGCTTGCCGAGAATGGCATCCAATCTGATTTCGATATGTTGTCAGTGGATTGCGAAGGTCTGGATGTAGACGTCCTGATGTCAAATGACTGGAAAACCTATCGGCCGCGCATCGTCCTCGTAGAAGACCTCGAAACAATCGACCGACCATTTCAGGTCACCAAAGTGCACGAAGTCATGACCGGGTTCGATTATCGCCGCCGCGCTACCGTCGGCTATACATCAATCTACCAGGCGAATGAGCGTCGCTAGCTCCTGAAGACCATCAGTTATTGCATCACCGATGATATTTATAACTGATCGGCCGATGCCAAATCCTGGCGAACCATCCTATTCTCATCGACCTTGCGGTCACTTTCGGCGAGCACTTGACGGATCTCATCCACAGCCGCTTTGACCTTCAGCTCCACCATCTTCCGGCCAATATCCGCGCTTGCCTTGGCCCTGTTACCGGAAAAACCACTGTCACCATCAACATATCGCGTGAAACCGTGTGGCCGCACGGAGGCCGGAGCGATAAAGAGAACCTCGGACGTATCGCGGATACCAGCGTGGTAGCCAATCTCCGCATCTGTATAGCCCTCGCCCAACAAATAGTCGAACTGTCCATTGCCGCTATAGTAGTCGCCGATATGGGCGACTATCATTCCCTCACCGCGCCATTCGTTCTGCAACTTGCGGGCGACGCGCGCCTGCCCCTCCTGATTGCCGCCACTATCTCCCACAAGGAAAATCTTCTTGAAGCCGTGAGCCTTCAGACTGGCGGCAGATGCATACAGTATATCCTCGAAGACATCATCAGGGACACTGATTGTTCCGGCAAACGCCATATGTCCATCGGGTTCGGGCGCAATCGCACCTTCCGGGACATGATCAACGACGGGAGCCACAAGGGTTTTCCCAAGTGTCTTGGCGATGTCACCGCTTGTGCGTTTTACAACGAGATTATGTTTGCCGAGCACGACATGGGGCCCGTTTTGTTCAACGCCTGCAGTCGGTATGAGGGCCGTATCATAACCTGTCTGGAGAGCATGGTCGATTTCCGTCCAGGTGAGTTCAGCCAGATGGACACTCGGCAATTCTGCAAGCGCAATCTGGCGATTGCCCTCATTCGCAAGCTGCACGTACCCCATTCCGAGAATGAAAACAGACAGACCGGCAATCACTCGCCGGCTCGGCTTCTGGGTTTCCTTCGCAAAAATGCGTCCTGCGGCGACGAAAGGCTCTTTGTAGATATCAAAAGTCGACCGAAATGGATTTGGCTCTTCCTTACTGAGACCGTATTCAAGTTTCTCATAGGTGCGAGGGATATAGAGCGACCGGCCCAGCCCATCCCAGATCGAAAAGATCAAACCGAAATTCTTGTCGAAGTGCTTGGGGTCGACGGAATGGTGAATCTGATGCTGGGCCGGGCTGATGAATATCCGCGAAAGCCAGGCCGGATAATTCAGCCATATGTGCGAATGGCGAAGATTGTATCCGAAGATATAGAAAAGGGCCGTGATCACATTGATCCCGAACAGGGTAAGTTCCTGCGGTGTTTCCCCGGTCAGATAAAACAGTCCCGACACAGACAAACCGGTAAGAATGGAAACCACTAGGGCAGTAAAGAACAGGTCCACCGGATGCATCCGGAACAACGTCATCGGGTTCAGCTTCTCAGCCGAGTGGTGAACCTTGTGAAACTCCCACAGGAACGGGATCTCATGCTGTGCACGATGGGTGACATAGACGCCTAGATCAATCGCCAGCACACTGAGCAGTGTGTACAGGATGAGGCTGAGCTCATTTGAGATCAGTGGTGACGACAAGGGTCCGAAGAACTCATTGAACGCGGTGTTTCCAAGCGCCGCAATCTCATGAGTTCCGATCAAGAATTGCGATGCGACCCCATAATACAGGATCGCGTTCACAAGGAAGTACTTGATGTCCTGCCAAGTGGACGGATGCCTGTAGATCTCAGGATCGAACACATAGGAGAAGAAGCTCTTGGCATGTTTCCTATTCTCCTCGCCTTTGCCATGATCACCTTCATGGTGATGATCATGATCATAGTCGAGAAACCGGTAAGCGAAGAACGCCAATAGCAATGCTGTTATCAAATAGAGATAGTAGACACGAGATGACGGGAGGAAAAATCCGAGATACTGCCCCAGAGCATTAATCGTTATATTGTCGAGGAACATTCACCCACAACCTCTGTCTGGTTGTGCTCAGAGTCCCAAATGAGTCAGAAAATTTCGTTAAATTCGTATGCTGATTTTCAATTATTAAATTCGTTGACGGAGTTTATACATAAAGTGTTTACCAATAATATAGGGGCACCTCGCATGCTTGCTTGAAACGGCGAGAAGATCAGCTTGCGAACACCCTGACCGGCTGAAAACGCCCGGCCCTGACCTCTCCCAAAGCGACAGCCCGCTCTCCATCCATGGCAACAGCAAGGCGGTCATCCTCGGGATTGGATGACCGGTTATCTTTCCAGTGATCGACCACATGGGGCAACAGCACGACAGGCTGGCCATTGATAATCTGACTCGCATCATGGGTGTTGATATCAACCAGGGGAATGTCACCCAGAGCTGTTTCAATGGGGGCGAGCATCGACATTAGCCCGTCCTTGTCACCGACCTCGGCAAGCGCCTCAAGTTCCGCCAGAGTGATGGCGTTTTCTTCATCGAAGATGCCGACTCGGGTTCGCCGCAGTTTCGTAATGTGTCCCTCCGTACCGAGAGCATAGGCTATATCCCGCGCCATGGCCCGAACATAGAACCCCTTCCCCGACCGAACATGGAATGTGGCCGATATCCCCTCTTCAACGGAAGCAAGTTCCGCCCCGTGGACGATGACCGGGCGCGCCTCTAGCTCGAAGTCCTCGCCATCGCGGGCGAGGTCATAGGCCCGCTGGCCGTCCACTTTGATGGCGGAGAATTTCGGCGGAACCTGTTCGATCTCTCCTATAAAGTCTGGCAGTGCCGCCTCGATCGCATCTTTTGTCGGGCGCACATCAGAGCGGGCAATCTCCACGCCTTCGGCATCATAGCTCGCCGTAGACACCCCCCAGCTAACGGTGAAGGCATAGTCTTTGTCGGCATCCATGGCCCAGGCAACGGTCTTCGTCGCATTGCCAAATGCTATAGGCAGAATACCGGTCGCCAAGGGGTCGAGCGTGCCACCATGACCAACTTTCTGGGCATTATAAAAGCGCTTGAGCCGCGCCACCGCCTGGGTGGATGTCATCTCGAGGGGTTTGTCGAAGCAGAGCCATCCGTGAACCGGATTACCCTTGCGTTTGCGAGTGCGAGCCATGTTTTTCTCTTCTATATGGTCTGGTCTGCATAGCTGACGGGAGGATCGGACACGCCGCCAGCGACTGGAAAGCGCGCCTAATGGCAGAGTGCGTAAGATTTGGGAAGCCCACGGAACAGCTGTCTGGGCTTTTTTCCGGCCTGGGTTAGAGGCAGATAAATGCAGACCGATGGGAGCAGTTCGTGAGCGTCGGTCCAAGAGATGTCCGGAGTGTTCTTTCCGAAATGAGATATTTGGCGGATATTGACATTTATCTCATATGAGACATATTTGTCTCATGATAAATTCACTACGACCAACGACCAGAGACGCCATTATAGAAGCCGCGTTTGATATTTTTAGCCGCGATCCAAGTGCTGCTCTCTCCGAAATCTCCGACCGCGCAGGAGTCGGCCGCGCCACATTGCATCGGCATTTTGCAAGCCGTAATGACCTTGTGCGTGCTCTGGCACTCATTGCCATAGATGAAATGGATGCAGCGGCCGAAGCCGCCTGTGCCAACGTCACCTCCGTCGCCGAGGCATTTCAACGAGTGCTGGCAGCTCTAATCCCGCTCGGTGACCGTCACGGCTTTCTGGCGCTGGAACCGATTGACAATGATCCCGAGATCGCGGCGGCATATGCCCGCCAACAGCGCGAAACCCGCGACATGGTGGAAGAGGCAAAAGCAGAAGGCCTGTTCAACAAAAGCGTGCCAACGGGTTGGATCATTCAGGCATTCGATCATCTACTCTATGCCGCTTGGGAAAATGTCAAAGCCGGCGAAACCACCCAAAACCAAGCGGCGGATTTGGCATGGCGTACGCTAACCACTGGTCTCGGCAGGAGGAGAAAATGACCGCTGCTGACATTCAGGCATTCGCCAGTTCATTCGACGAGATTTTTCTCCTCATCGGAGCAGCAATCCTCGTCATTGAAATCGTCAAAGGCCTTTTTGAAAAATCGTTCCGGGGGCGCGGCCATCTCGACATGATCGCCAGCATCTCCACACAGATCCCATCTGTTCTGATTGAGACCTTTGTGCTCTCAGTTGCCTATCTCGGCTACATTTTTCTTAGTGAAACCTATGTGAGCTGGGCACTTCCCATCGCGCCGTGGACAATAGCGCTCGCCCTTCTCGCCTGCGACTTTATCTATTACTGGGAGCATCGAATCGCCCATGAGGTCCGTGTGTTCTGGACCCAACATGCCGTGCATCATTCCTCGCGTCACATGAATGCCAGCGTGGCGATACGTTTTGGCCCCTTGGAAGGCGTCATCTCCATCCTCTTCCACTTGCCACTGATCTTTCTGGGGTTTCCGCCTGCGCTGATCTTCTCCGGCGTGCTCATTGTGCTCGCCTATCAGAGCTGGATCCATACGGAGCTGATCGGGAAGCTGGGAGTACTGGACGACTTTCTCAACACCCCATCCAATCACCGTGTACATCATGGTTGCGATGACAAATATGTCGACAAAAACTATGGCGGCATACTGATTATTTGGGACCGCCTGTTCGGAACATTCCAGCGCGAAGAAGAACGCCCGAATTACGGACTGAAGCGAGATTTTAACAGCGTTAATCCGATCACTGTTTGGTTTTCAGAGCTTCCGGAGTTCTTCACTGACATCGGAAAAGCGCGCTCATTCGGTGAGGTGTGGATGTATCTCTTCGGTAAGCCCGGCTGGACGCCTGAGACACCCACAGTAGCCTTAAAACAGCCGGACCACTAGGTTGTCCCATGTTGCTTGATCGCAGGCTCTCTCTTCGATCGATCGCGAAAATATATTGGCGGAAAATCTTTATAACATGGAGCCTGACGCTTTTTGAAACGATTCTCCTTGTGGCACTGCCCTTACTGATCGGACGATCTATTGATGGCTTGTTGAATCGCGATAGGACGGCGTTTCTGACCCTGATCGGGGCCATGGGAGTTTTGCTGATTGTCGGCGTCGCCCGCCGCGCCTACGACACGCGGGCCTACGGTTCGATGCGTGTCGCGCTTGGTGAAGCCGTCGTCGGACAGGCGAGAGAGCGACCACTATCATCCATTACCGCCCGCCTGGATATGAGCCGGGAACTGATCGATTTTCTGGAGATCGAAGCGCCGGTCGTCCTCACTGCCTGTGTCCAGGTTATTGCGGCCATCGCAATCCTGTTTTCCTTTCATTCAATACTGGCCGTTTCGGCAGGTGGCGCGGGACTTCTAGCGCTCGTCGTTTACAGCGTATCCAGCAGCCGGTTCTTCAAACTGAACCAAGGTTTGAATGAGCAGACTGAGAAACAGGTATCTGTACTGATAAATTCAAAAGAGGATCACATCCGTGATCACTTACTTTCTCTTCGTCGTTTCGAAGTAAGGCTGTCCGATACCGAAGCCATTGTTTACGGGCTGATATTCGCCGTTCTACTGACCATGCTCGGCGGCAATCTTTGGTTTGCGGCCACGCAAATAAATGCATCACCCGGGCAGGTATTTTCAATAGTGACCTATTCATACGAATTCATTGAATCAGCTGTCACTTTACCTGCCGCTCTCCAGAGCCTGACACGTATTTCGGAGATTACAAACCGCATCAACATACCCGGGCAGAAGCCCTGAGGCTCAGATAGTATCCTGTCAGCATACAGAGTAGAACTGACGAAGACCGAACCTGTTAGCTCACCATGGGTTGGTCTGGCTGTGACGGTCCGCCGAGCAGACCTTGAGCGATGGCAAGCGCATCCTGAATTGGCTGCGAACTTGGCTCGGTCGAGATCAGCGTCTGCTGCCGCCGGATCGCTTCACGGACTTTGTCGTCGCGTATCACCGTGCCAGCAAGACGGGGGCGGAAGCCGAGGAATGTCTCGCAGGCCCGGGCAATCGCCTCATAGGTGCGCTGACCGGCCGAGCGTGTCTCGGCCTGATTGATCGCGATGACAGGCTCAACTTTCGGCGCATAGCCCCGCAGCACTTTGATGAAGGCATAAGCGTCGGTCATTGATGTCGGCTCGTCGGTGATCACCATCACCGCTTTGTCGGCAGCTCTGGCAAGGCGCATGCAGTTGGCCTCGATCCCGGCTCCAAGGTCGACGACGACCTGATCATATTGCAAGGCAAGCGCGGAAAGCCCGGCGGCAAGGCGCGCCACTTCTTCCTGGGGCAATTCGGCAAGCGCCCCGGACCCGGATCTGCCCGGAAGCACGTCAAATCCGCCATCGGCCGCGCCGCCATCGACAGGCGTAACAGCGTCATCCAGCTCGACCCATCCGGAGACGACCGCGGCAAGATCGGTTTCCGGTGCTATGCCGAGCTGAACATCGACATTTGCAAGGCCGAGATCGCCGTCAACAAGAAGCGTACGCTTGCCAGCCTTGGCAAATGCACTGGCGAGTGTGATCGCCATGAAGGTCTTGCCGACCCCGCCCTTACCGGAAGCAACGGCAACGATGGATGCAGGCTGCACCCGAGTTCTCGGCATCGGCGCTGGGGTTTCAACCGATTTTCGTAACATGAAGCTCATTACGCAGCTCCTCTCAAAGCATCCTCACCGGCAGCATCCTCCATGAGGAGTGCGGCAAGCCTTGCAGGAGCGGCCGGAACGAGCCCTCCTCCGATAAATGGGGTCACAGCGAGATGTGACAGCGAAATTCGAGCACTGGCCAGGGCCGCGATCGCACCCCCTCGCCGTCGTGCGACATCGAGCTTGGTCAGGATCGCCCGGCGAACCCCTGCACCCGCATAGGCCCGGGCGGCCTCCGCCTGATCTTCGGGGTGACCTTCAGCGGAGAGCACCAGAACAGGTTCGGCATTGATCGCAGCAACGAGATCCTTCAGCCGCGCAAGGTCTTCCTGATCGAATGGTATGATCGCCGGTAAATCGATAATGCAGCGCTGATCGTGTCGCCGCGCTTCATCCAGCAGGGAGAAGAGCGCGTCCGGCTCCTGCGCAATGCGGACCTGAGCGCGTTCAAGTTCGAGGTAAGCCGACAGCTGCTCGCCGCCTGCGGTGGCGTCGAAATCAGCGGCAACGGGAAGGATCTCGGTCTGCGCCACGGCCGCCCTGCGGGTAAGTTTCGCAACTGTGGAGGTCCGGCCATGGCCCGGTGGACCAACTAGCAGAATGTCTCTCTCGGGGCGAGACGTCATGGGCGCGCACCGCACCAGCCCCTCAAGACCGGATGCAAGCGCTTCGGCGGGGTCCGTCATGTCCGTATCGACACCGCTGATGATGCGGTCGACAAACCGGCGCGGAACCCCATGCCATGTCAGCGTATCGCGCAGCCTGTGGGACAGAACCGTTGACGGTGCTTCATCACGCTCCAGCCCGCGCAGGAATAGAGGCTTATCGCCGCCTTTCCGGCCACCATCGGTGGCAGCACGAACTTCCACTCGTCCGTCGACCTCGCGTTCCGAAAGGATCACCGCGCCTTCTCCCATCTCGGCAGACACCAGGGCACGGGCAGCATCGACACTTTCAGCAGCGAACATCTTCATACGCATGGGCACTCATCCTCTCTTGCCCGGAGAGTAAGCCCGTGAATGGTTAATGAATTCTTTGGGGATCTTAAGACTTCGCCGCATAAGCAGCTGCAAACTGCAGTATCTGTTCAAAGTTTAATGCTTAGGCCGGATCTACGGCACGAAGACCGTGTAAACGACCGTCGCATCGAAATCGAACGTGCCAAAGGACAGGTCATATCCGGTAAAACCGATGGAATAGACCTGATCGAAGCGGACCGACTGGGTCAGGATCGTTCCCGGATTAGAAGCCGTCGCCTGATTGCCCGAGAAAACCGTCGCGCCGCCGCTGTCGAGCGTTGAGAGGATACGGGGGTTTGGCCCGGTAAAGCCTGCGGTCGGCCCTCCGGAATGGGGGGCCTGGGCATCACCGCCAAAGGTCAACCCGCCATCGGTGTCGCTGACCGTCACATTCATTTCCAAAGTGATGAAGTCTGACAGGTTGATGCCGACAATGTCGGAATTCTGATCGGTAAGTTCACCGGTAATGTTGAAGGCTGTGTTCGATGCAACATAGAAACTGGTACGGGTAGACACAGCATCGACACGCGTATCAATCGCCGGGTTCAGCTCAAACGCGCTGATAGCATCGTCGCCGGTGATATTCCCGTCGCCATTGGAGTCCGTATTGATATCACCGCTTGCCGTATCGCTGATTACGTAGGGAATGCCACCAAATGCGCCGGTAGAATCCTGGGTCGTCAGGAGCGAGCCGGTGACCACCGTAAATGCATCGTTTGCTATCAGATCTGTACCGCCCGGAGCGCCGGTCTCCACAACAAAGTCACTCACGACGGGCACAGTGCCGTCGGCGGCCGCGCTCCATACGATAACGAGACCCTGTACATCAAATGCAGGATTGTCGAGGACGCTGGCATGAGCAACCGATGTTAGCCCAGCACAAATCGCGCCCAGAAGGATATGTTTAGCCCTACCGCCCATAGTAGCTACGCCTCTGAGTGTTCTATTCTGATGAAGCGATTAATCATAAAGGTCTTTGGGAAGCTTTAACCTCGCCTGAAAATCGGGCGGATTTGATTCATGTTTCAGGGCGTGTAGACCGTAAACAGAATGTCTGCTGCCTTATGAGACAGAGGATTTCCGCTATTAACGCCGGAAAGAACAGGCTCTGCGACAAACCGCACCGATTGATCGGCAATGCTCCCCTGCCGCGCCGCCGTTTTCCGATTGCCGCGATAGACCGTCTTAGGTGCCCGCAACTCGGAAAGATAGAAAGAGTGCTCAGAAAACCCCGCATTTTGCCCGCCACTATGGGGATACTGTGCGCTCGATCCAAAGCGCGGGCCGACCGGTGACGACACTTGCACACCCATTCGAAACACGGTCGCCTCTAGAGCCTGTGCACTCAGAGCGCCCGCTGATATCAGCTGCGCATCGATGTAGAACGGGGCGTTCGATGCGACGTGGAAATACCTCCCAGCCGATTCCAGGGGATAAGATCTCGTCGATGAAAGACCGGTTTCAATCGGGTCAAGCTCGCCGGGGCCCGCGAGAGGTAGCTGAATACCGATCTCGTGGTGCCGCAACGCTCCCCTATCGGACGAATTGATCGGCACCACAAGCTTACCCGGTGCGGTGTCCCCCCAAACAATCACTACAGGCCCGGTTTCGAACCTTATGTGGTAGATGATTTGCGTATTTGCGTTGGAAAGAGAGGACAAAAGCCCGATCACCCCTGCGCCGGCTATTGCGAGCCATCTGGTCAGATTTGTCTTTTCCGCCATTGCCGCCGCCCCTCCACAGATTTCAGGTCAGGGCGTGGGCAAATCCGTATTTGCGAATTTCTGGGCGACGGGATCAGCCGTCTCGATTGACGATGACACTGTCGGAGCAAAGTCAATCTTGTCTTCAGCGATAAGATAGAAAGACAGAACGCCAATATAGATGCCGATGATCACCAGAACAAAGATCGGAACATCCCGTTTTTCCGGACGCTGAATACGGCGCGCACGCACGCTTCGTTCAGATCCACTAAACTGCGGCAGATTGCGGTTTGCCATGGTTGTCTACCTCACATTTGCGCAGCGAAAACGCGCTTGAGGGGGGAAATTCAAGATTCAGGCCAGCTTCAAGCGCTTGACCTTAACTCTGACGCCACCTAGCGCTGTCAGCCGAACAGGCAGACCAGACTTAAGAGGCGACAATCATGGCAGATGACTGGGCATTTCCGACCGGTGACCTGATGGCGGGCAAGCGCGGCATTGTAATGGGTGTGGCGAACCAGAACTCCATCGCCTGGGGCATATCTCAGCAGCTCGTCGCCCAGGGCGCAGAGCTTGCCTTCACCTATCAGGGCGAAAAACTTGAACGCCGGGTCCGGCCACTGGTCGAAAGCATAGGTCAGGATTTCATGGTTCAGGCCGATGTGACCGACGATTCCCAAATGGACGCGGCTTTCGACATGGTTAAAGAGCGCTGGGGCACCATCGACTTCCTCGTTCACTCGATCGCCTTTGCCGGGAAGGACGAATTGCAGGGCTCCATGGTGGCAAACACCACGCGCGAAGGCTTCACCCGCGCCATGGATATCTCCGTTTTCTCCTTCATTGATGCCGCTCGGAGAGCTTCCGCGCTTATGCCCAATGGCGGCTCTATTCTATGCATGACTTACTTAGGGGCAGAACGAACCGTACCATCATATAATGTGATGGGTGTGGCAAAAGCAGCCCTCGAAGCTTCCACCCGCTATGCCGCAAGGGATTTGGGCCCTGAGGGCATTCGGGTAAATGCCATTTCCGCAGGGGCGATGAAGACACTGTCTCTTGCCGGAATAAGAGGCGGCAAATCCCTAATGGGCACTGGCCGTGAATGGTCCCTTTTAAAGGAAGACACCAGTATGGAAGGCGTCGCTGGCTGCGCGCTTTACCTCCTTTCGCCACTCGGGCGGTCCATCGCTGGCGAAGTTATACACGTAGATGCCGGTTTTCACGCTGTGGGTGTTCCGGACCCGGAAACCAGCGAAAGCTAGACATTCTCTCCTCGTGAGTTCGTCTTCGCAGCGCGAGAAAAGACCAAAGAGTTTACCTGAGGTGGAGAAATGAGGCCCGCCCGTTACTTTGGCGTTCATGTTGCAAATGTTAATAAAACAGTCGGGTGCGGAGCAAAAACTGCTCTGAAATAGAGCGCTCTCGAAGGAGCGACAGTTATGAAGAACATTCTTAGCTTAGCAGCAGGCCTCGTCTTTCTGGCGGCCTGTGCTACTGCGACCCCCTATCAGCCCCAGGTAAACTCCGATGGCGGATACAATGACCAGCAGATTGAAACCAATCGCTGGGCCATCTCCTTTTCAGGTAATACGCTCACGGAACGTCAGACTGTAGAAACCTATCTCCTCTATCGCGCAGCGGAACTCACAACCCAGAACGGGTTTGATTATTTCCAGATTGTCAGCCGCGATACAGACGTTCAATCACGCTTTATCGCGACAGGTTTTTCATCGCCCTTCTACTATAATTTCTACGGCTTCGGGCCACACCCCGGCTTCTACAATGTCGGTTATCCCTATGGCCGATTTTCAAGGTTCGGCGGCTTCTACGGCCGCGGTTTCGGGCCGAGCTTTGGAGCCTTTGGCGGCTTCCATGACCCGTTCTTCGGCGGACCGACCTCCTTCCAGGAGCGCGTCAGCTATGAAGCCATGGCTGAAATCATCATGTTCAAAGGCGACGAGCCCGAAGGCGCTGAATTCTTCGATGCCGAAGAGGTTCTGATCAATCTATCCGGGCAGATCATTCTGCCAGAGGCCTAGACCGCCAGAGAGCAGTCCTATTCCGCCGCCGCCTGATACAGCATTGCGGCAACAAGCGGGTGCGGTTGCAGCTGCCCAAGCTTCTCCCGCACCTCCAGGAAAGATGCTTTCGCGGCCTCTATGGTGAGGTCCATGTCAGCTTGCGTCATTGCTCTGCACAGGAACATATTGTGCCAGGGATGGACGTAGACGCCCCGCTTCAGCATCGCCTCGCCCCAGGCAAACCCGATCCGGAAGTCAGGATCGTCCTCAAACAGGAATAGTGGCATTTGTGCCGGGCCGGTCTGGCGAAGCGTAAATCCGGTTTCCTCGGCAGCCTGCCCCAATCCTTTGCGGAGATACTCCCCCAAGCCGGTAATATGCTCAAGATAGTCTGTATCCTGAAGAATCTTGAGCGTTTCGATCGCCGCCGCCATGGGAACTGCAGAGAACCAGAAAGACCCGGTGGCGAAAATCGAGGCAGCCCCTGCCCTCGCACTGTTCGATCCGAGCAATGCGGAAATCGGATGACCATTGGCAAAGCTCTTCCCCCATGTGCTGAGATCCGGCCGGACACCGATCAGCTCCCAGCTGCAATCCCTTGCCAGACGGAAGCCTGCACGAATGTCATCAACGATCAGAAGCGCGCCCGTTTCATCACAGATCTCTCTCGCCTTCTTCGCATAGGCTGGGTCCGGAAGCATCTGATCCGTGAACGCATCATGTTTGAACGGCGTTGCAAAAATGCCCGCGAGATCGTCCCCGGCCTCCGCCGCAGCTGCCGCAAGGCTGTCGGCGTTGTTGTACTCATAGGTCTGAATGTAGGCTCGATCCTCCGGGATAACTCCCGTCGGCACCGGCGTGCACCACGGAACTGCCCCATGATATGATCCATCGGCCACGAGGATGACCCGCTTCCCGGTCTGCGCGCGGGCGACCGTCTTCGCCATCGTGGTCGCATCGGTACCGTTCTTACAGAACATCGCCCAGTCGGCATGGCTGATCATGCCGGTCATGACTTCAGCAAGCTCGACCATCAGAGGTGTCGGCCCCGTCATCGCATCGCCCTTGGCAAGTTGGTCTAGTGCAGCACGGCTGACGCGCTCCTCGCCATAGCCAAGCAGGTTCGGCCCATAGGCGCACATGAAATCGAGATACTTGTTGCCATCGGCATCCCAGATATAGGCCCCTTCGGCTTTCTCGAAGAATTGCGGATAGCTCTCCGGCAGCAGCATTGTGGATTCATGGCCATAGACGCCATTTGGAAGAACGGTCTCAGCCCGCTTCCGCAGGGCCTTATTATTGGTCATATCCATATGCGCGTATCCTCACAGACAATTTTTCTCTCACGGATCCATAATAAGCGGATCATCGCCCATTAGGAAATCCCCCTATCGGTCCATTGCATTCAAACGACAGCTCGCCCATGACCGGAAGATGACTCGGCTTTTCATCGTCATACCTGTCTATCTACTGTTTGTTGGATGGCTCGCCCGCTGGCCAGCGCTGGAACCCCTTTTCAGCCGGATCGCTCAGATCCCGCAGAGGACAAATCTACTCGTATCAGTTATGCTTGTCGCTGTTGCGGCGGGCATTCTCTTCGTTAATTCGAAACGCGTGACTGAACCACCGCCCATAACCCGGGTGCTCAACCAGGGAGCCATCGGCCTCGCCTTTGCCGGCGTCTATAATCTCTTCGACGGGATGGCCAACCGCGCCATCACACTCAATTTCGCGATCATCGTTACGAGCGCATTTGTGGTCAGCGAAATCGTTTATCAGATCCTGTTGAAAGTCATGTCAGCTCGAAACGCCGCGGCGAGCACATCGCCACAGTCCCAGATGGCCGCACAACCCACCGGTCAGACACGACCGCAAACCAATGGCCTGCGTTTGCTGGTCACCATCCCGGTCTACGTCTTCGTCCTCGTCTTCCTGCCGCGCAATGATGACTATAGACGTCTCGTCGAACCGATGAACGCCCTGTCGCCGCAGCTGGTTCTGGTCATTAGCAGTATCGCCCTTGTCCTCGCAGGGGTGATCGTCCTTGCCATCAGCAGCGGGCGGCTGAGGCTTCAGCCAATCCCGCAACAGGTCGCCTTTGCCGGAGCCATAGGTCTCGGCTTCGGCGCAGCCATCAACCTGTTCGGTTATCTGACGCGCCTTGGCTTGAGCATCAGCGACCTGATCATCGTGCCAGTCGGCTTCATGGCCGCTGAACTTGCATTCCTCACCCTGCAATGGCGACTGCAGAGCGGCCCGCCCGATTAGGGCCTCCGCAGCTTACCGCGGAGCCATCCGGATCGCGCCGTCAAGGCGCACATCCTCGCCATTGAAATAGCCATTGCGGCACATCTCAACGGCAAGCGACGCATACTCTTCAGCATTTCCAAGACGGGCCGGGTTCGGCACCGACGCAGCAAGCGCCTGTTTCACATTATCCGGTGCGCCCTGCATCAGCGGCGTATCGAAAATGCCGGGAAGGATCGTGTTTACCCGAATGAACTCGCGGGCCAGATCCCGGGCAATCGGAAGGGTCATGCCAACGACCCCGCCCTTCGAAGCAGAGTAGGCCGCCTGTCCCATCTGGCCGTCTTCAGCGGCGACCGATGCCGTATTGACGATCGCGCCTCGCTCACCTGTTTCCAATGGATCGAGGGTGAGCATGCCAGCCGCCGATTTTGCAATGCAACGGAATGTCCCGATCAGATTGATCTGGATGATCAGCTCAAACGCGTTCATCGGGAAATGCTTGATCTCGCCGGTTTTCTTGTCCCGGCCCGCCGTCTTGGCGGCGTTTCCGGTGCCTGCGCAATTGATAAGGATACGCTCCTGGCCGATGGCCTCGCGGACCTTCGCAAACCCGGCATCGACTTCATCATCGGAAGTGACATTTACCTTAGCAAAGACGCCGCCAAGGTCAGACGCAACCGCCTCGCCTCTTTCTTCATTGAGGTCAAAAATACCGATCTTGACGCCATGACTCGCAAGAAGCCGTGCGGTCGCCTCGCCCAAACCTGAGGCACCGCCTGTCACCACGGCGGAAATACTGGAATCGAGTTGCATGTGTGAGATCTCCCTTGAAAGTGTTTTTCTGAACGCTGATCTATAAGATCGAGAGGACAACGCCAATGACTGACGCAAGGGCAATTGCAAAAACCGCCGGAGATCCGGAAGCCGCATCCTTGCCGCTGGTCATAGAGCGCAATGAACGGCGAACGCGATCAAAGTTGTTGCCGAAGGTGCTCAAAGTGGCAGGCCGTATCCCCTTTGCCGACGATCTGGTCGCCTCCTACTACTGCGCCATTGATCCCGATACGCCGATGAAGGCAAAAGGCGTTCTGTTTGCAGCCCTCGCCTATTTTGTGCTGCCCACCGATATGGTCCCGGACATTATCGCCGGACTCGGTTTTACAGACGACGCGACAGTTCTGGCGACGGCGCTCGGCATTGTTGGGGCTCAGGTGCAGGAGCGCCACCGACGCACAGCACGCAGGCTTCTAAAGCTACCTGAGCCGACGACCAGGCGCGAAACGGGCTGACTGGGCTCTCAAAGGGCGGCGCATTAACGGTCCATAAAACCTTCCAGACAAAATTCGGCAGCGTGTCGGATCCCTCCGTGAAAAATCTGGGATTCGAGCGGAAAGCATTATGCAATTTTTGATTGTAAATATTATTTCAGGGTAGAATTTTAGGATAGATTTCCTATACGGTAACCTTAATGCGTTGTTTTACACTCCCACTTTTCAGTCTCTTCATGGCGACATCCGCCCTCGCTGACCCACTACCGGGGCCGATTCCCGCCGAAGTCGTCCGCGTCATCGATGGCGATACCGTGCGGGTCCGGGCTCATATCTGGGTTAACCAAAGCGTGGAGGTGTCCGTACGTCTCGCTGGCGTCGATACACCAGAAATCAGTCGGCCGAACTGCCGCGCCGAACGGGCGAAGGCCGACGCCGCCAAGGAGACGGTGATCAATCTCGTCGGCGACGAACTTTACCTGACCGACGTGAAACTCGGCAAATATGCGGGCCGCGTCGTCGCTAATATCACCACCGATGACGGCACAGACCTCGGCGAGCATCTCCTGAAAACGGGCCAAGCCGTACGCGACGGCGAGCGCGACCCCTGGTGCGATGAGCGGCCTACTCCGTCCGCCGATATTGCTTCGTCTGCCCCTGCACCATAGCCCGGGCGACCGGCTCCGGCAGGACCCTCGACAGGGATGCGAGAAACTTGTTCGCCCCGCCCGGCACCCGCACGGGCGCACCGGTTTCCACCGCTTCTATACCCGTCTGAACCACGGGCCCGGCGTCCATCCACATCCAGCCTGGCATCTTATTGGTCTGCTCACGGGTTCCGTTCAAATCGTGGAATTCTGACCAGGTGAAGCCGGGGCATAACGCAGTACAATTCACGCCCCATCCCATGGCATTGGATTCGGCCTGCATACTTTCAGAAAACCTGATCATCCCGGCCTTCACCGAAGCGTAGAGGGTGTGGCCGCTAGAGCCCGGCATGTATCCGGCAAGCGAGGCGACATTAATGATCCGTCCGAACTTTCGCTCAACCATGCCCGGTAGCAACTTATGGGCAAGCTCACATGGCGCTATGTACAAGACCTGCATAAAGGCGGCCTGATCCTCCCAGCTCGTATTGGCGAAAGTGCCAGGCAGGCCGTAACCCGCATTGTTCACAAGCCCGTCTATCTGCCACCCAGCAGCGTCAATATCGGCCAGAATGACATCCACGGCACCGGGCTTGCCCAGATCGGCTGAAATCGACAGGGTGCTGACCTTGAAACTGCCCTCAAGCTCCTCGGCAAGCTGTTCCAGCCGCTCCTTGCGGCGCGCGGTCAGCGCGACATCCCAGCCTCTGGCGGCATATTGCCGGGCGAACTCAGCACCGATGCCAGCTGATGCGCCCGTAATAAGAACCTTCCGCTGTGCCATATCGGTCTCCCCTTCTCGTTTCGCCCGGATTTCAGCATTGCCCGAATTTTCCCCGAGAAACGGACAAAACTCAAGGTTTTCAGATTATTGCGGCACCTCGGCAGAAATTCGAAAAAAGTGACTGCAATTGAAAGGGTTTTCCAGTCGAGTATGCTATCGTCCAATTGTGAGGAAGGGGAGTCTCATTTGACCAAAGTACGTTTCGGGGCTTCCGGACGAAGCTGCCTGTACATTTCCATCATCGAGTGCGCCTTGTTAAGCGCATGATGGAACATACCGTCATCTCAACGGACTGGATCCATTTCGACGGTGAAGTTGAAGAGAATAGAGAGGAAAAAACTCTGGGGTCGGAGGATGTTCCGCTTATTCGCGCTCTGCGCGGTATGACAGGAACTCACACAGCGGAAATCCCCGGCAATTCATTTGTCACACTTCTTCTTCAAAACACCTGCAGCGGGCATCTGCATGCAAACTACGAAGGCGAAGAGCTGACCACCGAACTGGTTCCCGGAAACGTAACCGTTTGCCCCCCTCACATGCGGCAGGAGTACGATTTTGAAGGCTGGGTCGACAACACCATGTTGCTGATCGACACCTCGATCTTCGACAGGATTGCGAAAATAGATCCAAACCTGCCGACATTGGAGAGCGTTCAGCCATTGACAAATGTCTGCCGACCCCGGCTCGCGCGACTGATCGAAGAACAGAACCGCACATTTGCATCCCATGAATCCGGCTGGAAAGTTATGGCGGAAGCCAACAATATGCGGATAGCCCTTGAGATCCTGATGACCTTCAAGTGCGGCTGGACGGGAAAATCAACGACCAGCAATCTCTCCGAAGCAGAGCTAGCCTTGCTAAACAGCTATATTGAAGACCACCTCGCCCATAATTTCTCACTCTCCGATCTCTCTTCCGTGCTCGACCGAAATCCGCTGCAGATCGCCCGTGCATTCAAGGCAACGACGGGCGAAACGCCATACAGATATATACTCCTCAAACGGGTCGAGCGGGCACAGAAGCTCCTCAAAGGCAGCACCAAGACCATTGCTGAAATCGCCTATGATTGCGGGTTCGCAAGCCAGTCCCACATGACGACCGTGTTCTCGGAAAAAGCCGGCATCACGCCCGGCCGCTATCGCAGGGAAATCGAGAGATAGCCGCCGAACGCTGAAAATTAGACGGCCTAAAGCAAGACCACTGACGCCTTCACCTACCGCACGGCGACGGGATTGATTACAGCTTGAACGGTGCCCTCCAGACGCGGCGCTCCGAGGGTGAAGAAAAACTCGGTCACGCCATCATCGGCAAGCTCTGCAGTCACCATATTTTCCAGAATGTAGACCCCGTTCCGCACAAGCAGCGTGGCGTGCACATCAAACGGCCTCGCCGGATTTTCAAACGGCAGGACCTCAAGCGCCCAGTTATCGGCACCTACGGCCACCACACCGAGATCAGCGAGATACTGCGCACCCTCAACTCCCGGCCCTGCCTCGCCCGGTGGCAGCTCGCTCAGGCCCGCCGTCGCCTCCATTTTTCCCGTATGGAAAAGCACGACATCGCCAGCTTCAATCGTCACGCCTGCTGCCTCTGCTGCGGCGTCAATCTCGGCCCGGTTGAACACCGTCCCATCGGGAACCGGATCAACATCAAGCAGTTTCGTCATGTCGAGCAGGACACCGCGCGTGGCGATTGGTGGAAGAGTCTCAATGCCGAACTGCTTCAGCCCATCCACGGCGACGACATCTGCCGCCGGCACCCCATTATAGTAAACATGTTCGATGCCGAAATGACCGAAACCATCGATCTGGCTCCCGATCCCGAGAGACATGCGCACCATGTCATCATTGGAGACAGCACGGTGTTCGCCTATCGGCGTGCCCGTACCATCGTCCAGCTGCAAGACGGTGACATCGTACTCCCGCGGCCCATAGGCAGGCGTGTCAGGGCCGGTCACCATACCGAGGGAGTAGGTCTTACCGGTGGAGATCAGCTTCGCCGCCGCAGCGGTTTTCTCCGCAGATAGATGGTTCAACGCACCGAGGCGGTCATCTGGGCCAAACCGCTCTGCATTGGTTGGCACCGGTGCAGTGGGCTCCGCAGTCTCATTCTGTGGCCAGGCAAGGCAGGCTGAGAGCGCCACCACACTTATGATCATGACCAGTCTCATGGGTTTCCTCCATTATTATTTGTGAAGACACGAACAGGAGTGCCGCAATTCGTCAAGCGCGGCTGCCTGCCCCTGCTTGACCTCCCCGGCAGATTCCTCAAACTGTTTCAAGCTACTGACGGGTGGAGTCGTCCGTGGAAGGAGGGCATGGTGGATTTTGTAAGCAGCCTGACAGAGAATCTTGCCGAGCGGCTCGAAACTCTGCCTAACCTCCTGATTGAATTTGCCCCCAGCATTCTTCTTGCGCTAGCCATACTCATCATCGGCCGATCAATCATCCGGCGATTATCCAACGCCACGGTGAAAGCCTCGGCGCGAGTGAAGACCATCGACGAGACCCTGGCCCGGTTTTTCGGCTCGGTGGTTCTCTTCGTCGGCACACTCGCCGTCATTATCGCCTCGCTCTCCGCGTTGAACATTAATCTGGCTTTCCTGACGACCATCGTCGCCTCGCTCTTCATCGCTCTGGGATTTGCTTTGCAGGACACGCTGGGAGATGTGGCAAGCGGCATCGTGCTGGCCGTCTTCCGCCCCTATCGCGTTGGTGATGAGGTGCAGTTGAATGATGAAAAGGGCGTCGTCACAGATCTCGGCGTCTTTGCTACAAGGCTGACCACAAGGGATAATATCGAGCTTGTCATCTCCAATTCCGACGCCCTCGGAAACACAATCAAGAATTATTATGCATTTGGTGACCGCCGACTCGATATGGATTTCGGCATTGCCTATGACGCCAACATTGGCCGGGCCATGAAAGCACTGCTCTCGGTGACCGCAGGAGATGACCGTATACAAACAGATCCCGCGCCAGAAGCCATGGTGGTTGAGCTTGGCGACAGTGCGGTCATCCTGCAACTCCGTCTATGGTGCGATGCAGACGACTACCGAAAGATAGAGATGGACATCTCCGAGCGCGTGAAAGCTGCTTTCGACAGCGCCGGTGTGGAAATTCCCTACGAGCACAACACAATCATCAAGAGAACGATCAATGCCTGAAGACGAGATTGAGACCGCAGTCGGCAATGGGCCGCCGCCCTTCGATCTGACCAGCGAAGGTCTGACCGAGACCGCGAACTATTACGGGCAGGTCGCCATCGACACGTCCATCACCTTTGCGCCAAGGCTGATCGCTGCAGGGCTTGTTCTGTGGATCGGATCCTGGATCGCAGGTCGGGTCTATCGCTCTGTCCGCAAACGGACAGATAAAATCAAGAGCATCGACACAACGCTTGGTGCCTTCATTTCCAATGCGGTCCGGTACGCAATCATTGGCGCTGTCTTCCTCTTCGCCGTCTCCATACTCGGCGTGGAGATCGCATCCATCTTTGTCGTCTTCTCGGCCATGACCCTTGCCATCGGTCTTGCCCTGCAAGGCTCCATGAGCAATGTCGCCGCCGGCTTTTTGCTGATTATACTCAGGCCGTACAAAATCGGCGATTATGTGGAGCTCAATGGCGAGGAAGGCCATGTTGAGGATTTGAATATATTTCAGACCACTCTCCGCACCCTGGATAATATAAAAGTCATCCTCACGAATAATGATGTCCGCGCGGCGACCATCCGCAATTATTCATCTCTCGGCATTCGGCGATGCGATATTGATTTCGGCATCGATTATGGCGACGATATCGGCGTGGCGATGCAGATCATTGAGCGTGAAGCCGCCGCACATAAACTCGTGCTCGACGGGGAGTATAAACCCTGGACACGGGTCAGCTGCCTCAATGACAGTTCGGTGGACATACAATTACGCGTCTGGTGCGAATCCGAGGACTACTGGGATGTTCGCTTCGACCTGCTGCGGGCCGTGAAAGAAGGCTTCGACGCAGGCGGCATCTCAATCCCCTTCCCCCATGTGGTGGAAATCGAGAAGGTGTGATTTGCTTCAATTTGGATTCTGCCCCTTTTCGCTCCAGATATATGGGCAGATATGTGTTGGACCATTGGGAGAGAAGAATGGCGCGAACGGCTAAACTGATCGGCTTCGGCCTTGCATTTATGGGCGCTGCTGCTCTTTCGGCCTGCATTGAGAGCGCGCCGCCAACAGAGGCCCCTCCCCCAGTCGAAGCTGAATTGACCGGCCCCTGGACCCTGAACCCCGAGGCCTCGGCGCTGACCTATCTCTCGATCAAGAGCAACAACATTGCCGAGGTGAACACATTCGGAGAGCTTTCAGGATCCGTCAGCGAGGATGGCGCGGCGTCCATTTCCATCAACCTCAATAGCGTCAACACCAATGTCGACATCCGCAATGAACGCATGCGCAATGTCTTCTTCGAAACCGAGACCTATCCTGCGGCAACGGTAACGACCGACATCGACATGGCGCAGTTCACCGATATCGATATCGGCGACAGTGTGGCCGTGCCCCTGCGCTTTGACATCTCCCTCCACGGCGCAACAAGAGCCTATGATTTCGATGCTGAAGTGACGCGTCTCGGCGCAAACAAGGTGCTGGTCGATAGCGATGCACCCCTGATCCTCTATCCGGAGGATTTCGATCTAATCGATGGCCTCGCCCAGCTTCAGGCCCTCGCCGGTATCGATGCGATTACGCCCATCGTGCCGGTAAATGTGTCCTTCGTCTTTGAACGGAAAGGCTAGGCAGAGGCACAGAGCGCGAGCTTCTTGCCGTCGCCACCAGCCACCTCAACAAAATCTAACTGGTCCTGAGCGGGCTTATCGGACATTATAATCCCGTAGGCATCAGGCTATGATCTGACTTTGAGAATTAATTGCAAAAATATCGTATTTGATCTATAGAAAATTGAGGGTGCATTCGACTGGGCTAGGAAGAGCGAGGACTCGGCGAATGGCGAAAGTAGCACTTGAAGGTGTCCCGGAAACGATGCTCTGGCCGCTCTGGAACAGAGCCTATGAAACCCAACGCAGGGACCGCCTGATCGACGATCCCTGGTCCGTCGATCTGGTTGACCAAATTGAATACGATTTCGCAGCGAGCTTCAAAGCACCCAATCGCGGCCATGGCATCCGCTCCCGCGTCGGCGATGATCTCGTCTCGGACTTTATTAGGCGCGGAGGGAAAAACGCCTGCGTTGTCGCGCTCGGCGAAGGTCTTGAAACGCAATACTGGCGGTTGGGGGAGCCAGACATTCCCTGGTACAGCGTCGACGTGCCTGAGGCCATCGATGTGCGGACCTCTCTTTTACCGAACGGGAAATCTATCAAGCCCCTCGCCTATTCCGCCCTCGACCCCGCCTGGATGGACGAAATTCCTGAAACACTGACACCCTTCATCTCGATGATGGGGCTGCTGATGTATTTCACGAAGCAGGAAGTCATCGACCTGCTAACGCAGATCGCAGAGCGGTTTCCGGGCGGAGATGTATTTTTCGACACGATCCCGCCCTTCCTCTCGAAAAAGACGATGGAGGGCTACGACCTCACGGAGAGCTATCGCACACCGAAAATGCCCTGGGGCATTTCCTATGCGCGCATCCCCGAGCTGTTTGAAGCTGTCCCCAATCTGGAGCCGGTGAAGGTCCAGACCTATGCCGAGCCCTACCCCCACGCCTTCCGTCTATATTGGTTCCTGTCGATTGTCGGACCGATCCGAAACACGATGGCTCCGTGCCTCGTCCATGGCCGAGTGACACGCTAACGGAAAAAAACAGGCAGCAGTATCAGACCGCAGCAGCCTTTGCGGCGCGTTTGCGCTCATGGGGATCGAGATGGACTTTCCGTAGACGGATGGAGTCCGGTGTCACCTCGACAAGCTCATCATCGGCGATATAGGCGAGCGAGCGTTCCAGCGTCATTTTCAGCGGCGTCGTCAACCGCACGGCCTCATCGGAACCAGATGCACGCACATTGGTGAGCTTTTTCCCCTTCAGCACATTCACTTCCAGATCATTGTCGCGATTGTGCTCGCCGATGATCATACCCTGATAAACCTTATCGCCAGGATGGATCATCATCGGCCCGCGATCTTCCAGATTCCACAGCGCATAGGCCACAGCCTCGCCCTTATCCATGGCAATCAGCACGCCGGTATGGCGGCCCTGTATCTTGCCCTTATGAGGCGCGTATTCATGGAACACCCGGTTCATGATTGCGGTGCCCCGCGTATCCGAGAGCAGCTCCCCCTGATAGCCGATCAGGCCGCGCGTCGGCGCATGGAAGACACACCGCGTCCGTCCGGTACCGGAGGGCTTCATCTCCAGCATCTCGGCTTTCCGCTCGGCGAGCTTTTGGACAACAACCCCGGAATGCTCGTCATCGACATCGATGACAACTTCCTCAATCGGCTCCAGCCTTTCGCCGCCCGCACCTTCCTGCATTACCACTTGCGGCCGCGACACACCCAACTCGAAGCCCTCACGGCGCATCGTCTCGATCAGCACAGCCAGCTGCAACTCTCCCCGACCGGACACGGTGAAGGCTTCCGCTTCTGTCGAGCGGGCCACTTTCAGAGCCACATTGCCCTCGGCTTCCTTCTCCAGCCGGTCCCAGATCATGCGGGACGTCACTTTTGAGCCTTCCGTTCCGGCCAGAGGTGAGTCGTTCACCCGGAACGTCATGGAGAGAGTGGGCGGATCGATGGGCTGAGCTTCCAGCGGCGCGCTCACCGATGCATCGCAGAGCGTATCGGCCACCGTCGCCTTGGTCATTCCCGCGAGCGAGACGATATCGCCGGCCACGGCTTCTTCGATCGGCGCGCGTTCCAGCCCGCGAAACGCCAGCACCTTCGAAATCCGGCCCTGCTCAACGAGGTTCCCCTCGCGGTCCAGCGCCTTGAAACTCTGATTGGGTTTCACCGCACCGGATGTGATCCGCCCGGTAAGGATACGCCCGAGGAAATTGTCCGCCGAAATCGTCGTTGCGAGGAACCGGAACGGCCCCTCTTCGACTTCGGGCTCCGGCACATGGCTCACCACCAGGTCGAAAAGCTCACCCATATCGGCCTTCGGCTCTTCATACTGGGCCGACATCCAGCCCTCTTTCGCTGAACCATAGAGGATTGGAAAATCGAGCTGTTCATCGGTCGCGCCAAGGTCCGCGAACAGGTCAAACACTTCATCGATCACGGCATCGGGCCGGCGCTCCGGCTTATCGATCTTGTTCACCGCCACAATCGGGCGAAGTCCAACTTTCAGCGCCTTACCGACCACGAATTTCGTCTGGGGCATCGGCCCTTCGGCCGCATCGACGAGGACAATCGCCCCGTCCACCATGCCAAGAATACGCTCCACTTCGCCGCCGAAATCGGCGTGGCCAGGCGTATCGACAATGTTAATCCGCGTGTCGCCCCACTCCACCGATGTGGTCTTGGCGAGGATCGTGATCCCCCGCTCCCGCTCCAGATCATTGGAATCCATCATCCGTTCGGTCGTTTGTTCATTCTCGCGGAAGAGGCCCGACTGCTTCAAAAGGCAGTCGACCAGCGTGGTCTTGCCGTGGTCAACGTGGGCGATAATCGCAATGTTTCGAAGCGATGTCGGTTCTGACATGGGAGTTTTCCAAGGGGTTCAGGCCGCGGGTTTCGGCGCAAATTCTTATGTTGCGGCGCACATACACGGGCTTGCGCCCTTTGCCCACCGGAAAAAGCCGCAGGGTCTACCCATGACAGCTGACAGCACTCGCCTCTGGCAAGGCCCTCCAGGATGACATAGACTCGAACATGGTTAACGATCGGGAGCGGACGCCATGGACTTTGCGAGCATTCAACAGGGCTTTCAGAACATACTTGACGGCCTCGGTGTCGAGGTCACGCAACAGGAAATCTTCGTCTGCCTCGGCCTGGGAGTCGTCGCCGGTTGGCTCGCCAGCCAGATCGTCGGCGGTAAGGGCGGTATCGTTCGATACATTGTTGCCGGGGTGCTCGGTTCGTTTCTCGGACCAGTTGTGCTTGAGTTTTTCGGGCTCTCACTCCCGGAATTCGGGATGCCGATTATTGCTGATATCGCAGAAGCCACGGTCGGAGCGACGGTGATCGTGCTGGTTGCACGGGTTCTCGGATAATTTGGAAACATTAGGCGGGCCGTATGATCGGCCCGGAATGATCTAGGGCGCGACGGTTGTCGTGGTGCCAACTTCGGCGAAGCTGGAGCCCGGCGCGCGCCCATCAAATGCCCACTGGCCGTTCGACTGCTGACAGGCAATGGCAGATCCAGCAGCTCCGGCACCGGCATAGTCCACTGTCCGGCAAGGGATTGACGCCTCTACCGTGTCGATCATGGCTTGCCCTTCGCGCACATTCGCCATGGCCTTGACCGGTTCGGTGCCCGCGAGTTCAGCAAGCTGGGCTTCAGCGACCCAGCCGAACCCAACACCGCCGCGTCCAACCAGCACCCACTCCCCACCATGATTACCAGTCGCCCTTGCGAGGGTTTCTACCGCCTCGCCGGCTTCCACCCGGCCAAGGGTCATGGAGGTGAGATAACTGGGCGTCGGCCTAAGCCGAGCCCCACCCGGCACCTGCATCCAGCGACCATCGACTTTCACCGGTCGATCAATTCTGCCAACGGCATCTACCCGAACGATTTTCACTTGCTCGTTCTTTTGAAAGCGCTCGCCGAAGGTGAAGGTTACATCGCTGCCATCAGTGAGGGTACGCCGCAGCTCCTGGCCTTCCGGCAGATAGGGAAGCGCAATGTTCAGATCATCCTGAACGCTCGGCTTTGCAAGCACTGGATCGGCACCAGCAGACGATGGCAAGGCGGCGGCAAGAACAATCTCTTCCTGCTCAACCGGGCCTGATCCAGCATCGGCGAAGGATCTTGGCGGCACATACCCCACCGCTGGCGACACCCAATGCCCATTTGGGTTTCGGCAAGCTTCGACCGCCTGCCAGTATCCGCCCTCCGGGCCGATGGTCGCCGTACGGCATTCGGTGTAGACCTTGACCGTCTCGGCGACAGTGTGGGCCGAGGCCGAGATCGACAGCGGAAGCCCTACATCGCCCTCATACAGCTCCGCAAGAACAACGTCCGCCGGAGAAACATAGCCCACCGCCACACCATTCGACCGGATCAAATACCAGCGATCGCCATAGGCGTCAGTGAACGTACCGATCCGTTCGAGCAGCATGCCAGGCTCAATGGCCTGTCGCCGGAAAGCGCCGCGCGGCGAGGGCGTCGCGCGCAGGAGCGTGTCTTGGGTCGCAGCAAACCACCCGCTTTCAATGACGAGAAAGTCCGGGATCGGAGCCATGTCCCGCCAGCGCTCAATCGGATATTCCTTCAGATCCTGATAAGAATTTTCGAACGAGATGCGATACCGGTCCCCTAATTTCGACTTGATGCTGACCGAGCGGCCATCGATCTCATTGTCAAAGGCCTCGTCAAGATCGCGGGAGAGCCATCTGGCCTCTGTCGGCGTAAGTGGCGCGATGCCTGACTCGTTGGCGATCTCCACCAGCGCCTCTGCGGCGGAGCCGGGTTCGATTGGTCCGGTGAACAGGCGCGCCGGAATCCGGTCGGTCGCGCTGGAGCGCCCGTCAATGACGTCTCGGCCGCGACTGCCAGCCGGCGTTGCGATGGGTCTGATCGCTGCCGATGTGCCTGTTTGCGGGCTCGGCGAGATCGTCGCCGTTGACGATCTCGGAATTGTATCCGGTTTTACGCTCGGTGCCGGAGCGAGCCGTCCCGGCACCGATGGGGAAACAAATGTGTTGACCCGCCCGGTATCCTCAGAGGCCACCGGTTCAGACGAAACTGTTTCGGAAGGTGTCACCTCAGGCGAGCCGGAGGGCGCAGGCGTCGTGACGGTTTCGAGTTCGGGCTCCGCTGGGGTAGCGACGGGCGGTTCCGTTATTTCCGGAGCAGGCAAGGACACGATTTCCGAGCTGCCCACATCGATGGCTGTCCCGGCATCAGCGGTTTCTGGAAGCGTGGCCTCTACACCGGCGGAAGCATCGGGCGGGGTCGCGTCGGCATCGGAACCCGCCGCAGCATCCGTTTTGTTGAGATTGTGCAGCGCTATGGCAAGCGCGGCCGCCGAGACCGCAGCGATGGGCAGGCCAAGGTGAAGCCAGAGCGGCAGAGCCTCGCGCTTATCACCCTCATCAAAAGCAGTGCCGGGACGCAGTCCGAAGAATGAGCGCTCAGCGGGGTCCGAGAGCGGTGCTTCGGAAACAGACGCGACTGAGGGTAGCTCGGCGAGGCCCGTTTTGACCAATGGCGTCTCGACCACCGGCGCCTCGACTTTGCGCGCCTCTACTGGCGGCGCTTCCGGCGTGTCTTCGATAATTGTGGGGCGCTTGCCCCGACCGAACAGCCGGATCGGCTCTGGTTCCGGCAGGGGCTCGAAAAACTCGAAACTATCCGTCGAACGCGCCCAGGAAGACAGCGTCTCTTCCCCGGCGGGCTGCACGGAAGCTTCATCCAGCTCTTGGTCGATTTCTGCGCTCGCCTCTACTCGCGGCACCATGGCTACAGGCGGACTTTCAGCAGGCTCTCTCGCCTCCCCGATAAATATCTTTCCGCCATTTTCCGCGATCGCAACGTCGGCCATGTCACCGATCCATGACCAGTCACCGCGGCGTTCAGGGGGCGTCTCAACCGGCGGCTCTATCAGCCCCGCTTCCAACGTCGCGACCAGCTTCGGGCGGCGATCATGCACGGGCTCAGGTTTTGTCTCGTACTCATCGTCGTACACTGATGCCGACGACGGCCCATCGACAATCGCCGGAGCCGCCCCACCGCCCGCCACCAGCTTCACCTCGTCGGCAAGGGCATCGATCTCAGCCCGCGCCTCATTATGGGCAGCCGCTTCAACCTTTGTATCGAGCGCCCTCAGTATCGCATCGGCGGGGTGCGACGATGAACGCGGGCCATCTCCCCCCATTAATCTCTTGGACAATGACCGACCGGAACCGTTCCCAGCGCCCCGTGCCCGCCGCCGGGCGATAAATGCCGTCAAATCTGTGATATCGGCCAGCTGCTGCGGTCCCTTTCCGTTGCCATCTGCCGATTTGTCACTCATCGCCTGTGCGATACTCCAAATGCCCGATGCGCCTAGGCAAATCCCCTAAAGCGATCCCTCAAATTCACAGGACTACATTAGCACTTTCTTTACCAATTTGGAAAGGCTTCGCGCCAGCGGGGAGAACACACAAAGCTTGCACAACCGCCCTGCGGCAACGATAAGGCGGCGTTTCCCGAATTTACGACGCCAGAAGGACCTCGCCAAATGACCGATTCTCCGCCGAAAAAAGTCGTTCTCGCCTATTCCGGCGGACTTGATACATCGATCATCCTGAAATGGCTTGAGGTCGAATTTGGCTGCGAAGTCGTCACCTTCACCGCCGATCTCGGTCAGGGCGAAGAGCTCGGCCCGGCCCGCGAAAAAGCCCTGCAAATGGGCATCAAGGAAGAGAACATCTTCATCGATGATCTCCGCGAGGATTTCGTACGTGACTATGTCTTCCCCATGTTCCGCGCCAACGCCGTCTATGAGGGCGTATACCTCCTCGGCACGTCAATCGCCCGCCCCCTCATCGCCAAGCGCCAGATCGAAATCGCTCAAGCCGTCGGGGCCGACGCCGTCTGCCACGGGGCAACGGGCAAGGGCAACGATCAGGTCCGCTTCGAACTTGGCTACTACGCCCTCGCCCCGGACATCCGTGTCATCGCCCCCTGGCGTGACTGGAGCTTCAAATCCCGCACCGACCTCCTCGCCTTCGCCGAGGCCCACGGCATCCCCGTTCCGACCGACAAGCGCGGCGAGGCCCCCTTCTCAGTCGATGCGAACCTCCTCCACTCCTCCTCGGAAGGCAAGGTCCTCGAAGACCCCGGCGAGGCCGCACCGGAATTCGTCCACATGCGGACGATTGCGCCGGAAGATGCGCCGGACGCGCCGGAGATGATCCGCATCGGGTTTGAAAAAGGCGACGCCGTCTCCATCAATGGCGAGGCCATGAGCCCGGCGACCCTCCTCACGGCGCTGAACGCCCTCGGCAAGAAACACGGCATCGGCCGTCTCGATCTCCTGGAGAACCGTTTTGTCGGCATGAAGTCGCGCGGCATTTACGAGACCCCCGGCGGCACCATTCTCCTCACCGCCCATCGCGGCATCGAACAGATCACCCTCGACAAGGGCGCGGCCCATTTAAAAGACGAGCTCATGCCCCGCTATGCCGAGCTCATATATAATGGCTTCTGGTGGAGCCCGGAGCGCGAAATGCTACAGGCCGCCATCGACCAGTCCCAGCTCATGGTGACAGGCGAAGTGACCTTGAAATTATATAAAGGCGGCGTCCACCTCACCGGACGCACCTCGCCCTACTCATTATATTCCGAAGCCCATGTCACCTTCGAAGATGATGCCGGTGCCTACGACCAGAAAGACGCCGAGGGCTTTATCAAATTGAACGCGTTGAGGCTGAGGCTGCTCGCGGCGCGGGACAAGCAGGTGGGGCGGAATTGACCTTGAGAGCACCTAGATTATTGTCAGATTAACCAAATTCTGACAGCGCTTTCATTGACATTTCAGGGAGAACAGGGCATGAACAAAGATATGGGTTACGATCCTAGACCAATTTGCAACGCCATTCTCGATCTCGCCGATGAACTCAATCTCGGGATCTCCAATCTAACCCTGAATAAGATCCTCTTTTTTGCGCACGAACACTGGCTGGGCATCTTTGGACGCCCATTAAGCCGACTGAGCTTTGAAGCATGGCAGTACGGGCCCGTGCTGCCACTAATATATCATCAGTTCAAATCGTGCGGAGATCAAAATATACGATCAAGAGCTACTAGGCTCGATTCTGAAACTGGCGAAGATATCTGCTACAACTACGATACGCTTGAACTCGAGATAGACGAGCTAAAGTCGGTTGTCTCAAGATATGGCCGCTTCGGTGCAGGTAAACTTATTCAACTTTCGCATATCGAAGGGGGTGCCTGGCACAAAGTTTGGCATTCGTCACCAGACGATAGATTTGGTATGATAATACCTGATTCGCTTATTGCGGAAGTATTCAACGGATCGTTGGCGAACGAAGGTGATGGAAAATATGTCCACTGAAAAATTTAAGAATGCACCGTCACTACAACACCTTGTGCGTATGATCAGACCCACAGCGGTTAAAACAGCCAACGCCATCTTAGCTCCCAAGCCGAGAAAAAATATTTGGAAAGCGCGAGATTACGTATTTGCAGTTCTGTCTGGGATGTCTCCAGAGCAAGCGATAGCAAACGCGATGAGCGATTCTCGAACAGACATTAGGAAAACGGCGCTAGAAACTATTCCGCTGATCGAACAATATTTCATTGACCATGACTTTGGGTGGTTCAGACGTATTGATCCGATAGTTCATCAAGTTTCACCATCTGTTAGCATACCAATTAAGCCGATGGGCGTCGCTAAGGTAGACGGCAAGATTGTGATTTTATGGCCCCAATTATGGAAAACCATCAGCCTGACACCAGAGCAGTTCAATATTATCGCATCTTACCTCAAGCTAGGAATACTAGATAAGTTTCCGGATTATGAGGATTTTCACTGGCTAGAAATGTCAGTGCCAAAAGGGAAAAAGGAGCGAGAACTTAGGGTGCGAACAATCGAAACGGCACAATTGCTAGCACCTGAAGAGTTGCGCCGTATTGAAAAGGTCATTGAGGAAGCTTTGCTGATTGCTTCGAAAGCGCCTACAAAGCCGGAGAAACCGGCTAAGCCCAAAGATCCAGATCAAGGCTTCCTACTTTAAGATAAATGGCGTCCATGATCACCTCTCACCAATCAATGGAGGTTCCAATGGCACGCGAACCGAAGACCCTCGCTGACCTCCCCTCCTTTCGAGGTGACGTCTAAGCGCCGCAAGGGCTTTAATTCCGAAACAAACGTCAAACGCGGCTACCGCTCTGTGAAGGCTGGCGAGAAGGAGCTTGTCGAAAAGCTTGGGCGGAGAGACCCCTGTCCTTGCGGCTCCGGAAAGAGCTTTCAAGAAATGTTGCCTCAAATCGGGGCGCTTTCAACGGGGCCAATCGCAACGAATACTGGCGCGAATGAAGCGCTTTGCAGCCAAAAAAGGCTCTCATGAGAGTTTCAGACTCTCAGCGCGCGGAAACTGAGAGTCTCATTTTTAGTTGTTCCCGTTTTCGCGAAGCGAAAACATGGAACCCGCTCAAGGCTGCCAATTCTCTTATCGATGTGTAACTTGTCATCCTCGGCCGCCTGCGGCCGGGGACCCATCTCTGAAAGACACCACGCGCACCCCGGCAACGTTCCGAGCTGGGCCCTCTGACCGCTGCGCGGTCGAGGGTGACGAGGTAGGTTAAGCTTGCACTCTAATTGTCATCCCGGAAAGTGCGGCAGCACTTATCCGGGACCCATCGGAGTGCCCAGAAATTGATCCGGGGGATCAATTTCAGCAGAGATGGCCACGGCAGTGGCGGATAAAGAGCGCTTTTTATTTTCTGGGTCCCGGATCTCGCTTCGCTCGTCCGGGATGACAATTGAAGAAAGATCAGCAGCCCTGAGCGCGTTCCATCGCGAGGCGAAGCCGACGCGGGGAACAAACAAAAAAGCAAATCTATCCGCCCCCATTCACCCCCTCCCTATACTTCCCCCATGTCCGAGGATCTCTCTCTTTCCACCCTGGCGATCACTGAGATCGACAAGGCCGTCACCGGTCTGATCGGGTGGACGAACGTCCATCTGTCCATTGAGCGCGTTTCCAAAACCCGCCTTAGGAGGGCGAGAGCGCAACTTAGAGCCCTCGAAATGCTCCTCCGCCGTCTGATCATGTATCTCGCTTTGCAAATCGAGCTGGAGCCGAGGGACGTCACTTCAACCACGTCCACGCCCAAATCGACACAGCCAGCCAATGCACCGTCTCAAATGCCCGAAGGCATTGAAATTGCTCACTTTCCTCGTGTACGCACGCCCTATCTTGCCCTAACGCCCCGCTATAGGGATGCGCGGCCTGCGCCGGACTTTTGCGGACTCTCCAGAAGGATCACATACACCCACATCCTCGCCAAACGTTTCGCCCGGCAGATCATCGCGGTACGGAAGGTGATCGACGCACCAGAGACCCATGCAAAACGCCTTGCTCACCGTCTACGGAGTATGCGCAGGGCCGGCGAAACTGCTCCGATCCTCCTGCTGCGGACAGCCCCAAGGGGGATGAGCAGAGACCTCTCCCTCATACATGGGGCCCTGAAAGTGCAGCTTCGAACGGCGCTTAAGGCGTGGGATAGTTCCTAATCTATCCTCATATTTGATTGACCCCCGCTTCGGCTTCGCCTGCGCGATGGGTCGCGCTCAGGGCTGCCAACCTATCCCCGTATTTTACGACCCACCAACCTACTCCTCCCCGAGCGGGAACGGCCAGCCCTCCGGCACGAGGGAGTCGCCCGCTGCGCGTTTTGCGTCCACTTCTGCCCGGGCAAGGCGGAGGGCAAGCACCCGCTCCGGGGTCACCGGGTGTGTGCGCTGGCCATAGGTAGAACGCGGCGAGAGAAGTGAGAGCCGCTCAAAAACGGTTTCAATCCCCTCAAGCTCCAGTCCGGCGCGCGCCACAAAATAGACCGCGAGATAGTCCGCCTCCCGCTCAAAATCACGGAGGCCGAGGGCGCGATTGTCGAGTCGGGTGACAAAGTCCTGACCCGGCGGTGTCTCTCGCCCAGCGAACCGTTCAAGCACGCCGGCAAAGCCGAGATCGACAAGCCCCGCCCCGAGCCAAACCGGCACAGCCCAGACAAACCGGCCGGAGGCGAAATGGTTCCGCGTCAGCTTTCTCGTATGCTCACCCGCCACATGAGCTAGCTCATGGGCGATGACCATCGACAGATCCTGATCATCCTCGAGATAAGTGATGATGCCGCGATTTATATTGATAACGCGCCGCCCGGCTGACGCATTGACCGCATCGGTTTCGGTAACGCGCAAAGCCACATCGCAGATGGTTTCCGGGTGCAGCTCTATTTCGAAGCGGGTGCCATCCTGCTCAAACACCATGGGCAGCGGCTTGGCCGTTAGGTCTGCTTTCTCGGCAATGGCACGGGCATTTTTATCCTTCCGGAGCGCCGTCTCCAGACCGTCGCCACCACTGCCAATAGCGGTCTCGCCGATCTTGATCGGGACCGCGCCCGGCTTCAGCCCGGCATCCGCCGCTGGACTGCCTTCAGAAACGCTGATCACTTTGAGAGAGGCATCATATCCAGCCGCGCGGATCTGTTCGAGGGTCAAGCCGTCAACAAGGGTCTGGATGGTTTTTTCATTGCCGAAGGAAATGCCATAGGCCGTACGCCGACGAGCGTGGCAAAGCTCGGCATTTGCTTCCAGCAGCGGCCAGGCCAGACTGTCGATCCGGGCCTTGCGATCGAGCGCAGCGGCGATCACCTCAGCCTGGACAATGGTCGTTTGGGTCTCGACATCTTCCGACTTCGCGGTCGGAAAAGTCGTGCTGGTGGATACGCACGCGGACGCGAAGGCCATCAGCAAAACTGCCGGGAAAATCGAAAGGTTAGCTCGGAGCATTCTATCCTCCTGGGTGCCGGTTCATGTTAAATGGAAAACCGGAACCCGCGCCATCACTTTACTGTGGTTTCAGCCAGATGGGAGAGGTCCAGGCCATCTCATGGACCAATCGGCCGAGCTCGCTCGCGCATTCCTCAGGTCGGCTTTCAGGAGATTCCGCTTCGCATTGTGCCGCGCTCCAGCGAAGTGTCGGTCGCTCGATCACGCGGAGATAATAATAGGCAGGGTTTGCAGGATTATATTCCGGGTCTTCATAAGCGGCGCAGAGTTGATCGCTTCCGCCCTCGGAACTCGCATCGGCGACCGTGGTAACGCTGAAGCGTTTCTCGCCTGCATCATCGATCCAGCCCTTGATAAGCTGAAGCTCCTGAAGCGGCATGGCAGACGGCCCATCATCCGCACGGGCTTGAACGAGGAGACGGATACCATCTTCCGGAGCCTCGATCCCGGCTCCCATAGGAACGCCAAGACCATAGGCTTGATCCAGCCAGTCGGGCGCACTGCAAATATCTTCGCTGTAATCGCCAGCGAAAAGCCGAGGCTGAATACGGGTACCGGAGGTTCCGAAGGTTTCGCGCCGTTTCAGGGACTGAAAAATCGCATCGCGGGAATTTTCAAAGGCCCAGACCCCGGCAAGCCCGCCGGGGTTGGCATCCAGCCGGTTGTGGCGACCAAGGCGCGCCTCACCAAGCCGACCTTCCAGCGTACTCTCATGAACGATGTGGCCGGGCCAGTTTGCTTCTTCGGTGTTTCCCGGTGTGGCAACGTGGGTGTCCGTGCTGGCGATCACGCCCATCTGGAACGGGTTCACATGGGTGTGGGTATATTCTTTCAAGCCTTCAAGCCATGCGCCGCGAGCAAAGTCTCGCGAGGCAACGCAAGGCCCCTTATAGTGATTGTCCTTCAGATCGAAATCTTGATCCGTACACTCACGAATATTTGCGCGAAACACGCGAGGAATCCACGGGGTGGTATCGAAGGCGCGTTCTTCGTCCCCGATGGTACGGATCGCTTCCACGCCGCAATACTCATCTTCGTCACCGAGAATGTCGGTCACGCCATTCACACATTCCGACGCGCCTTTATGCTGGGTGATTTCAAGCAGCCGGTCATAGGCCTGACGCTGAACCCGATGACGCTGTTGAGCCTCCTCGGAGAGGCCTTCAAGGGATCGCGGATTGAAGGCATTGCCGCTGGAAATGTTCGAATTGTGCGGAATGGAAATCACGTCGCAGTTCTCAATGCCAAGGCGGCATTCGGTTTCAAGCTTACCGAGCAATTCCGGCAGCGTTGGGTAGTCAATATAATTTGCCGGAAAGTCCGGAACGGAGGCATTTTTGAAAATTGTGTTTCTATGCATATGCATGCCGCTCGGGCTACGCGTATATTCATAACCAACAAGGCTCGTGAAGGTGCAGTCGGGCGTTTTGTCGTAGGCCTCTTCGGCAGCATCGATCACCGATTGCCAAACGATCTTCGAGGCGTCCCGGCAGTCTGCCCCATCCGGACCGCAAACAGAAGCGACGCGCTGCGGCTGCGTCCCTGCTCTCGGCACACCGAAAACCCTAACCCCCGGCTCCTTGCCCTCCCGATAAATCTGGCAGGCCCGGGAAAAGTATCCGGGATAGTCTGCATTTCGGCAGATATGGCTTTCGCCCAGCGCTTCGGAATGATCCGTCACGGCGGCAAAATCGAGCGGACGGTCAATTTGCACCGGGGTGCCATTGGTGTCGCCCGGGCCAGGAAACAGGACCTCCTCGCCCTTGGCGAAGCGATAGGCAGCCTCCGGATAGAGCCGCGTCCCCTCCGCATAGGCATCTCCGGACAGGGCTGTGTGGACATGAAGATCGCCGAACAGTGCGCGCTTTGTTGGCGTCCGCACGGCGCAAGGATCGCGATCCTCGCTATATTCCAATTGCGGGATGTGTCCTGCGCCATAAATTTCCGGCTCGGATTTCGGCGAGGTCAGTTCGATCACGTCAAGAGACGTATCGAAAGCGTATCGGGTGGTGTTCGATGCCCACCAGAAAGCCGCCGAGGCGAGCGCAATAAAAACGGCAAGTCCGATCAGCCAGTTCTTCGCCATTCGCTCGCCCTTCCGCACCAACGCCGCTCCGGGCATCACCTCATGACCGCGTTACAATCATTGGGATTTGTGTCAAGCGGCCTTGCCACTCTTGTGGTCACCTTGCTGGCCACCATAGCGGAAGAGCCCAACCGCCGAGAGCAGAAGCACGACTGTCGAGAAGCAAATGGCAAGAACGGCATTACCCGTCCAGCCAGCCCAGTCGTAAACTGCCGTGCCGGCCCAGCTGCCAATGCCACCACCAGCAAACATAAGCACGATATAGACCGTCATCAGACGCGTCCGGATTTCCGGTGCCTGGGAGAGAAACGTAATCCGGCTGGTCACATCCATAGCGGGACCAGCGATGTTTGTGATGACGATCGGGATCATCAAGAGCCAGAGCGAATGGCCGAACGGCCAGAACAGGCACACCCCGAAAATCTGCACGCAGGCAAGGATCATCCGTGCGCGCCGCGCCGCGATCCTGTCCGCCCAGCGGCCGAGCACCGGAGTCGTGAAAACATTGACCATGGCAAGGAGCGCCAGATAGCCGACGACATCCACACCAAACCCCATTTCGGGACTGGTGAGGTGTAGGCCAAGCCCCATCCATATGGCGAGGAATATCCCGAAGCTCATGCCCTGTATCGCGCCAGAGACCAGAATCTCGCGATTGTCCCGGACGATTGGCAGGATCGACCCAATCAGGTGGCGGTAGGTTCGATGGGTCCTGATCGATTCAGATTGCCAGCGCTCTTCCATTATGAAAGGCAGACTGAGCGTAATCCCCGCCATGAGCAGCGTGGCAATATAGTAGACCGCCCGCCATCCGAAGTGCTCCGCGATAACACCGGATCCAGCCCGGGCGATCAGAATGCCGACGATAATCCCCGTGGTGAGGACGGCATTTGCATGGCCGAGCCGGTTCACTGGCACGCGGCGGGAAACGTAGGCCGGGAGAAGATAGGGCGCGATGGTGAAGAAACCGAGCATGGTGGACGCAGCCAGAAACCACCGGAAATCAGCCGCCACCGCCATGGCCGCAAGGGCAAGGCATTGCAGCGAGGCAAACAATGTGACGAGCTTGCGATTGCTGAACCAGTCTCCAAGCGGCAGCAGCAGGAACACACCGAGGGCGAGCGCCAACTGGTTGGCCCCGGGAACGATCCCGATCAATCCCTGATCGACGCCGAAATCCGCCGCCACCGGCGCGATGATCGGATGGATATAATAGGCGTTCGCCGTAACAATCGCGCTCGCGACGGCCAGAACGAAAAGTCGAATATCGGAGAGCATCGAAACGCTTTCTTCCGATGGGTCGTCTTCCCGATTGGACTCGGCGTCTGCGATCTCGATATCCTTCCCTGTCGCCATCGCCTCACCAAAGCGTGATTGCGATATTTGCCCTCAGCCCTTACCTCTGTCTCCCAACGTCATGCCAGATGTAATGGGGCCGTTCATGGAAATAAACGCCGATTTTGACAAACGTATTCTCGTCCACTCGGATACGCTGGACTGGCTTCCGTCGCCGATGAAGGGCGTCATGCGCCGTCCACTCGACCGGGTCGGAGAGGAAGTCGCGCGGGCCACGACTATTGTCCGCTACGATCCCGATAGTCATTTTTCGCCCCATGTACATACTGGCGGTGAGGAATTCCTCGTCCTCAAAGGCGTGTTTCAGGATGAACATGGCGATTTTCCTGTCGGGTCCTATATCCGCAACCCACCGGGCTCATCGCATACGCCGGGATCGGATGAAGGATGCATCATTTTCGTGAAACTCTGGCAATTCGAACCAGACGATCAGACCCATGTCCGCATCCGTCTCGACACTGCTGATTTCAGATCGATCGCAGAAGGCGTGCAGCACTTGCCGCTCTTCGAAAACAGCTCTGAAAGTGTCTCTATCTATAAGCTCGAACCGGAGGCTATGCTTGACCTTGAAACGCCGGGCGGTGCGGAACTGCTTGTTGTCGATGGCCAGATCACGGAGAGCATTGACACCTTGAATGCCCGAGACTGGCTGAGGGTTCCGGAAGGCAGCAACTTATCCGCAAAAGCTGAAGAAAACGGCGCAACCATCTGGATAAAATCAGGCCACCTCCCCCATGTGGACGCTCAGATAAAGCGCCTTCAGAAATCAGCTTGACTGCCATTCACAACATCATAACCGTAGAGCCAGCTCATTCGCGCATTGACCGCACCCGGAGCAAAGCGGGCACCAAGCCACATGGGTCCGTACGTGCCAAGCCGACCGGCAAGCGTACGACGATGGAAAATGCCCATATTCGCCCGCGACGCCGCCTGCACCTTTGAAGCCCGCGTAAGCCGGGTCGTCTCATAAGACCGAAGTGCTCCAGATACAGACTTTCCATCTATGGGTAGAACGGAAGCAAGCACCCAGGCATCTTCCACCGCCATGGCGGCCCCCTGGGCAAGAAATGGCAGCATCGGATGTGCGGCGTCGCCAAGCAAGACAACCCTGTCATCAGTCCAGCGCGGAAGCGGCGCACGGTCGAACAGCGCCCAGCGAAACAGGCTGTCTTCCTCAACATTTTCGATCAGCTTACGGATAACTGGATGCCAGCCCGAAAAGTCTTTTTGCAGATCCTCTTTTGAACCGCGTTGCTGCCATCCTTCTTCCTGCCAGTCTTCCCGCTCAACGACGCCGACGAAGTTCGCAAGCTCGCCCCGGCGCAGCAGATAAGTCACGGCGTGCTTTCCCCGCCCCATCCAGGCGCAAGCGGTGGGATTGGGCGCATCGAACCCGAGCGCGGATACCGGAACAACTGCGCGCCAGGCGACATTTCCGGTAAAGCGCGGCTTGTCTTCGCCCAGCATCTGTTCGCGGATTTTCGAATGGATACCGTCCGCACCGATGAGAGCATCACCGGTCTCTTCGATGCCATCGTCAAATTGCACTGATACGGAGGCTTCATCCTGCCTGTATGCCAGAATTCTCCGATCGAGTTTCAGGGACTCCGGAGCGATCTTCGACAGTGCGTCTGCCAGCGCCGCAATATAATCAGCCCGATGAATATGCAGATATGGCCCACCCCACTTCCGCTGGGCATAGTCTGCCAACGGAATATTGAAAATAGTGAGACCGCTCTCGCCCATGCGGGTCTCGATGGCCTTCGGTTCAAAGGCATTGGCGGCGATATCATCGGCAATCCCGAGGGCCTCAAACACTTTCATAGCGTTTGGTGACACCTGAATGCCCGCGCCCACCTCACCGATTTCAGCGGACTGCTCAAAGACCATCACATCATGGCCATGATGCAAGCAGCAAAGCGCAGCCGTGAGCCCGCCAATCCCCCCACCAGCAATCAGAACTTTCACGCAACACCCCGCTGTTTTTCCAGATGCCTCGATTGTGCCATTAAATCCCCATTTGGCATGGCAGTCCAACACGCACTAAAGAAACCTTATGCGGGATGAACGCCTCTTTCCTCTGTTTGCCGAGCTCGACAGCCTGCCGGGCATCGGCCCCAAGCTGAAAGAGCCCCTCGCCCGGCTTGTCGGTGGCACCACAGTCTGGGACTTGCTGCTTCACTTGCCGGAAAAGTGGATGGATCGCCGCATCCGAGCAACCTTCGAAGAAACAGAACCCGGCGAAGTGGCGACGGTTCAGGGCGAGGTTCAGGCCCATATCGCGCCGAAGGGGGGAAAACAGCCCTATCGCGTGCGCCTCGCCGATGAGACGGGATTCCTGACCCTCGTCTTTTTCCGGGGTGATGGCCGCTGGCTCTCGGGGCAGCTGCCCATGAACCGGACACGCATCGTCTCCGGCAAGGTCGAGGAGTTTAATGGCGAGCGCCAGATGGTGCACCCTGATCACATCGTTGACCCCGAACGTGGTGAGCGCCCGCCACCCGTCGAACCGATCTACAACCTCACCGCCGGTCTCACCAATAAGCGGGTTCACAGCGCCGCCGTGGCGGCCCTCGATACGCTGCCGGAGCTTCCGGAATGGGCGGACAGTCATCTGATCGAACAGCGCAGCTGGCCGACTCTCGAAACCGCACTGCGCAATCTCCATGCGCCAAAAGAGTATAATGAGGAGCTGTTTCAGATCGCCGCCGAGCGCCTCGCCTATGATGAGGCGCTAGCGCGAGAGATTGCCTTTGCCCTCGCCAAGGCACAGCGGCGCATGCGGAGAGCTCCGGCCATGAAGACTGACTTCATCGCCCAGGATCGCCTCGTTACCTCCCTGCCCTTCCGCCCCACCGGCGCGCAGATGCGATCTTCAAAAGAGATCGCCGAGGACCTGACGCAGGACTCTCCAATGCGTCGAATGCTTCAGGGTGATGTCGGCTCGGGCAAAACTCTCGTCGGCGCGCTGGCCGCCGTACAAGCTGTGGAAGCAGGGTTTCAGGCCGCCTTCATGGCCCCGACCGAAGTCCTCGCCCGCCAGCAATATGCGACCCTCGATACATGGCTGAGCCCCCTTGGTTATTCCGTCGCCGCCGTCACCGGCAGGGATAAAGGCTCTGCCCGGGAAGCCAACCGAATGGCACTTTCCGATGGCTCCATTCAGGTCGCCGCCGGAACCCACGCCCTGTTTCAGGAGGGGGTCGAATTCGCCAATCTCGGCCTCGTCATCGTCGATGAGCAGCACCGCTTCGGCGTCATGGACCGCGCCCGCCTCGCAGGGAAAGCCCTGAGCCCGCACATGCTGGTGATGAGCGCAACGCCGATCCCGCGCACCCTCGCCCTCGCTGTGAATGGCGACCTCGACATTTCGGTGCTCGACGAAAAACCCGTTGGCCGGAAGCCGGTGGAGACCCGCGCCCTGCCCGATAGCCGTGTAGACGATGTGGTCGCAGCGGTGGGCCGGGCAACCTCACAGGGCGAGCAGGCTTTCTGGGTCTGTCCGAAGGTCGACGTGGACGATGACGAGTCGAGTGCAGTCGCCCGCCATGCCGCTCTGGAAGATATGCTCGGTGTCCCCGTCGGTCTGGTGCATGGTCGCCTGAAGCCAGCCGAGAAAGATGCTGCCCTCGAAGCTTTCAGAGCCGGAGAGACGAAAGTCCTCGTGGCAACGACAGTCATTGAAGTCGGTGTCGATGTGCCGAACGCGACCATTATGGTAATCGAGCGGGCCGAAGGTTTCGGCCTCGCCCAGCTTCACCAATTGCGCGGGCGCGTCGGCCGGGGCGAGAAGCCATCCTTCTGCCTGCTGATGTATCGCGCCCCTCTTGGAGACACGGCGAAGGCCCGGCTTGAAACCCTGCGCCGCACCGAAGACGGGTTCGAGATTGCCGAGGCGGATTTCAAACTGCGTGGCCCTGGAGACATGCTCGGCCTTAGACAATCCGGGGTGCCCATGTTCCGGGTCATCCGGTTACAGGACCATGGCGATCTCTTCGCCATCGCCCGGAAAGATGCCCAGGCACTTGTAGAGCAGGATGAAAGCCTGAATTCGGAAAGAGGAAAGGCCCTGCGCCTGCTTCGTGAGCTTCTCAGCCCGCGCGTGGAGAAGCCGGAGGACTAGCATCGCCCCCATTTTGTCTCCTGGACGGGACGCGCCCCACTTTGTCATCCCGGGCGGAGCGAAGCGGAGACCCGGGACCTAGAAAATTGCAGAACCGCGCTCATTGTCAGCCACTGCCGTGACCATCGCCGTTCAAATTGATCCACCGGATCAATTTGCGGGCGCTCCGATGGGTCCCGGACATTTGCTGGCGCAAATTCCGGGATGACAATATTGGACGGAAGCGTTCCCATCTCGTCACCCTCGACCGCGCAGCGGTCAGAGGGCCCAGCTCGAAACGCTGCCAGGCGTGCTCTTTGTGTTTTGCAGAGATGGATCCCCCAGTGGGGGTTACGCATATGATATTCCTGGGTCCCGGATCGCCTGCGTCGTCCGGGATGACAAGGATGGGTTTGCCGGGATGACAGGGGGGTCAATCACAAACTCCTTGCCCGGTCTGGCGAAATCTGACGATATGCGGGAATGCCGGTGCACCGGCGCGGGGAAGTCACTGCTCCCTTTATGAACCACTCACACGGCTTCAGTACGTGACAGGATATCTATGCCTTCCGGCCTCGGCCGGATGGCGTGGTTCTGTCCAGGCGCAAGCTAAAAGCCACGTCGCCCCGCGTGAGTGGGGGGTTGTAGTGACATCCGGCTTTTGCCGTCCCCGACCTAGTGGATAAGGGACAGAGCAATGACCACATCACCAAAGCATGCGAAGACGACTGACAAATGGCTCGGGCGGCGCGTTCGCCAGAGACGTCGTGACCTGAAACTGACGCAGGCCGCCCTCGGTGCGCGCATCGGGATCACATTTCAACAGGTTCAGAAGTACGAAGCCGGGGCGAACCGGCTGAGCGTTTCCCGCCTAATCGACATCTCCGACGCGTTGCAAACCCCCATCGGCTGGTTCCTCGGCGAGGTGGATACCTCCCTTGGCCGGACGCTCGCCGGAGCGACCCTTGCCGACGTGGACTTCATCAAGGCGTTCATGGCCCTGCCGGAGCCCGCGCGCAACCAGCTCAGCCGCGCGCTGATGGGGGATAGTGCGTGAGGCGGCTTCCTT
>JBCCUK010000021.1:0-77223 GCA_039196965.1 Pseudomonadota bacterium | reverse complement strand
CGAACTTAGAAGCATGGACAGAGAGAAGCGTGACTCTGGGGTTTCTACTAGTAAATCGAACGAACGTATCTCTGATCCACCATCTCCTCGAGATCCTGGAGTGTCAACATCAGAAGATGATGAAGTCTTCACAGATTCCCCAGGAAAAGTCTTCAAGACCAAAGTCACAGTTGACGAGGTACGTGGTAACAAACGAACGATCACGATTTTAAACATCAGGAAAAAGTCCCCAGGAAGTTCAAGATGGAAGTCTCTAAACGATATCGACTCGCTATCAACAGTTCAGAAACAGATTTTTCAGCGAGACACCCCTGCCGCCCGAGGCCTACTTGCTGGCCGCATCCACCGCCTTCGCCCTCGCCATCGCTCCCTTCGGTATGGGCGCGGCGCTCAAACTCGGAGTGAGTTGAGCGGTTGGCGGTTTCGTCTGGTTTGGGTCAGGGGGAGCCCTAACCCAATCGGCTTCTAATCCAATCTGGCCATAGCGGCCAATAAAACGCCGCAAGAAACACCCCAAGGAAGCTATTTGAAATTGTATGCCCACCAGTAGCTATTTTGGCTAGTCGGATGCAAAATAGCAAATTTGCCCCCATCATGGATACGACTACAAAGGCTTCCATAAAAGTAATGAGCATTGCATTATTGGGCGGGATGAAAATTATGATCGCTCCCAGCACCGAACCGACTAATGCACAGCAGAAAATCTTGTTATAAGTACTGTGACCACGCTTTGCTCTCATTTGACCGACCGTATAAGGCCAAGCAATTTGAACAATGCCCGAAAGAAGCATTAACCCACCAGAAGATTTCGCGTTTCCGGTACATAGAAAAACAACACTCAAGAGAAAAGAGACCCACCAGATAGGCGGTAAGCGGTCGGCTTCTTTAGCCAAAAATCGATCCATCGCAATAATATAGTACCTCTATATAAGAATGTCTCCAATGCCGCCGAGAGCAGTCGTAAGCCAAGTCAATTTAGCTGATCTAACTTGAGCCAGAGAGAGCGGTGCCAAGCTCATCCTGTCATCCCGGAATGTTTGCGTATGCGGACATATCCGGGACCCATCGGAGCGCCCGGAAATTGATCCGGGGATCGATTTCAGCGTAGATGGCCACGGCAGTGGCGGACAAAGAGCGCATTCTGTCTTCTGAGTCCCGGACATTTGCTGGCGCAAATTTCGGGATGACAATCACATAGATGCCGCAGCATGTTGCCCTATAGCGCATGGCACGGCCCGTGCTAAACAGGCGACATGATTTCCTACCTCGCCAATCCCCATCGCTTCATGACGTTTTCGCGATATGCCGTGCCGGTCTGCTTCGCGGCGGCCGCGCTAATGATCGCGTTCAGCGTCTGGCAGGCATTGTGGATTGTCCCGCCGGAGCGGGTCCAGGGCGATTCGGCGCGGATCCTGTTCATTCACGTGCCGGCGGCCATACTCACCTCAGGTGCCTATGCCGGCATGGCAGGAGCGAGCCTTGTCTGGTTTGTCTGGCGCCATGAGCTCGCGGACATTGCGGCCAAGAGCATCGCCCCCATCGGCGCGATCTATACCGCGCTCTGCCTCGCTTCGGGATCGATCTGGGGCAAGCCGACCTGGGGCACATGGTGGCAGTGGGACGATGCACGGATGGTGTCCTCGCTGATCATGCTGTTTCTGTTCATTGGCTATATGGCGCTGCGGGCTGCCATGGACACCAGGCAGAAAGCAGCGCGTGCCGGCGCGATCCTCGCCATGATTGGCGTCGTAAATGTGCCGCTGATCCGATTCTCCGTGGACTGGTTCACATCGTTGCACCAGGGGCCGAGCCTCTTGCGTGCAGGTGGTCCGAGCATGTCGCTGGACTATCTCGTGCCCCTGCTCATCGGTGGCACAGGACATATTCTGCTATTTTCAGCGCTTGTTTTCATCTCTATGCGGACCGAGATTATTGAGCGGCGGAATGCGCGCACACGGGCCAAGCTGATGGCGAGCGCATAGTCCGATGGATATGCTGCCCGACTTCGACAAGAACGCCGCCTATATCTGGACGGTATATGCCCTGGCCACCCTGACCCTGGGCACAACCATTCTGATCACAGCGCTTCGCGCAAGATCAGCGCAGGCGACAGAGGCGCGGCTGCAGGCGATGCGGGAGGACGATCGATGACCCGCTGGCTGGCCGCCCTCCCCCTGATCGCACTGATCGGACTTGCCGTTGTGGGAGCTCAGAACCTTCTGCGTGAGGAAAAACCGACCATGGCTCTCTCCGACAATCGGGCGGCCCCGACACGGAGCTTTCCGATACTGTCCTCAACGGAGGATATCAGCTTCAACCCGCCGCCGGATGGAGCGCCGATCGTGGTCAATCTCTTCGCCAGCTGGTGCGCACCCTGCGAAGTGGAACACCCGCTGCTAATGGAACTGGGGCGGCGGCACCCTGACCGGATGCACGGTCTTCTCTATCGGGATAATCCGGAAAACGGGGCCGCGTTTCTATCGCGTCTCGGCAATCCCTTCACAACGGTGGCGGTGGACGAGGATGGACAGGGCGGACTTGATTTCGGTCTGACAGGCGTTCCGGAAACCTTTGTGATCAGACCGGATGGAACCATAGCGCTTCACATCAGGGGTCCTCTGACCCCTGATGATTTAAAGCGGATCAGTCAGCTACTCTGAGCGACTATTTCTTTTTGCCTTTTTTGGCAGCCTTTTTCTTAGCGGACTTCCCTGCTGGCTTCGCAGCTTTCTTTTTGGGAGCCGCCGCAGCAGGCTTTGCCGCAGCCTTTTTAGGTGCTGGAGCTGGTGCCGGTTCAGGCTCGGCAGGAGCTTCTTCCGGCGCGTTTGCCAAGGTGGCAAGTGCGCTCAGGAAACTGTCGCGACGCGATTTTGGCAGCGTTTCCAAAATCGCTTCATCGGCAGCGGTGACGCCAGGCATGGCCTTGGCAAGCGCCTTGCGACCGGCCGCCATTAAAGTGACCGATTTCGCACGCGCATCTGTCTTGGAAGACACACGTTTGATGAGCTTGGCAGTTTCCATACGGGCCGCCATGTCGGCAAGCGTCGACCGGTCAATGCCGGTAAGATCGACCAGCTTGCTTTGGCTTACGCCCTCGTCGAGGGAAATTGCTGCGAGTACTGAAAATTGTCTAAGCGTAATTCCGGCATCACGGAGCGCTTCTGCGGAACGGCCCGCAGCAATTTGCTGAGCCCTGTGCAAAAGATGGCTCGCCGAATTTCCCAGACTGAAGCCATCTGGCCCCACTGAAGTGTTTGTCATTAGTGACCCCTAGATTCTGATACCCCACCCAAAATGCGCCACAGCGAATAGCAACGACGGGCTATTCTCGATACCTACTATGGTACACGGATCAAGCAAGTTCTCCCATAGCGCGATAGCAATTTATATCGCACATATTCACTTTCTGCGCAAAATGTTCCCAATGCTGGCAACAGAATGCGTCATTATAGCTAATGCGACAGGCAATAAAACCGTTAATGGTGAGAACAGTCAGTATCCCGAACTATCACCAGATGGGCGAATGACGGATCTCCCAAGAATGTGGGAAGTAGCTTGCAAGTCCGGACAAGGAATAAGCCGGAAACGCAGATCGGAACCAATTATCTGTATACTTCGCAAAATCTGGGGCAGTTTGCTACGCCCCGAACTGAAGGTATCGCCTGGACAAATCCGTCTCGAATCAGGCTTGGGCTTCCGCGCTGACGTCATCCTGCAAGTGTTTCAAAGTATAGGGCGTGTTGGCAATGCCGAACAAAAGGACGATGACCATATTGCCAAGTTTCCAATTGGCCCAGGTTTCCTCAGAAAAGATGACCAGTTGGATCTCATTCCAGGCCGCCATGGCGACGAAGAAGAGCCCCCATCGTATCGCAAGCGTTCGCCAGGCAAACTCTGGCAGGTCGAACACAGATTTGAACATATCCTTCCATACATTCCGTCCAAGGAGGAAACCGCCAAATATGATCCCGGCAAGAAACAGGTTCTGAATGGTCGGCTTGTGATAGATGAACGACTTGTCCTGTAAAATAATGCCTAGCGTTCCAAAGCCACCAACAATCAAGGAAGACACAAGCAAGAACGGCGGCACGGGTTGTTTATTGTAAACCTTCAAACCGACAACAGCGAGGGTTGCCACGATCAGAGCTCCTGTTGCCCAGTAGAGAGATGTCTCCGGGTTAAACATTCCCCCCTCATCAGGCAGGCGGCGAAGCACGTTATAGATGATCACGAAAAGAACCACCGGGATAAGGTCACCCCAGATTTGGTTGGCTTTATCAGTGGCACGATTGAGATCGCTTTGTTTCGTCTCGCTCATCAGATCACTCTTCATTTGTATACCAGAATCACTCACTAAAAATGCGCCGGGAGCAGCTCCCGTCAAGATGTATGACCGCACACTTTATAAAATATTGCACATAGAATAAAAAACAAGTTATCGTCATCCATAGACCTGCATAAGCAGAAGTCCGGCGGCAAGAACACTGGCCGCGAGGATGCGGCGGGTGCCGAAGCCCTCCTTCAACCACACGGCACCCATCGCCGCGGCGAAGACAACGGATGTCTCCCGCAGCGCCGCAACAAGAGCGGCGTCCGTAAGGGTAAACGCATAGAGCGCGAGCGCATAAGAAACAGCACCGAAGATTCCGCCGATCAGACCGTCCTTTAAGACAGGTTTGAAACTGGAAATCAGGCGACCCCAGCGGCGGAAAACCGTAACAACGGCAACACCGGTCCAGTCGACGAGGAACAGCCAGACAATGAACGTGCTCGCGACAGGAACCTCGCGGATTACCCAAGCATCGGTTACCGTATAGGCTCCTATCCCCATCGCTGTCAGAGCCGCATAAAAGAGGGCCTGCCGGTCAAGTTGTTGGCGGCCAAGATCAGTCCCAGACGGCAGAGCGAACACGATAACCGCGGCAGATGTCAAGAAGAGACCGATCCATCCGGCGGGGGTAAATGTCTCGCCGAGGACAAAAATCGCCAGAAGGCCGGCAAACAGAGGCCCAAGCCCCCGCATGACCGGGAAGACAAGGGATAGATCCCCACGATGTAACGCAGAAATCATCGCCGTCTGATAGACCCAATGAATGGCCACAGCCAAGGCAAAGAGGGGAAGGATATCGGTCGGCAAAGGCGGCACGAAGAAGACGAATGGTAGTGCAGAGAGCCCCATGCCGAAGGACATGACAGACCTCGCCACGAGGACGTCTCCTCCCCGCTTGATCAAAAAGCCAACGGCCGCCACCGTTACGGCGGACACAAGGCAAATAAACAGAACGAATAAGTCTGAGGCCATGGCGAATGGGCTAGCAGCGTCGCCCAGCGTTAAGCAATATGAGAGACTAGTGCCGGAAGTGACGCATACCGGTAAAAACCATGGCGAGCCCTTCTTCGTCCGCCGCTGCGATAACTTCCTCATCGCGAATGGACCCGCCCGGCTGAATGACCGCCGTGGCCCCAGCAGACGCCGCCTGGAGCAATCCATCGGGGAACGGGAAAAAGGCGTCCGACGCCGCCACGCATCCCTTTGTGCGCGGTGCGTCCCAGCCCGCTGCATCCGCAGCATCTTCGGCCTTGCGGGCTGCAATACGCGCGGCATCGATCCGGCTCATCTGACCAGCACCGATACCAGCCGTCGACTGATCCTTGGCATAAACAATGGTATTGGATTTTACGTGTTTTGCGACCCGCCAGGCGAATAGGAGATCATCGAACTCTGCATCTGTAGGCGCGCGCTTGGTGACGACTTTCAGATCACCCTTCTCGATGCGGCCGCTATCGCGGGACTGGACGAGCAGTCCGCCCGCAACGGTTTTGACCATCTGTCCCGGCACGGATGGATCTGGCAGGCCACCGGTCAGCAGCAGGCGGAGGTTCTTTTTCTGCGCGAATACTTCCATCGCGCCCTGATCGGCGTCGGGCGCAATAACCACTTCTGTAAAGATCTGAGTGATGGCTTCTGCCGTGGCTGCATCGAGCGGTCGGTTCAGCGCGACGATGCCTCCGAAAGCAGAAGTTGAGTCGCAGGCGAGAGCCGCCTGATAGGCGTCAAGCGGCGTGTCTCCAAGGGCAACGCCGCAAGGATTGGCATGTTTGATGATCGCAACAGCCGGACGGTCAGCGCCAAGCTCACCAATCAGCTCAAAGGCCGCGTCGGTATCATTAATATTATTGTAGGAGAGAGCTTTGCCTTGAATCTGCCGCGCTGTGGCAACACCGGGAAGGTATTCGCCCGTTGTATAGAAGGCAGCTGACTGGTGAGGGTTCTCGCCATAGCGGAGCGCTTCTTGAAGCTTACCACCAAAGCCAGTCCAATCAGAGGCAGTCTCCTCCAATTCGTTCGCATACCAACTGGAAATCGCCGCATCATAGGCGGCCGTGCGGGCATAGGTCTTCGCAGCGAGGCGCTTTCGAAGATCATCCGTCGTGCAGCCATCCTGCGCCTGCATTGTTTCCAGAACGGCATCGAGATCGCCGCCATCTGTGCACACTGCAACGAAGCCATGATTCTTCGCCGCGGCGCGGAGCATGGCCGGCCCGCCAATATCGATGTTCTCAATGCACGTGTCGAAATCCTTGCCGGCGGCGACGGTTGCCTCGAAGGGGTAGAGATTGATGTAGACAAGATCGATCGCGCCAATGCCATGGGCCTCGGCGGCGGCGACATGGTCCGGATTATCCCGAAGATACAAAAGTCCTCCGTGGACGACAGGGTGCAGGGTCTTAACCCGACCATCCATCATCTCCGGAAAGCCTGTCAGCTCGGCAACATCCTTCACTGCGAGCCCTGCTGCGGTAAGAGCTTTTGCCGTGCCGCCCGTCGAGACAAGCTCAACGCCCATATCTGCGAGTTTTCTTGCCCGGTCTTCCAGGCCGGATTTGTCAGATACGGAGATCAGCGCACGGGTGACGCGCACAGTGTTTGTTGTCATGTCCAGAAAAGCCCCTGCCCGGCGTGCCTAAATTCTAAGCCCGCATGACACTGGTAGCGAATATGGTCAACCGGTGCCGACAGCCTGGATCATATGCCTCGGAACCGAATAGCTTTGCACCAAACCGGAGAGCTGAGCGAGGGAATCGGCAGGGTCGTGATTGGCTGCCGTTTTGAGGAGGCTCTCAAAGGCCAACTCGAAGCCGCGAGGGACTTGCTGGTCACATTGCACGCGGCGAACACCGTCGACATCGGTGGTCTGCAAATCCTCATGAACGTAGGTCAGCCGTTCATGCATCTTGTCGCCGGGGCGCGGCCCGGTATGCTCAATCAGGATATCGACGCCCGGAACATAACCCTTCATCCGGATCATCGCTTCGGCGAGCGACTGGATCCTGACAGGGTCGCCCATATCGAGGACATACAAACCGGCATCGCCGGTCTCTTTCTGTTGGGCTGACGCCTGCAGTACGAGGTAGACGGCCTCTTCCACGGTCATGAAGTAGCGGGTCATCTCCTTATGGGTGACCGTGACGGGGCCACCCTCTGCGATCTGCTTGTCAAATAGCGGCACCACAGACCCGGAGGAGCCAAGCACATTGCCAAACCGGACAAGCGACACGGCCATATCCGTATCGTCAGTGATCTGCCTGACCACCATCTCGGCAAGCCGTTTGGTCGCGCCCATGACATTGTCCGGGTCCACGGCTTTGTCAGTTGAGATAAAGACGAATTTCTTCACGCCGCAGGAAACGGCGGCCCGCGCTGTATTCGCTGCACCGCCCGCATTGGTCAGGATGGCTTCGCAGGGATTCAGCTCCATCAAGGGCACATGCTTCAGTGCCGCGGCGTGGAAAACTATATCAGGCTTTGCATCACGCATGATGCGGGCCAGTCGTCCGGATTCCCGCACGTCGCCCAACACAGCTTCAACGTTCACATCAGGAAACTGACGGCGGAGCATCATATCGATCTTGTAGAGATTATACTCTGAGGAGTCGTAGACCGTTATCTGTGCTGGCGCATGGCGGGCACACTGGCGGACCAGCTCTGACCCAATCGTTCCGCCGCCACCGGTAATGAACAGGCGCGTGCCGCTCACGAGCTGCTCTATGGGCTCTTCATCCCACACCCGCTCGCGGCGACCGAGCAGGTCTGCCGGGCGGACCGGCACGAGAGGAGCCCCCTCCGCCTCTCCACCGAGAGCCATCACTTCGCTGCCGCGCGACGAGGTGGCATCAAGGATCTGTTTCATCACCCGGCGCGAGCGCCCCTCGCCTACGGCTGCTACCCAGGGATAGGCCCCATATCTGGCTTCCAGCATATCCAGGCGGCTACCAAGGTCTTCCAGGTCCCCATGGACAGTCACGCCGCGAATGGCGAGCCCGGGCACCGCACCGTCCGTCTCAATCAGACCGAGGACGCGGATTGGCGAACCATCGGGCGTACGTTCAAGATCACGCAGGGCATCGGCAAGGGCAGCATTGTCACCGACCAAAAGTGCGCGGGGCGCATTGCGGCGACGCGGCGCAAATATCTGAAACGGACGCCGGGTCGACCGATTGAGCGCAATCATCCGGCCAACAAAGAGGAGTGACATCCAGATGGGCAGAGCGATCAACAGGCTTGACCGGGGAAAGCCGTCCAGGCGATTCCAGAGAAACATGATCGGCAGAAAGATCAGGGCAGCGAGGCCGGCGGCCTGAACCACTTTCACCGCATCGGGCCAACCAGAATGGCGCCAGACCTGACGGTGAACCTGCAGAAGCACGATGGCGAGCGCCGCCGACAGCGCAAAGATAATGCCAGCAATCACGGGCACCCGGCCGTCAAATGGGCGCAGATCGTATTCGCTGAAAACGCGCCAGCGCATCTCCACAGCGAAAAACATGGCCATGAATGCCATGAGAACATCGTGCCCCAATGTCAGCGCCATGGCGCGCTGAGCCTCTATACGCGGTGTCATACGCTTCGCTTCTCCCTCAGAAACCCCCAGCGAACACAGTTCGGCGGCTCTGCTCCGTCGCCATTCGGATCAGCTTTGCCACTCATCACTATTTGCTGCGTCTGTTCCACGAGCCCCCGTCCAAGATAGCGCGATGCTTCAAGCCGTATTCCAGGGTGTGTTGCCCGAAACCGCCAAACAGCGCCAGACTCGCATATCAGGCGAATTGCATCCTTGTCCAATTCTGCATGAACAGAAGGATGCAAATGAAACCGGATATCAAAACTCACAAACTTACCTTCGTCATCGAGTGGCAAGGAGACTGGCCTAACAAGAGAGTCTTCACCAGTTAATTTGGTGCCATTTCCTGACATAAACAGACGCCGCCTATGGATCATGCCGTACTTCGATTTCCAGGCACCATGTTGGGCATCGAGCCAGATTTCATCGGCTTCTTCCAGCCGCTTGGCAGAAACCCCTTCAGGACCTATCGGCACTAAAAGTCTTGTTGTTTCAAAGGGTTCAAACTCCGACGCATCACGCCCCGAAAGGATAAGCGTGGAGTGCGCTGCGGTGCGGCGTACGGCAGCCTGCCAGTCGAGATTGATCTCTGCTGAGAAACCACATGATGTTACGATCCTTGCAGGACCATCACAAAACTCAAATCCGAGGACACCGGCATGGGCTCGCCCGGCATAGGGACGCGGCGGGGCCGTCCCGGCATCGAGGATCAATGTCAGATCAGATGTCGAGAGCTTTTGAAAGCCGGACTTCATAGCGAAGCTGAAATGCCTTGGAGGCTCGCCGAGCGCTTTCAGAACTGTCTCAACACACTCCACACGCGATTCCCCGCCATCATTGAAAACGGCAAGACTGCCATCGCCGACCTGAAAGAACTGGACCATGGCCGCCATACGCCCGATCCACTTTTCAAGGAAATCAACTTTCGGCTGACCACAGCGCCGAACAAGATCCTGAAGCACAAGTAGGTTTGAGAGCGCATCCAGCAGACGCTCCGGCGAGCGGCTGACAAGCCCGCCATCGGGCAGGATCTGCGCAGTGCATTCCTGTTCAAGACGGTGCAGAGCGGGATCGAGGGCATCGCCGCCATGCAAGGCAAGCGATGCTGCGACGAGACAGCAAGCAGCGATCCAACGGCCGGAAGGATCGACAATATCATCATACCCGCCTTCAATATGGCTGAGCTGGCGGAGGAGCGTATCGAGCCTCTTTCCACAAATCTCCGCATCTCCGCTTTCGAACAGCGCCGCCCCCGCAAGCATCCAATTCCAGATACGTGCGGAGGTCGGCACCATCCGCCAGTAAAACCCCTGAAACTGGCCAAATGCGTCGATCCAGTCGTCCACCAGCATGCGCGCGCGGTCTGCTCCCTCTTCCCCCTCGGCAAAGAGGGCAGCGAGCCAATCAAACCGGTGAAGCCTGTCGGCGAAATGCCGTGATGGTGCGGCCACACGCCAGGGAATACCGCCCTTTTCGAGTTGCAAGCGATCATGGCCGATGCGCCAAGTGTCCCGCATCAGTGCCTGCCCTCGCAGGCTGTCGGAAGGCAGCACGGGATCAAGGTGAAGCGTAAATCCGGCTGGCGCGGACCGGCCAGGCTGATGCTTCTTTATGGCACTGGATTTAAGATCATCGCCAGCAACGCCCGCGAAGCGACGCCATAGGGCCGCATCGGCACTTGCACCGGACTCTTCGGTGATTTCCAGTTCTGGGGCGTTCATCTAACGGTCCTCGCCCACTTCCACTCTACAGTTAAACCCTCACGCGAGGCCGCAGCGCCTCAATATTGGCAGCATAGGCAGAAGGACCACCCTTGAACACTGCTGACCCCGCAACGATTGCAGTCACGCCCGCGGAAATCGCCTTTGGCGCTGTTTCCGGCGTCAGGCCGCCATCGACTTCCAGAATGATGTTCAGTCCGGCGCGGTCGATTTTATTGCGGATCGCCTCGATTTTCCTTAGTTGACCATCGATAAATGTCTGCCCGCCAAACCCCGGATTAACGGTCATAACCAGAATCAGGTCCGTGCTTTCCAGAAGATAATCCACAGTATCTTCATGGGTCGAAGGGTTCAGGACAATGCCGGGCCGCATCCCCGCGGCACGGATGGCCTGGAGCGTTCGGTGGGCGTGGATATCCGCTTCAACATGGATGGTCAGTATGTCAGCCCCGGCATCGGCAAAGTCCGCGACATACTGACCGGGATTTGAAATCATGAGATGGACATCAAAAGGCTTGTCCGTATGCGATCTGAGCTTTTTGATCACCGGCGCGCCAAAGGTGATATTCGGCACATAGTTGCCATCCATAATGTCCATATGGATCATATCCGCCCCCGCCGCATCAATGGCGGCGATCTCCTCGCCGAGCTTTGCGAAATCGGCGGAAAGAATAGACGGCGATATCAGAACTTCAGACATGAAACTCGCCTAAAACGGATACGCCGCCTGCACAAGGGTGCAAGCGGCGCATGAACTGTTTGAAAATAGCCGTTTTGCCTAGGCAGCTGGCGACACAATCGCACCATCGGCACGGAATGTGACGTTTACCGGCGTGCCGGGAGCCATGTATACATCGGCTCCCTGAACGATCTCGCGGATCTCGCCATTCTCGAACTGAACGACATAGGCAAGGCCCTGGCTCGTTTGCGCTGCACGGCCAGCCGCATTACCTGCAAGGCCGCCAAGCACAGCGCCGCCAACAGCGCCTATAGCCTGAGTTGTATCGCGACCGCCAACCTGCGAGCCGAGCAGCCCGCCGAGCACAGCACCTGCGCCAGCGCCGACACCTGAATTCTGCGGACGTATAGTCACCTGACGAACAGACTGCACGACCGCTGGGCGGACGGTTGCAGCCGTGCGAACGGCGTTCGGATTGATTTCATTGGCACCATAGGTTGTGGCACAGCCCGCCGTGGCGAGCATCAAACCACCAATTGCGGCAGCGAGCGGGGCGCGGAAACGACGCGAAAGTTCAGTCATTGGGGACACTCCTGAGAATTTCCATTGCTGAGGACAAAATGTGTCCTGTCTCCTGAACGAGATATGAACTGGCCTCGTTGGAAATAAGGCAATCACCCTAGCTAGTATTACAGATTGGACAGAATTCGCTCATCAGGCGTGTTTTGTAAGTCTTGCAACGTAAAATGCGTCATGGGCAAAGGCACCGCCAGGAATGGTCCGAAGATCTCCATCGGACGTTATGCAATGATCAAAACCGGGCACTTCGCCGAGCTCTATCGGAACCCGCGCGAGACCAAGCTCATCTATGCAGGCCGCAACGACATCAAAGCCTTCATGGCGCAGAGGGCTGCAGACGCAGTAAACAAGTCGGCCGCCGGGTTTGAGCATCGCGAGCGACGCCTCCAGTAGACTTTTCTGAGCGTTCGGATAGGTCGCGATCTCATTCGGGCGCTTGATCCATGGTCCCTCGGGATGTCGGCGAAGGGTTCCCAGCGCTGAACACGGCGCATCGACGAGCACCGCATCGACGGGCGCTTCAGGCCGCCACGCCTCACCTTTCGAGTGAATGAGTGAAACACGAGACCCGAGGCCAGTTCGGGACAGGTTCTCGGCAACACGTTCCAGACGTTTTTTGGCACGATCCACCGCGAAAACGGTTGCGCCAGATGCCGCCAGCTGCAAAGTCTTGCCACCCGGTGCCGCGCACAAATCGACGACAGTCTGCCCCTCCGAACCCCCTAAAAGGCGCGCCGGAAGGGCCGCGGCGGCGTCCTGCACCCACCACGCTCCCGCATCATAACCCGGCACATCACGGACGGTCGCTGTCTTCAGGCTAACCGACGGACCGGCAAGCCACTCACCGCCAACAGATGCCGCAAGAGCTGCGCCATCTTCGTCCTTCGCCGTGAGATGCAGGCTGGGGACGCTCATTTGCTGCTGGGCGAGCGCCTTAACAGCTGCGGGATCAAACTGCGCGGTCAGAATCTCACGAAACCAGTCCGGCCAGATGTCCTCGAATGGCAGCTTCTCAAAAGCAGCCTTTTGATCCGGGAGCTGACGCAGTACAGCGTTCAAAAAGCCAGCGGCTTTTCTCGCCTGCGGCCAACCTTTCGAGGCTTCGACAGTCTGGCTCACCGCTGCATGGGGCTGGGTGTCCATGAGCCAGATCTGGGCCGCACCGATTTGCAAGAGCGCCCGAGCGTGCGGTGTAGTTGTTTCAAGCGGACGGTTCAGAAGCGGCTGGAGCGCCGAATTAATGCGCCCGAGCTGGCGCAGGGCCGCGCTGACCATAGCGCGGGCAAACGCCCGATCTGAGCCTTCCAAGTCGTCATAGGCCGCTGTTTCCATCAGTGCGTCATCTAGCGTGCGACGCTTTTCGATAACGGTAAGCAAGAGTTCCGCCGCTGCCCGGCGGCTGTCAGCGCCCCCCAAACCCGATCCCTCGCCTTCGCTCTCAGCCCCAAGGGCCGCGCGGACGGGAGGGCTCAAGGGCGGGTTGGTCCTCGACCTGCATGTCCGTCGTCATCTTCCGCAACGCCGCGATACGGTTCGCTGTCGCGGGGTGGGTGGAGAAGAGATTGTCCGACCCCCGTCCCGCCAGCGGGTTCATGATGTACATATGGGCAAGGGCCGGATTGCGCTCTGCCTGGCGGTTGCGGGATGCGCGGGCTCCCCGCTCAATCTTCTCAAGTGCAGATGCAAGCCACATGGGATTGCCGCAAATCTCAGCACCGACCCGGTCGGCTTCATACTCCCGCGAGCGGCTGATGGCCATCTGAACGAGCCCTGCCGCCATAGGCGCAAGAAACATAATCAGTAGCCCGCTGATAAGGCCGCCCCGCTCGCGATTTGTGAAGAAAATCGCAAAATTTGCAAGCATGGTGATGGCACCGGCAAAGGTCGCTGTGATCGTCATGATAAGCGTGTCGCGGTTTTGCACATGGGCAAGCTCGTGTGCCATGACACCCGCCACTTCTTCCCTATTGAGAGAAGCCAAAAGCCCAGTGGTGGCGGCGACAGCGGCATTGTTCGGATCGCGGCCCGTGGCGAAGGCGTTCGGCTGCGGTGTTTCGATGATGTAGACCTTCGGATGGGGTAACCCTGCCCGGTCGGCGAGACGCTGGACATCACGGGCGAACGTCCGCTCCATCGGGTTGCGTGTATCGGGATATATCTCCCGCGCATTGTGCATGCGAAGAACGATCTTGTCAGCGTTCCAGTAAGAAAAGAAATTGATCCCGACCGCAATCGTAAGGGCTATCATTGAACCTATTTGCCCGCCCACCAAGTAACCAACGCCCATGAACAGCGCCGTCATCGCAGCCAGTAAAATGAATGTACGTGTCATTCCCATAATCGGGTCAAAACCTCTATTTTCGACACCCCTATCGCCCTTTGTGTCACGGCACTTATATGGGAAGGGTTAATGCATATGTGGAGTCTGGTAATCAATGAGCGATGAAGAAGCACCGCCAAAAAAGGAACTGACACCAGAGGCCAAACGGGCTCTGGAGGAAGCAGAGGCGCGGCGCAAAGCTCGTGAGACCGAGGACGGCGAGGAAAAAGAACCGGAAAAAGGCGGCCCACGCGGCGAAGAACCCACACGATATGGCGACTGGGAGCGCAAGGGCATTGCTTACGACTTCTGACAGGCTGATAGCATGAAAAGCTGCTGCAAAATTTAGCACCAAATATGCGTCACTACCTCGTCGGAAGCATTGCTGGACAGTCACTCGATTTGGGATAATCGGGCAGGGAGTTTCACCTGAGGTCTTCCATATGACAGCCTACCTAAGCCGACGGTCACTGCTTCAACTTAGCGGTGCCTCACTTCTGACGGGATGCGCCATAGCCCCCGCCTCCCCCGTGTCGTCGACGGAGCCATCCTGGATACCCGACGAACAGAAACAGGACGTGGTGCGGGCAGCGATGGAGAAGTACCGCGTTCCGGGCGTCGGCATGGCAGTTGTTGAGGATGGTGCACTCGCATGGGAAGGCGCATTCGGGGTTACCAATATCGAGACCGGTGCACCCGTTGAAAACACGACCCTGTTTCAGGCCGCATCCCTCAGCAAACCCCTGTTCACCTATGTCGTTCTGCGGATGGTAGACGATGGTCGCATTGGCCTTGAGGATCGACTAGTTGATTACTATCGCCCGGAAGATCTCGCCGGCGGAGACTGGGCAGACAGTATTACGGTCCGGCACGTTCTGACACATCAGACCGGCCTGTCGAATTGGCGCTCGCCAGAAGATCAATCCGCCAAGCTGGATCCGGCTTTTGAGCCAGGCACGGCATACTCCTATTCGGGCGAGGCGTTTTTCTGGTTGCAACAGGTATGTGAGACGATCACCGGGCTTGGATTACATGACCTGACGGATCGCTATCTCTTCACACCAGCCAACTTAACGGACATGGCCATGCTCTGGGCAGCCGATCGAGATGATCGGGAAATCTATGGACATATCTTGGGAGATGACGGTGAAGCAGAACTGGCAGACCTGCAATTTGCCCGGGAGCATGGCTGGCGTTTGAATGAGGTAGCAGAGCAATGGGGTCGGCCCATGCGCCAGTGGCGATTTTCAGACCTGAAAGCGGCCCATGCCATTATGAGACCGCATACACACCAGCGGCTTACTGACTGGCCGCTTTGGCGCAGGAATCGGCCAAGCTCGGCTATCATATGCAGCGCCTCCAGCTTGCGCACCACACCCGGAGACTATGCGCGCTTCCTGACATTGATGATGCCGGGCAATGATCGGCAAGACGTCCGTATCTCTAAAGATTTGCGACAAATGGCACTTGAGACCCAAACCGAGCCTTCCGAAAAGGGGTCAAGCAGGCCCGTTGGCCTCGGCTGGTCTCTCGAACACGTTGAGGGCGGTACTGCCTATGATCATTGGGGTTTCAATGCCCGCCAGCATGTTTCGATGGCGCTTGGCGATACATCGAACCGGCGGGGCATTGTCATCATGACGAATGGACCGCAGGGCAACCGGCTCTTGGATGAGATAGGTCCGGTGCTCACCGGAACAGATTATCGAAGCTTTTTCTGATCTAAAGCGCTCTATTATAGGCAGGCCGGCTAGATCACACCGTGTTTGATCAGACTGTCCGCACTGGCCTTAGCAGCCTCAAAGGCCGGGATCGGGGTCCAGTCCAGCAGAGTTCGCGCTTTCTCGTTTGACGCGTTTCGCTGCTTGCCAAGCTCTGGCAGGATCTGTTTGAGAACTGGATTGAACATCGCTGCAAAACGAACAAGCCCATTCGGCAGTCCTCGACTGGGGATTCTCTTCGCATAGGCAGGATAGGCTTCGGCAAGCTCCTCTCCGAGCCTTGCAAACCAATAGAACTCATCGGCAGCAATGAAGCGCTCTCCTGCCGCTTCCGGCACCTCCATCGCTTTGACGTGAAGATCAGCCACATCGCGGACATCGACAATCTGAAAACCGACCCTCGGCACAGCAGGAATTTTGCCGCTCATAAGCTGCGTGACGATTTCAATCGATGTGGAAAAATCGCCACTCATCACCGGACCAAGCACTGCGACGGGATTGATCGTCGCCAGTTCCAACCCCTTTCCCTCTCCGTTGACATAGTCCCAGGCCGCGCGCTCTGCGATCACTTTGGAGCGGGTATAGACAGTGTTGTCCTTGTGGTTGTCCGGGTTAGTCCAGTGTTCCTCTGTCAAAGGATTGGGACGGGCATCCCCCCAGCCATAGGCAATGGCGGCGACAGAGGAGGTCAGCACCACGCGCTTCACACCCGCCGCCTTCGACGCTTTCAGTGCACGCAACGCACCATCACGGGCCGGTATGATCAGCTCATTAGCATCTTTTGGCAGATTGGATGGAATGGGAGATGCGATATGGTGAACATAGGTACAGCCCTCGACCGCCTCGGCCCACCCGTCATCTTTCATGAGATCGGCTTCGAATATCTCGATGTTCACCGGTTCACCGGCATAAGCGGACAGCGTCTCGGTCAGCTTCGGCGCACTTGCCGCAGACCTCGCCGTACCACGGACATTGTAGCCCTTTTTGAGCAAAGCAAGCACGGTATGGGATGCAATAAACCCCGTGGCCCCTGTTACCAGAACTGTTTCACCTGCCATGCCCCGCTCCCTTAGTCTTCCGCATCTGCTATTTGTGCCCGCTTTGACTGTTCCCGCAAGGTGATGACCAGCGTCGCCGACACAATGATGGCAGCACCAATCCAGACATTCAGCCCCGGCAGCAGTTTGAAAACCAGCCAATCGACCAGTGCCGCCATAGGCAGCCTCAGATAGTCTACCGGTGCAAGGAAGGACGCATCGCCCACCGCCATGGCGTTGATATAGCAATACTGGGCGGCAACTCCGGTCACCGCCATGGCGAGAAGCAGACCGAACTCGGCAAGAGCGGGTGTCTGCCAGCCGCCAGTATCGAGTGGGAGGTCGAGAACCGAGACAAATGGCGGACCAATAATGAGCCATAGCCCGAGAAACAGCGTGGAGAAGAGATTGCCCCAGATAAGCAAGGTGATCGGCGAGTGATCCGCTGAAAGCGTCTTTACCATTATGATGGCGGTGGCAAAGCCCGCAGCGCTCGCAAGGGCGAACGCCGTGCCGCCATCGACGACCACGCTCTCAGCGGCAAAGCCGGGCAATAAGAGTCCCGGCATGACCATGATCAGAATGCCGACAAAGCCGACGAACACCGCCCCCCAGCGCCACGGTCCCACCGCCTCGCGCAGGAACACTGCGGCGAGAACCGTCAGGAAAAGAGCACGCGCAAAGGAAATCGCGTTGAATTGCGAGAGCGGCAGGGTGAACGCATCGGAGATCGCGATCATGCTGCAGAGAAATGCCAGCGTTCCAGCAAGGCTGCGAAGGATGACCAGCCAAGGCCTGTGCAGAGCGAGCACGACCCTGCCCTGGCGAAGAATAACGGGAACAGTCACCAAAAATCCTACAGCCGACCGCCAGAATGCAATGGCAACAGGGTCTTGCGTCGATGAGAGAAATTTTGCGAGCGTGAGAAAGACAGTGAAGAACAGGCTCGACCCGATGAGCCACAATGCGCCTTTCAAATTATTGGCCTGCGACTGATCGGCCTGTGATGGGGGGAGCGATTGGTTCTCCTGTGGCGCGGCCGTCGATTGGGTCATGGAAGGCTTTGTGCCCAGCCTGTGGCAGGCGCGTCAATAAAGCCTGCAATTTATATTGCCTGCATTTGAACTGGCGGTACTGTGCGACAGGTGCTCGGCAGCGTGTCTTACACGCTTTTGCAATTAGAAGGCTCTCTATACATGCGCGTATATTTTCTTGCTGTGGCAACGCTGATCGCCACTGAGGGGTCAGGTTTTGCACAGACCGAAAACTGGTATGGCCGCGCCTCGGTCGGGTTTGGGCGCCCCCTCGCCGCATCGGTTGACGGAGAGCCGGTAACCGCCCTTGCAGAGGACGGCAATTTCGAACTCGATCTCAGCACAGGTTTTAGCGGCGCGCTCGCCGTAGGGCGGAGATGGGGCGACAGCCCCATCCGCACAGAATTCGAATACCGCTTTATCCGCTCCGAACTCGATGAGTTTGTCCCGGCTGACGAAGACAGTGGATCGCTCAGTCTGCCGCTGCCGGACAATCAACGGGCTATTGGACATTTCATTCTGGCCGGAGCCACCTGGGATTTCGACGCGACGGAGCGGTTCCGACTTTATGTTGGCGGGGCACTTGGTGCGGCGAATGTGAATGGCCTTGGCGATCTGGCCCTCGGCGTTGAGTTCGACGATTCCTCCTGGGAATTCGCATTCCAGGCCAGAGCCGGGATTGGATATGGCCTGACCGAAAAGACGAGTGTAGGCATCGATTATGCCTTTGTCGGCACGAGCGATCCCGATTTCTCGACGACGCCTGCAGCCGGTCTGGAAAGCCTGAATGTTGGCGGCCTCCGGGTGAGCACGATCAATTTCTTTGTCGAAAGAGCGTTCTAAGCAGAACGTCTTTAGGTCACACGCTCAACCATCATGTGCTTGATGTTTGCGATGGCCTTGGCCGGATTGAGACCTTTCGGGCAAACCTGCGCACAGTTCATGATGGTGTGGCAGCGGTAGAGCTTGAAAGGATCTTCAAGATCATCCAGGCGCTCGCCAGTCGATTCGTCGCGGCTATCTATCAGCCAGCGATAAGCCTGTAACAGGGCAGCAGGGCCAAGGTATTTGTCACCATTCCACCAGTAAGACGGGCACGAAGTCGAGCAGGACGCGCAGAGAATACACTCATACAGCCCATCAAGATGCACCCGGTCCGCCTCGGATTGTTTCCACTCTTTCTCGGGTGCCGGCGTGTCGGTTTTGAGAAAGGGCTGCACATAGGCGTGCTGGGCATAGAAATTCGTTAGGTCTGGAACGAGATCGCGCACTACCGGCTGGTGCGGCAGGGGCGCAATGGTGATCTTCGAGCCTCGGAACTCATCCCAGCCCTTGGTGCAGGCGATCGTATTCTGACCGCCAATATTCATGGCGCAGGAACCGCAAACGCCTTCCCGGCAAGACCGGCGGAAAGACAGTGTGGGATCAATATCATTCTTAATGTGGATCAGCACATCAAGGATCATCGGGCCGCATTTGTCGAGATCGACCCAATAAATATCCCAGCTCGGATTTTCACCCGTGGTCGGATCAAACCTGTAAATCCGGAACTTGCGGAGATTTCCCGGATTTTCCGGTTTCGGCCATTCCTTGCCGGAACGTGGTTTGGAGCCTTTGGGGAGGGTAAGCTGTACCATACGCGCGCTCTACTTCCTCAATACACCCGAGCCTTGGGCTCGATATAGGCGATATCGTTTGACATGGTGAAATCGTGGACCGGACGATAGTCGATGCGGACATCACCGTCGGCATTCCCCCATGCGAGGGTATGCTTCATCCAGTTCTCGTCATCGCGTTCGGAAAAATCCTCGCGGGCATGGGCACCACGGCTCTCTTCCCGATTCGCCGCAGAGTGAACGGTCACGGTCGCCTGACGGATGAGATTGTCAAATTCAAGTGCCTCAACGAGGTCGGTGTTCCAGATCATGGTCCGATCTTTCACATCGATCCCGGGGAGTTTGTCGAAGACGGCATCAACCTTCTCTACACCCTCACGCAGAACATCGCCCGTGCGGAACACGGCGCAGTTCGACTGCATCGCCTTTTGCATTTCCAATCGAAGCTTGGCAACCGGTTGATCGCCTTCCGCATTTCGCAACCGATCAAGGCGGGCGAGATGATTGTCCGTTTGTGCATCACGCACCTCTGGTTGCGAGGCACCCGCATCAAGCGTTGCACCGCAACGAAGCCCAGCGGCGCGACCAAATACGACAAGATCGATCAGAGAGTTTGATCCAAGGCGATTTGCACCGTGCACGGACACACATGCGGCTTCACCAACAGCCATCAGTCCGGGGACGATACTATCCGGATCATCTCCCTTCTTGGTGAGCACCTCGCCATGATAATTCGTCGGTATACCGCCCATATTATAATGGACCGTCGGCAGAACAGGAATTGGCTCTTTGGTTACATCGACGCCGGAGAAGACACGCGCTGTTTCTGAAATACCCGGCAGACGCTCGGCCAAGGTTTCCGGCGGCAGATGGTCAAGATGGAGGAAGATGTGGTCCCCTTCCTCACCGACGCCTCGTCCTTCTCGAATTTCAATGGTCATGGACCGGGATACCATGTCCCGCGGAGCCAAGTCTTTCACGCTTGGTGCATAGCGTTCCATAAAACGCTCACCATTGGCGTTGGTTAGATAACCGCCTTCGCCTCGCGCTCCTTCGGTGATGAGACACCCGGCACCATAAATGCCCGTCGGATGGAACTGAATGAATTCAAGATCCTGGAGTGGCAGCCCGGCGCGAAGCACCATGGCATTTCCGTCGCCAGTGCAGGTGTGAGCAGAAGTACATGAGAAGAATGCCCGGCCATATCCGCCTGTCGCGAGAATGGTTCGCTGGGCGCGGAACCGGTGCAGCGTTCCATCATCAAGCTTCCAGGCTGTCACGCCTCGGCAAACCCCCTCATCATCCATGATCAGATCAAGGGCGAAATACTCTATGAAAAATTCCGTCTCATTTTTCACGCACTGGCCATAAAGCGTGTGCAACATGGCGTGGCCGGTCCGGTCTGCAGCGGCACATGTGCGCTGAACAGGAGGCCCCTGACCCATTTCAGTCGTGTGACCGCCAAATGGGCGCTGGTAGATCTTGCCCTCCTTGTTACGAGAGAACGGCATGCCCCAGTGCTCAAGCTCGTAAACGGCCTGCGGGGCCTCTCGGCAGAGATATTCGATCGAATCCTGATCGCCGAGCCAGTCTGAGCCCTTTACAGTGTCATACATATGCCAGCGCCAGTCGTCGGGGCCCATATTGCCGAGCGACGCCGCAATACCGCCTTGAGCGGCAACGGTGTGAGACCGTGTCGGGAACACTTTGGTTATGCAAGCCGTGCGCAGACCGGCCTGCGCAGCCCCCAAAGCGGCCCGAAGCCCGGATCCACCTGCGCCGACAACAACGACATCGTAGGTGTGGTCGATGAAATTGTACTCGCCCATTATTTTTTTCTTACCTTCTTCTCCAGTTCAGCCTAGCCAGCTGAGAACCATATTTTGAGCACTGACAACGCTGTCGCCACAAACAGCACAGCCACAAAAAATGTATTAAAAATCAACAAGGCTTGTCGCGTACTTGTGCGCGCAATGTAATCCTCAATGACCACCTGCATGCCCAGCCGCATATGATAAAATGCTGAGCCGATTGCCAGGATCAATACGATGGCAATTAACGGGCTGCCCATCCAGGCAACCACCGAATCATAGCCGCCGCGGGCAGCAGTGATCGCCGAAAAGATGAACCATGGCACAAGCACGATCAGCGCAATGGCCGTAACCCTTTGACGTATATAGTGATTTGTTCCCTCACGTGATGCGCCAAGGCCGCGAACCTGCGATGTGGGAGTTCTTAATGACTGACTCATGACAATCCGACTACCCCAAATACGCAAACAACCAGATGCAGATGGTCGCTGTGATTGCAAAAGCGAAATTAACCATGCTGACGAGGCTCGCGTGTTGAGGTGCGAATGCAAATCCAGGTCCATCCCAGATCAGGTGGCGAACACCATTCGCGAAATGATACGTTACCGCAGCGGTGAAGCCGAAAAGTGCCAATTGCCCAAACCAGGACAGCAGAAACCCTTCCACCAGTGCGTATGCTTCGGGGCCGGACGCCGCAGCGACGACCCATGCGGTAAGCAGTACGATTCCCACATATAGCGCACAGCCGCTGACCCGATGGCAGATCGAGGCTGCCATGGTCCAATGCCACTTCCAAATCTGTACGTGCGGTGAGAGTGGTCTCGTATCTGCGCTTTGTGATGCTGCCATCGGTTGCGCCTTCTGGTCCTTTCAGCAACTATGCCATGTAGTTATGCCGCACAGACGACCTGTCAATAAACGGCATTGGAGTTACCGAATGCGACCTGCCAACCTGCGTGATCTGTTATTTTGGTCGGTTATAGCGGTAATTTCATCAGGTTTCATCAGCCAGTTCGTCGCGGCCCAGGAAATAGCATATCCGCCCTATCAACAAGGCTTCGATAGCGATGCAGCATCGGTCCAGTCCATACTCGACGATTATGAAGCATATCGCCTGGCCCACAGGCCATCTGAAGCGGCGCGGCTGCAAGGGCGACTGCCGCGGACATGGCGTGATCTAAGCCCCGAAAAGAGAGCGCAAGAATTCGCTCAGGCCCAGTCCCTGCTCGCCAGAACCACGGCATTAGGCAGCCGGCACACGATTGATACGGCCATTCTCGAATCACTTTTGACCTCGGTTGTCGCGGCAAACGCATTCGACCCGGATCGCGTCCCATTTACCGGTGATTTCGGATTTTACTCCGAAGCCACTTTTGTCATCGGCCGAGCGCGCATCCGATCACAGGCAGATGCCGATGATTTGATTGCCCGAATCGATGCGATCCCAGCCTGGTTCGACCAGCATATTGCGAATATGCGCCGGGGAATGGCCACCGGCGTGGTGGCCCATGTCGACCCGACAGCAACCATGGTGCAGCAGGTTCGCGAGCAAGTCGTGGAGGATCCACAGGACAGCGTGCTGTTCAGGCCATTCGAGGACCTGCCAGACAGTATCAGCCCCGGCGACGCCGTCCGCATACGCACCGAAGCCGCGTCGGCAACCATTCGCGCCGTAAATGCCTATCGCCGCCTGTTGGCTTTCATGGAGAGGGAATATGTCCCCGCCGCGCGGATCGTTCCCGGCATCGTTTCGCTCCCGGGAGGAAGGGACCAGTACCGCGCATTGGTCATCCAGCATACAACCCGGCCGGACCTGACCCCGGAAAAGGTGCATGAGATCGGTCAGGCGGAAGTGGCCCGCATCCGGGCCCAAATGGAGCAGGTCATCGCCGAAACGGATTTCGAAGGGACATTTTCGGAATTTCTCGAATTCCTGCGGACCGACCAGCAATTCTACCCCCCAACCCCGAACGCACTGATGGCTGAGGCGGCGGTACTTGCAAAGAAGCTGGATGCGACCCTCCCCCGTTTCTTTGGGAAACTGCCGCGCCTTCCCTATGGGATCTCTCCGGTCCCGGCTGATATAGCACCGGGCTATACAACAGGCCGATATGTCGGCGGCGATGCGGCCATCGGCAGGTCGGGAACCTATCTTGTAAACACCTATCGCCTCGACCAGCGCCCGCTCTACCAGCTGCCAGCCCTGACCGCCCATGAGGCCGTGCCGGGTCACCATCTACAGATTGCCCTCGCCCAGGAGCTGGAAGATGTGCCGGAGTTCCGCCGGAGTTATTATGCAACGGCCTTCGGCGAAGGTTGGGGTCTCTATGCTGAAAGGCTCGCTGGGGAGGCAGGAATTTATGACACCCCCTATAAGAAGTTCGGTGCCCTCTCCTATGAAATGTGGCGGGCGTGCCGGCTGGTCGCGGATACGGGCCTTCACTGGTATGGCTGGACGCGGGACGAGGCAGAAAGCTGCTTCCGCGAAAACTCTGCGCTCTCAGAGCTCAACATAAAGACGGAAGTGACCCGCTATATTGGCTGGCCCGGCCAGGCGCTGGGATACAAGATTGGCGAAATCACCATCGGTGACCTGCGAGCAGAGGCAGAGCTTGCGCTCGGCGAGCAGTTCGACCTTCGGGATTTCCACGATCTCGTACTGAGTGAAGGTGCAATCCCTCTCACATTGCTTGAAAACAGAGTGCGGAACTGGATCGAAGATGAACGCGAGGAGATCGGTGAAACCTCCTCACACACCGCGCCTTAACGGGCCACCGGCTGAAAACCACAGCCGGCGGCAGGCTGATACCTACCCTGTTGGGCCTTCACCGCTTACGATTATCGTAACTTCCGAACGCCGGTTGAGCGGTTCACGAACGCCGTCGCGCGTCGCACGGGCCAACTCGGTCTCACCTTTTCCATCGGTGCTGATTCGATGCGCCGGAACGCCTCGGTCGGACAGGGCATCGCTGACAATACCGGCTCTTCTCGCAGAAAGTCGCTCATTATAGGCCGATGCACCGGATGCATCCGTATGGCCAATGATCGCAACGGATGTCGTCGTACAGTCCGAGCGAGACCCGATGTTTACCACCGCTTCATCAATCACAGCCGTCGCCGCGCTCGTGAGCTCGGCCCGGTCCCATTCAAAGTAGACCACGAACTCCTGATTGAGCGTTGAACACGCCGCAAGCTCTGGCGCGACCTGTTCCACAGGCGGCGGAGGAGGTGGAGGTGGAGGCGGCGGAGGAGGAGGTGCGGGTGTGGGCGGAGGCGGTGGGGGCGGCGCTGAGCCAAAATTATACCTCAGGCCGAACGACCAGATATGTTGCTGGTTCTCGATATCGAGATCAGCCGGGAGAAGCGCATTCTGGAAATCGAGATCAGGCGTTCCGCGGAACGTATAATCCGTAAACGCATCAAACCGCTTTGTAAGTTTGTAGGCGAACCCTGCCCGCCCCTGATAGGCGAAGGCTGCCCTATGGTCATTCAAGATGATGAAAAGTGATGGATTATAGGTGACACCTACACGGGCAACGCCGATACCACCGCCAATATAAGGCTGAACCGACCCAAGATCGAAATCGTAATAGAGATTCCAGAAGCCGGCGAACTGTTCGATATCACCATTGGCAGCATTGAGAACAGAATTGACGCTAGTATTGAAGACGCCCTGATCTCCTGTAACGACAGCGAAATCAAATGGTTCGAGGCTCGTACCATTGATCTCCAGATTGTCATGCTCGTTTACATCGGAGTCGGTGTAGGCAAGCTCAATACCTGTCCTGAAACCGGCTGGAAGACGGCGGCCGATTTCAGCCGACAGGGAAAATCCGACATCGAAGTCGGTGGTGAACGTCGCAACCGATCCTGCGGCGATGTCCAGCGTTGTTCCGTCGCCGAGATTGCCGGTGGTGAATGCGGCGGTCTCGCCTGTATTGTCGGACTCTTGCTGGATCGCGACGCCGCCGGAAAAACTGACATACCAGTCATCTTCCTCAGCCAACGCCGTCGATGACATAGTGACCATAAGTGCGACAACACTAACATACTGGAACTTTTTCATATTTTACCTTCCCACGGCCAATTCCCCCGGAACTCCGAAAACCTAAACAGTTTTTGTGTCGGTCTTGTGAAATGGGACGGATGTCCCGGGGGATGACCAAGTGTCGTGGGAAGGCAAACGATCGCCTTCGTCTAGCCCGCTTAGCTGAACTTGAAGCGCAAACCTGCTGAAATCAGGTGCTGCCGGTTTTCAACCTCAAGCTCACCTGGGAACAGATCGATATCTACCGTGACATCCGGTGTCCCACGAAAGGCATATTCGGTGAACAGGTCGAAATTGTCCGTCAACGCGTAGTTAAGCCCTGCCATGAGCTGGTAAGCGAAAGCCGTTTCGTTCTCATCAATGATTTCAACAGCTGACGGGCTGAAATCCACATCAACGAAAGCGATGCCCAGTCCCGCACCGACATAGGGCGACACGACGGTTCCGAAGTCGAAATCGTAGTAGGCGTTAGCAAAAATCGCGACTTGGCTGATATCGCCTTGCCCGTCGGCGACGAGGTCGGCCCCGGTTAGATTGAGCGGTACCTCGCTGCCAGCCAGCGCTGCCGCATCGAGTGCTCCGATCGGCGCATCACCGAGCAACACATCTGTATGGCTGTCGACGCCAGCTTCATTGTAGCTGAGCTCAAGGCCCAAACGGATACCAGAGGCTGAATAAAAGCCTCCTTCCGCAGACAGGACAAAGCCGGTGTCGAAATCGGTCTCCCAACCGAGCGCTGCTCCAGCAGCAAAGTCAAGTGTCGTACCATCTCCCAGATTGCCTGTGGTAAATGCGCCTGTTTCACCAGAATTGTCTGAGTCGACCTGAAAGTTCACACCCCCAGAACCGCTGACATACCATCCCTGTGCGGCGGCGGTGCCGACACATAGCGTTGCTGTCACTGCGGCGAAAACTGATTTTGAAATGCCCATAAGGGACCCCTCTATTGCTGATAGGTCCGGCAAGAATGGGGAGCGGCAGTTGCGTGTTCCACCACCCTTTCTGGGTTTTAATCCGGTGTTCAGCTCATTGTCATTTTATGGACAGGTTGCCGAAAGGCGCATCGCTAAAATCACCCCTTGCTACGGCGCGAAGCTTGCAGTCTAACGCCGGTAATTTCAGAATGAGAAAACTGTCCGATATGATGCCCAAACCCCGCGCCGATATTGCGCCGAACACGCTTGAATTTGAAATCCTACCGCTGGTGAAGCCGACCGGCTTTCGCGAATATGATGCCCGCTGGTGGTTCAATGGCATCGGTCATGAAAAAGATCCGGAGCTGAACCTGAAAGGCGTTCAGGCGCTCGGTCTCGGTATGGCAACGCTTTTCCATGAGCTTGGCGTTCCGCCAAAGGTGGTCACGGGGCACGATTTCCGGTCCATCTCTCAATCGATCAAGAACGCGCTAACCATCGGCCTTGCACAGGGCGGATGCGAAGTGCTGGATGTGGGTCTCGCCCTCAGCCCCATGGTCTATTGGTCACAGTTCGAACTCGACGCGGCGTGCTGTGCGATGGTGACGGCGAGCCACAATGAGAATGGCTGGACGGGCGTAAAAATGGGTGCTGACAAGCCCCTCACCTTCGGACCAAAGGAAATGGGCCGACTGAAGGACATCGTCCTCGGTGCAGCTTTTGAGCCCCGTAGCGGCGGTAGCGCGGCCTATGTTGAAGGGATCCGGGAAAAATACATCGCGGCCGTATCCGAAAAGGTCAGCCTGACCCGGCCTCTAAAAGTCATCGCCGCCTGCGGCAACGGCACGGCCGGAGCCTTTGCTCCCGATGCTCTGCGAGCCATGGGCGCAGAGGTTATTGAAATGGATTGCGACCTCGATTTCACCTTCCCGAAATACAATCCAAACCCGGAAGACTCTGAAATGCTCCACGCCATGGCAGCAGCCGTAAAAGAGTACGGAGCCGACGTTGCCCTCGGTTTCGATGGCGATGGCGACCGCTGCGGTGTTGTTGATAATATGGGCGAAGAAATTTTCGCCGACAAGATCGGCCTTATGCTGGCGCGCGACCTCTCCGCTCAATATGAAAACGCGAAATTCGTCGTCGATGTGAAATCAACGGGCCTCTACAAGACAGACCCTGTCCTGCGGTCGAATGGCGCAACAGTCGATTACTACAAGACCGGCCACTCATATATCAAACGGCGGACGACCGATCTTGATGCTATGGCCGGTTTTGAAAAGTCTGGCCACTTCTTCTTCCGGCCGCCGATCGGCCTCGGCTATGATGACGGCCTTGTGGCTGCGGGTGCGGTCCTTTCAATGCTGGACCGTAACCCGGACAAGACCATGGCCGATTTGAAGGGCGAGCTTGGCACGGCCTACACCTCCCTGACTATGTCGCCCCATTGCGATGATGAAATCAAATATGAGGTGATCGAGCGAATGGTCGCAGAGTATGAAGGCCTCGCCGGAACAGAAATTCTCGGACGCAAAGTCGTCGATGTGAACACGGTGAACGGTGCGCGGGTCACGCTGGAAGACGGATCATGGGTGCTGGTGCGCGCGTCGTCCAACAAGCCGGAACTTGTTGTCGTCGTCGAGAGCATGACGTCGGAAGATGATATGCGCGCGCTGTTTCATGACGAAGTGAAACCACGCCTCGGCAAGCACCCGGAAGTGGGCGCGTACAATCAGGAAATCTGAGGACTACTCCTCTTCTTCCTGCCCTTCACCCAGATCACGCACAATCGGCGTGATCTTTGTGCCTTGAATGCCACCGCCTGCCATCAGACCCTGCTGGTCAAAGACGAAGGCGTATATGTCAGCGCGGAGGGTCGTGCTTGTAAAATTCCGGCCAATTCCCTTATCGGCAATAACGATGCTGGGCCCGACGCCGATCTCGAACCCTTCAGAATTGTCGAGATAGGACAGCGCCTCCTCGCTGGTGAAGAAAAGGATGTATCCGTATCGCTGAATGCCGGCTTGAAGGCCATAAGAGGCGGCTGTGCTGTTGTAATAATCCTTAACGTCGTCGCCGATGAAAAGCACACCGTCACCAACCTGCCCGCCGAAGACAAAACCACCTTTCACGATATTCGGGAAAACAAGAACGGCTACGGCATCTTCAGCGAGATCGGCCGCCGCTTCATTCTCGTCAACAAGACTTGCAAGGGCAGCTCTGGAATCCGCTTCAATCGTCACCGCATTTTCCATAAATGGGGCCGTTCGGCGCTGGCTTGCGCAAGCCGTTAGCAAGACGAATCCGAGAGCAACGCAGACCGCCTGAACAGTTAATCGTATCATATAATCTCCCCCGAGAATGCTTGGCTAAACGCTGCACCTTCTATGCTCTCTGTCTTATCGCCATGACAGACCGGCGACAAATCACACCTTTAGGAAAAACGGCATCGGCACGGAGCACGAAACCGCTCACTGTCCGAAACAGGTTTTCACTTGATATCTCGGCGCGATTCCTGCAACTGCCGCCGGGGCTGGACACAGTGGAGAGGACCCATGCGTATCACTATGATCGGAACCGGCTATGTGGGCCTTGTATCCGGGGCTTGTTTTGCCGATTTCGGCCACGTCGTGACCTGCGTCGATAAGGACGCCTCCAAGATAGACAGGCTCAATGCAGGCGAAATACCGATATTCGAACCGGATCTTGACCGTCTCGTTGAGAACAACGTGAAAGAGGAACGCCTCTTCTTCACGACCGATTCCGAACAAGCTATCGCCAGCGCAGATGCTGTATTCATCGCAGTAGGCACACCAGCTCGGCGCGGTGACGGCCATGCCGATCTCCAATACGTCTACGCAGTGGCAGAAGAAATCGCCGAGCATATGGACGGTTTCACTGTGGTCGTAACCAAATCGACGGTTCCTGTAGGAACAGGGGACGAAGTCGAGGCCATCCTCCGTGAGAAACGCCCAAATGGCGATTTCGAAGTTGTCTCAAATCCGGAATTCCTGCGCGAGGGAGCGGCTATCAAGGACTTCAAAATCCCGGACAGAATTGTCGTCGGCACCGAAGATGAGCGCGCCCAGAATGTGATGCGGGAGGTCTATCGTCCCCTTTTCCTGAAAGAGAGCCCGATCCTGTTCACCTCACGGCGCACATCAGAGCTCATCAAATATGCCGGGAACGCCTTCCTCGCTGTGAAGATCACCTTCATCAATGAAATGGCTGATCTCTGTGAAAAGGTTGGAGCCAATGTTCAGGAGGTGGCGCGGGGAATCGGCCTCGACAATCGCATCGGTCTCAAATTCCTGAATGCAGGCCCCGGCTATGGCGGCTCCTGCTTCCCGAAAGACACCTTGGCATTAACCAAGACCGCCAATGATTACGGATCACCTGTTCGCATCGTCGATACGGTCATTGATGTGAATGCAAAGCGCAAACGGGCCATGGCGGGCAAGATCATCGAAGCTATGGGCGGCGATGTCAGCGGTAAGAAAATCGGTATTCTTGGCCTCGCCTTTAAGCAGAATACGGATGATATGCGCGACGCGCCTTCCCTCGATATCGTGCCGCTCCTGAAAGAAGCTGGCGCAAATGTCGTTGCCTATGACCCAGAGGCGATGAAAGAAGCGTCTCACCTCTTACAGGATCTGGATCTTGTCGGGTCTGCCTATGCCGCCGTTGAGGACGCCGACGCCATGGTGATCATCACCGAGTGGGATCAGTTCCGCGCCCTCGATCTTGAGCGTGTCAAAACAGCCATGCGCGGCAATACGGTGATTGATCTTCGGAACATCTACAGACCCGAGGACATGGCAGCAGCAGGGTTTGCCTATACCAGCATCGGGCGGCCGACCACATAAGCGGCGCTTTCGCGCATCAGTAAAACCTGTTAGGCGGGCTCCGCTGCTTTCAGAAAGGCACCGATTATGAAATTCTTCGTCGACACTGCGGATACCGCCGAAATTGCCGACCTCGCTTCAACGGGCCTCGTCGACGGCGTGACCACCAATCCCTCTCTTGTGGCAAAGTCCGGTCGGCCATTTCCTGACGTGATTGCAGAGATCTGCAAGCTGACACCCGGTCCGGTAAGCGCCGAAGTGATCGCGACCGATTATGACGGCATGGTCGAACAGGGCCGTAAGCTTGCGGGGATTGCATCAAATGTGTGCGTGAAGCTGCCCCTCACCATGGAAGGTCTGAAAGCCTGCCGCACTCTTCGGTCGGAAGAGATCCAGACAAATGTCACTCTTTGCTTTTCCGCAAATCAGGCGCTCCTCGCTGCGAAAGCAGGTGCAAGTTTTATATCGCCCTTCATCGGCCGCCTCGATGATATCAATATAGATGGTATGGAGCTGATCGAAGATATCCGCACGATCTATGATAATTTCGGATATGAAACCGAGATCCTTGCTGCCTCCATTCGCACAGTGAACCACGTCAAGGACGCTGCTCTGATCGGAGCAGACGTGATGACGGCACCACCGGCGGTTGTCCGGTCTCTGGCAAATCATCCGCTGACGGATAAAGGTTTAGCGGCGTTCCTCGCCGATGCGGAGAAAGCTGGCGTTTCCGTCTAGGAGCTGAGCGCTATGCGCGCGCGGCACTTCCAGAACACAGTCGCCCTGATCTTTCTCTGCCTCGGAAGCGCCTGCCTTATATTTCCAGAGGTGGTACAAGCTTTTATATTCCACAATGAGTATCGCGGCGACGGACTATCGATCCATCTGCTCATCCGCTTTTATGGAGCAAAGTCGGCTCTTCTCGGTGCCGTTCTAAGTGCCGCAAGATTTTCACCAGCAGGCTTCATAATATTTGCTGTTGGCGGCTCAATCCCGTTCGTCGCCATGGATCTCTATTTCTTGGTGATACGGCCAGTCTTCAGCGCCGGGATAGCCATCGACATTACGGCGAGACTTGCCATCTTGATCCTCGGAACAGTCGGCTGGCAGTTGAAACTCAAAGAGGAACAGAGCATTCGCAGCGCGAAGTGGCAGGACCTCTACTAAGCTTAATATCACATATCGGTGAGGGCGCTTAAATCTATCATATCTCATCCCCAGCTTGTTGCCCGGCGCGGAGCATCTGCCGCGCCTTAAATCAAGGACCTGCAAGAATGACCGACTTCACCACTCATACAATCGATACCGCCCCTGACGCTGCCAAGCCTATCCTAGAAACAGCGCAAGAGAACTTTGGTTTCGTTCCAAACCTCATCGCGACCATGGCCGAAGCGCCGACGCTAGCTGAGACATATCTCACCGTTGCGGGCATTTTCGGAAAGACGAACCTCTCTGAAACCGAGCGTCAGGTCATCCTGATGACAAACAACCGTCTGAATGGCTGTGAATACTGCATGGCCGCGCACACCACCATTTCTAAAGGCGCTGGTGTGCCGGACGATGTGATCCAGTCTCTACGCGCCGGAACGGCCATCGCCGACCCGAAACTGGAAGCCCTTCGCCAGTTCTCGATCATCGTGAACGAGACTCGCGGCTATCCGAGCGACGCTGACATTCAGGCTTTACTCGATGCCGGTTACACGAAGCAAACCGTCCTCGAAGTTGTGCTTGGAACGGCTTTCAAAGTACTGTCGAACTATACGAACCACATCGCCCATACGCCGGTTGATGCTGCGTTCAGCGCCAATGCATGGTCAGCGACAGACGCAGTCGCGGCTGAGTGATCAGACGTCTGCGGTCGGGTGCCAGATAGGCGCATAGCCCTCATTGAGCACCGACAAGATAGCGGGCGGGGTCAGACAAGTGACCTCGCCCGTTATGTCTTTTGTCGGCATGTAACCGCCAAAACTCCACAACATCGCGCCATTGGGCGTCTTCGCAATCAGATCAGAACCGCGCTGGACCATTGCTCCCGCTGGCAGTTCTGCAAAGTCGCGCCTGTGCGTACGCTTTGCCCGGCCATTGAGCCTTTGCGTGTGGAGCACTTTGTCCATCTCGGCGACGAGGGGGCGCTTCTCCAGACCGAAAGCACTCGCCCAGGCATTGGCAAAAGCACTCGCCGCTTTTCTGCGACATTCAAAACATGGCCGATGCCCAGCAGCGAGGGCCGTCACCTCATCCAGAAAGAAAAGCTCAGTATACTGATTTAAAGCCATCAGGGTCCGCTGTCTCCCCTTGAAAGAGGTGACGCAGGATATCCATTGACGGGACGCCCACCGCTTCGTCGGATGGAGCCTCAACTCACCATTCTGGTGAATGCGTCCACCCCGATTGCCCATAAACAGTCCACGGACTGACACGGAGACAATGTCGCCATTGGGGCGGACACGATTTTGTAGCGGCAAGGCTAAATCGTCACCACGACCTTGCCCTTGGCCCGGCGCTCCATCAGCTCCGTGATCGCCGCAGGCGCTTCGGCCAGCGGATATGTCGATGAGACGTGAGGCTTGATCTTCCCTTCGGCATGAAGCTGGAAGAGATCTTCCACATTCTTTTTGTGACCAGCCGGATCCCGCGCCACTGAAGCGCCCCAGAAAACACCACGCACATCACAGGACTTAAGTAGAGTGAGATTGAGCGGAAGTTTCGGAATCCCCGCCGGGAAGCCAATAACAAGAAAGCGCCCTTCCCAATTCATCGCCCGCAGCGCCGGTTCGGCATAACTGCCCCCAACAGCATCATAAATAATATCGACACCGCCGCCGCCCGCTTCCTTGATCTGGTTGGAAAGCTCCTTCTGTGCCGCGCGGTCAAGCTCCCCGCTCGCATAGACAATGCCCTTGTCCGCGCCTTTCTCAAGGCAGAAATCGACCTTCTCCTGGGTCGAGCAGGCCGCGATCACCTCGAGACCCATGGCCTTGCCAAGCTCCACGGCCGCAAGACCAACACCGCCCGCCGCACCGAGCACGAGCAGACTTTCACCCGGCTTAGGGTCAGCCCGGTCCTTCAGAGCATAGTAAGACGTGCCATAGGTGAGAATGAAGGCCGACGCCTCATCGAAGGGCATCGTGTCCGGAATAGGAATCACGCTGTGGCCAACGGCGATGACTTCCTCTGCCATACCGCCGCTGCCGGTGGATGCGAGCACCCGGTCGCCCGGTTTCACATGGGTCACACCCTCGCCGACTTCCTTTATGAGCCCAGCCACCTCTCCTCCAGGGGAGAAAGGACGCGGCGGTTTGAATTGGTACATGTCCTGAATGATCAGGACGTCCGGATAATTCACACCGCAGGCTTTTACGGAAACCACGACTTGCCCCGGACCGGCTTCCGGCGAGGCGACCTCCTCCAGAACCAGTGTTTCGGGGCCGCCCGGCGCTTTGGAAAGGATAGCTTTCATGGGTGAAGTCCTCTATGCAGTGTGGTGTTTTCGTTGGCGTGACACTAGCGGCCAGAATCGCGAAGGAAAAGCGCTTCGCACCATGAAGAGGAACCTGACGTGGCGGCAAGCTGGGCCATAGCGATCCATGGCGGGGCAGACGCAACCCCCGGCCGCGAATATGGCCATGTTGAAACCCATATGGCGGATCTGCTGGCGGCGGCATCTTCCTGGCTAACATCGGGCGAAGCAGCACTTGATGTTGCACAGAAGGCGGTGACCGAGCTGGAAGCCTGCGGGCATCATATTGCCGGCAAGGGGGCGTCGCCCAATCAGGACGGCATCTGGGAACTGGACGCCGCGATCATGGATGGCACAACGCGTGAGGCTGGCGCGGTGTCAGCTCTGGAAGGATTTACAAGCCCGATTGCGGTGGCGCGTGATGTGCTGGATGTCACTCCCCATGTCCTGCTGGCTGGATCTGGGGCAGCAAAGCTTGCCCGCCAGCGCGGTCATGCCGAAGTAACCGATCCGCACACTTACTATGATCCATCAGTGAAAGATCCCCTACCCGCCAATGCAGCGGGCCATGGTACGGTGGGGGCGGTTGTTCTTGATACTGAGGGCCGGCTCGCCGCAGCCACCTCAACCGGCGGCCTCCTGAACAAGACACCAGGACGGGTTGGCGACAGCCCGATTATCGGCGCTGGCACATGGGCAGACAAATCCGTCGCCATCTCCTGTACGGGCCATGGCGAGTATTTTCTGCGCACCGCGGCGGCGGCCAGCGTGGCGGCGCGGGTAAAATATGGCGGCGAGCCCGTCGCAGAAGCGGCAGAAGCAGTAATCGGTGAAGTCGGCGATCTCGGCGGCTTCGGAGGACTGATTGCTGTTGGAGCCGATGGCACCGTCGCCATGCCTTACAATTCCAAAGGCATGAAACGCGGAGCAGCCACGTCATCAGTCGCAAACTACGTCAAGATTTTCCACTGATACATCCCCTCATCTTCTGGATCTTGTTCGGCATACTGGCGTTCGCCTTTGCCCTGGCTGTCCAGATGCGGATCATTATCGGCGTGATCCTCGCCCGCGCCCTCAGGGCCCGGGATAAGGACCTCAGCGTAAGCGACTCCCGCGCCGCAGCCGTCTTTGCGGGTCATGGGCATGCGGGCGAGCCCGGCACCAAAAGCCTGCCCGGAGCCATCGCCCATCTGCAGGAAACTTATCCCGACCAGCTCAACCAGCTGCGCCTTGCCCGGCGGGTGGTCCTTGCCGCTTCGGCGGGAATTATCCTATTGGTGGCGGTCTGGCGGCTCTTGAACGGATAGTCTCACTCTGATGCGTGGATATTTTGCCATTGGTGCCGAGGGCATCTCGAAGCCGATGAACCTCGGTGCCCTGATGCGCACGGCAAACGCCTTTGGTGCGGCCTTCGTATTCTCCGTAAAAGCCGAAGACAGAACCAAGATTGCCTATAAATCGGACACCTCCCGCACCTTTAAGAACTTGCCCTATTACCAATGGGACAGCGTCGAAGAGATGCACTTTCCCAAAGGCATAAAGCTTGTTGGTATTGAGCTGACAGATGATGCGGTTGAGTTGCCGGAATTCAGGCATCCCCGCATGGCTGCTTATGTATTGGGCCCCGAGCGCGGCAATCTCTCGGGGGCGATGGTCGAGCGATGTGACCATGTGGTGAAGATCCCCACCCGCTTCTGTATCAATGTTTCGCTCGCCGGTGCACTGGTCATGTATGATCGTGTGCGGAGTATGGGGCACTGGAAAGACCGCCCAGTAATGCCGGGCGGCCCTGCAAGAACTGACTAGATCGGAAGTCTAACGCCCGAGCAGGCGCTGTATGACGCCGAGCACACCGGTGAACCGAAGGCCACCGTCGCGCACGGCGAGCGTATAACAAACGCCGTCATCATCGGCCGTAGGCTGATGAATATCATTCGGCCCTTGCACGGAAAGATCGCCCGGACCGTACTGACCCGTTTCATCCGTAAAGCCACCAGCAAGAACAAGTGTCAGCTCAGAGCCTTCATGGGTATGACGCGGAACCGTCTGGTTTGGCTCAATCCGGTAAATTTCAACTTCGGAATCCGTACCGAGGTCTAGGGTCAGCCGGCGCACACCTGGGGTCAGCTGAGACCACCCGCTGTCAACGATCGCGTCGACGGCGTGCCCAAGTACGGGTTCAGGGAAAGCAGCCACGTCGTCGAGCTGGTTTGCGCAGGCCGAGGCGGCCATCCGATGAGCTTCTGAATCATATGCCGCGTCTATCGTGGCAAAGACTTTCTCCAATGCGTCATCGGCCAATTCCACTGGCTCATCCATTTCGAGCATGTCACCCGCGATCAGCTCGCTGACAGCAACATCTTCGGCTACTTCTTCGCTCAAAGCCGACTGTGTTTCGACCAGCAATGCGAATGCCGCATCAAGGGAACCGGATGCATAGGCGCTGTAAAGTTCACCATAAACTGTATCCGTAGGTGTAATCATACTGTTTCTCGTCGCCTCTAGTGCAGTCGCTGAAACAGAATATTGATCAGTTCCCGCAGAGATCAAGCCAAGATTCTCTTTTGAAGACATAGAGTTTACACCTCGTGTAGGCGGTCCCGTAATTTGTGGAAGGCCAGTCTTATTCTTGATTTTACAGTGCCTAAGGGCAGATTGAAGCGTTCTGCAATTTCGGCATGAGGCAGCCCGTCATAAAAAGAAGCCCGCACAAGCTGGAGCTGCTCCTCCGGCAATTTGCGCAATTCGGCCCGCAATCTCGCCTGTTCTTCCGATTTGAAGATCGCGATATCAGGATGCTCTTCCTGCACCGGCTGCAACAATGGATCTTTGGGATCGAGGTCTGGCCTGCAATCTTTCCTGAACTGGTCAATCTGCCGGTTCCGGGCGATCCGGAAAATCCAGGTGGAAACAGCAGCCTGATTGCGATCATATTGACTTGCCTTCGACCAGACCGTCGCCATTATCTCCTGGGCAAGCTCTTCAGCCTGGACGTCGTTGGCACCGCGCTTGATCAGGAACGATTTCACACGGGGGGCGAAATGTTTGAAAACTATCTTGAAGTCCGACCGGCTCTGCTCTCGGCCAACCCGCTCAAGACAATCGGCAAAACCATACTCCCGGCCGAGGCCGCCCGGATGGTGTTCCCGTCGAATACTGGGATCTTTTGCCGGTTTGCTCACGCCATCTCCACTGATGCCCGCCGCGAAAGCCGAAAACCCTCTAGGACAGGTCGCGACCATCGCGATTTGGTCTTATTCTGTTCATACCTTGTGTGGTGAGAATTCGATATCAAAATCGTGCATATACCGGTTTAGAAAGATGATGAGAAAAATGCATTTCCGGCGGATGTCTGCGGCCTTAACCTTGAGTTTTCTGGCATTTCAAGGCGCTGCGATCGCCAACCCCACAGCTGTCGCAAAATTTAAGGACTGGACAGTTTTTACAACGGACGTTGAGGGCCAGCGCGTTTGCTATGCCGCAACCGAAGCAAAGGACCGCGCCCCGGCCAGTGCCGACCATGGCGATGTCTGGTTCTATGTAACGAATTGGGCATCGGGGCGTGTCCGCGGTCAACCGAGCCTGAAAGTCGGCTATGAACTCCGTGCAGACCTCGCACCTTCGGCTCGAATCGGCCGCGCGGGGTGGACCCTCTTCTCATCCGGAAATGAGGCCTTTGCTTCAGATGAGGACGATCCGAAGCTGGTTCGCGCCCTGAAGCGGGGTTCTGAATTGCGGGTGGAAGCCGTTTCGGCGCGAGACACCCAGGTCGCCTATCACTTTTCGCTGGCAGGATCGTCGGATGCGATTGATCGGGCCGACGCAAGCTGCCGCTGATTTCCGCCCCAATAGCGACCTCGCACCCGACGATTTTCCGTGATAAGGGCGATTTATGAAACGCGCCCTGGACCTTTCCCGGATACCACATCCCCGCTTTGAGAAGCGGCCTATTGCCGGCCTGTCGTTTCAAAAGCTTCATGAAGCGGCGAAAGACCTTGGCCTGTCGGAGACAGAGGCCGACATGCGGGCCCGCCAGATGCGGCGGTCCTTGCATTACTTCGGCGTCACGGATTTCGCTGACATGGCCTATGTCGCGAAAACGTTTCAGGCCCGGCTCGCTGACACCTATTGTCTTGACCGGCCGGACATTGCCGAACATCAGGTCTCCACTGACGGCACACAGAAATGGCTGGTCCGTTTCGGGTCTAATGCCGAAGGCGAGACGGTCTTCATTCCCGATGTTGCAAGATCCGGCGCGCTTTGCGTTTCCAGCCAGGTCGGCTGCACGCTGAACTGCACATTCTGCCATACGGGCACCCAACGCCTTGTGCGCAATCTGACAGCACAGGAAATCGTCGGACAGGTGCTGATCGCTCGGGACGGTCTCGGAGACTGGCCGGCAAATGCCAAGCAGCGCCAGTTGTCCAACATTGTCTTCATGGGCATGGGCGAGCCGCTCTACAATCTCGAAAATGTCGTTGAAGCCATCGACACATTGGCCGATGGCGAAGGCATCGGTATCGGCCGCAGGCGTATCACCGTATCCACGTCGGGGATTGCGCCGAAGATTCCCGAACTCGGTGCCCGCACGGGTGCGATGCTGGCCATCTCCCTCCATGCTGTTCGTGATGATCTCCGCGACGAGATCGTGCCGATCAATCGGAAGTACGACCTGCAAACGCTGTTCGATGCCGTTCGTGCCTATCCGGGGCTCGGCAACTCCAGACGGGTCGCATTCGAGTATGTCATGCTGAAAGGCATCAATGACAGCCTCGCCGAAGCGAGGGATATGGTGCGTTTGCTGTCCGACATACCCGCGAAGATCAATCTGATCCCTTTCAATCCCTGGCCCGGCACGAATTATCAATGCTCCGACTGGGACGTTATTGAAGCCTTCGCTGACATATTGAACCGAGCCGGCTATGCCTCACCCATCCGTACGCCCCGTGGGAGGGATATCTTCGCAGCATGCGGCCAGCTTCGCTCAGAAAGCGAAAAACAGTCTGCCGCTGCTAGACGCAAGGCAGCAATATTTGCCAAGCCAGTGCCAGCTTGATCGCAAATTAGGCAGAATATGCTCAATTTGTGACCTCCGCGCCACAATCTTCCAGATTTCGCAGATGACACTCGCGTCATTTTGTTGACGCTCGTCGGCCTATCAGATCAGCTGTCTACCCGTGTTGCTGCGAACAGGGCCAATAAAGTCAAAAATGGGAAACGAAAAACAATGAAAAAAAGAATGTCGGCGCGTGCGCTCATTTTAATGAGCACCGCCTCCGCTGCCTTGCTGAGTGGTGTCCCCGCCCTCGCCCAGGCTGACGATCCGGTAACGGTAAATACCGTATCGGATGAAGACGATACGGCCGTGCAGGAACGGATAATTGTTACAGGGTCACGGATCGCCACGGATTCCGCACTTACCGCTCCGAGTCCAGTTCAGACTATCTCGATTGACGATTTCAGGAATTCCGGCGAAATTGAAATCGCCACCAGCCTTCGCAACATACCAGCGTTGCAGGGATCGAATCCTGCGTCGCTTGATTCCGCTAGCGGCGTTGTCGCAACTGGTGCAAGTACCCTGAACTTGAGGAGCCTAGGAACAGACAGGACTCTCGTACTTCAAGATGGACGTCGCCACGTCGCCGGTGTTGAGGGCACTGCTACAGTTGATATTGGAGCAATTCCTCAGTCGCTTCTAGCGCGGACGGAAGTTCTTACTGGAGGTGCTTCGGCCGTTTATGGTGCCGATGCTGTTTCTGGTGTTGTCAACTTCGTTACTCGAACGGGGCGCGACTTTGATGGGGTGGAATATCGACTCCAAACTGGAATTAGTGATGAAGGAGATTCAGAAGAGGTTTTCGCGTCAATTGCCGGCGGCGGAACATTTGCTGATGATCGAGGCAGTGCCGTTTTTGCATTAGAGTTCAATCATACAACCTCCATTGTGAACGGTGATCGTCCAAATTTCGCAGGTTCAGGTTTTTCCAGTTTGAATCCAAGTAATGCTTTTGCGAATGAAATATTGGGTCTTGATCCAGCCTCGGAGCAAGCTTTTTTTCCCAATCGAACGTTGCCCGTGTCGAGTGCAGGCTCAACGATTGCCGTTGATCCAACACCCTTCGCGTTTCCTTTCGGCGCTCTCAGTTCGTTCGTAACTAATTTCAACCCTGCAACGGATACTGTGCCAAATATTGCCGGTACGAATATCCCAGTCTTGCAAGTTATAGATCCTCAAACGGGCGAAGTGCGTGCCTTCAATCCTGGGATATCCACCGGCGCATTTAACGCAATCGGAGGTGATGGAATACCTATTGGTGAGACCGCTCCAGACCTAACCTTGCTTCCTGAAATCACGCGATTTGTTGCGGCTTCGGCAATTGATTACGATATCACCGAGAACATTCAATTCTTCGCTGATGCGAAGTTCTATTTCAACGAAACCAGCTCTGTTGCGGGTATTCCATTCTCTGACGATATCCCGATAGCGTTAGACAATCCATTCCTGCCCGTCGCAATCCAGAATCAGATCCCAGTACTGGATGCTTTACTACCCGATTCCACTCCAAGCATCTTTGTAGCGCGTGATAATCTCGGCTCCGAGGTTAATGATGGTGCAACAGCGGAACGAACTACCATAAGGGCCTCCGGCGGTTTCCGAGGTGCCATTCCAAGAACTGGCTTCGATTACGAAGCGTCATTCACCTGGGGCAGGACCGACGCGAACATAATCGACAGAAGTTCGCGCCTGAATGACAGGTACTTTGCCGGTATTGATGCTGTTGCTTTGACACCGGAAGACTTTGCCGGTCCAGATGGGATCGTCGGCACGGACGACGACACTCTTGTGACCGCCGGATCAGCGACGCTTAATGCTGTTCGTGGTGGTCAGGACGTCGTTATCGACGCCGCAACGGCTCAAATTGGCGATATAGTTTGCCGCTCAGAGCTGACTGGATTGCCATCACCAGGCGCCTTGTTCGTTGGCGGGCCACCTTTGTTCGCCGACGGAACAACTATTAACGGCACAGATGTTAGCGGTTTGACACGACCCGTTACGTACGCAATTGGCGATGGGCAATGTGCGCCAATTAACATCCTGGGCACAAATTCAATTCAAGGCGCAGGTGCCGATTTCGCATTTGTCGATCTTGAAGAAGATACGACGATTACTCAGCAGCAGGCCTTGATTACAATCGCTGGAGACTCATCAGAGTTTTTTGAGCTCCCAGCAGGACCAATTGGTTTGGCACTCGGTTTTGAATGGAGGAAAGATACGTCTGAGTTTATTCCAGACAGCTTCAATTCAATTGAAGGGTTGGTTGTTGGGAACGCTACCGAGCCGGAGTTTCCAACCCCCACTAATGGACAAGATCTAGAAGTCTTTGAAGGCTTCGGCGAAATAAGAATTCCGCTGTTGAAGGACCTTCCGTTAGTCGAGTATTTAGAGGTAACAGCAGCTGGTCGTATTTCTGATTATAATATAATAGGAGGTACAGAAACATTCTCATTCGCTGGCCGTTATCAGCCGCACGAATGGCTAACTTTGCGAGGGACTTTTTCTAGAGCTATACGATCACCTAATATCGGCGAACTATTTGATCCGCAGACTGCCGCTTTCATTGGCGTAGATGATGACCCATGTGACGACGGCAACATCACGCAAGGAAGCGCGAACCGAGCTGCAAATTGCCTTCAATTTGTTGCCGAGGGATTCGACTCGGCAGACTTTTTGACCGCGTTTGTAACCGGAACGACAGGTGGCAACCCGAACCTGATCGAGGAAACTTCGGATAGTTTTACCGTCGGCGGCATTTTTCAGCCAAGCGGCATCTTCAATGGCCTTCTGGACGATCTGATCGTCGTCATCGATTACTATGACTTTGAGATCGAAGACGCCGTTGGAGACCTATCAGGTGAAGCGATAGCTTCGGCCTGCGTAGATCTACCGTCAACTAACAATCAATTCTGCGATGCAGTTCAGCGGAACCCAAGTAACGGTGGCGCGATCTCTGGATTTACATCTGGAAACATAAACCTTGCGGTTCTCGAAGCGCGAGGTGTCGACTTTGATGTGCGGTATGCTTTCGATGTTCCGTCATACGGTGGTAGAGATCTCGGTTCTATTCAAGCCTCTCTTGTTGGCACTCGTTTCATTGAGCGATCTACGGAGAGCGATCCCATTATCGCTCAAACAATTGCTGGCATAACGGACCCGGTGCAGCAGGAATTTGAAATTACTAATCAGGAGTTTGTGAGCGATCTACTGGGCACAAACGATAACCTCTTGGCAATTGGATCTACGCCTGAATTGATCTTCACTCTTGGGCTTAATTGGGAGCTTGGGAAATGGAATGTTGGATGGACCGGCCGTTTCGAAGATTCTGTTGCAAACTTCACTAATGCTGCCCTGAACGACGTTGAGATCATTGACGGTGTTGTTGTTGTCTCTGACAATGAGGGTCTTGCAGATCCCTCTCAACTCTTCACAGGCAATGGCTTTGAGCAGGACATCAATGTTAACTACGAGGTATCTGAGAAGTTTGGTGTTTATGGCGGTATCGCTAACTTCACAGATCAGGAGCCATTTCTCGGATCGCTCATTCGACCAGTTAGCCCGCGGGGTCGCTTCTTCTTTGTCGGTGTTCGCGGCACCTTCTGATCCGCTTTAAATTCAAACAAACAAGGCCGGCGCATTACGCGTCGGCCTTGCTTTTTTTTGAACTGCCTCAACGTTAGCGAGAGTCTGCTTTAAAATGCCGCCCTGCCCTGATTAGTGTGTTTTGCATGGTGGTTTGATTGGGGAGCTAGCCCATGTTGCATGCCCTTCGCGTTTATTTTGTTCTGTGCTTTGCAAGCTTCGTCTTCAATGCGGAGGCTCCGGCGAGTGCGGAAAACGCACAGTCGATGGCCACGCTGGCGAATGCAAAGCTTCCGGACATCCCGATTTCGAAGTGCATCAATATTGGAGGAGCCCTCGAAGCCCCCCGCGAGGGCGATTGGGGCTATCGTATCCGGAAAGAGGATCTGCGCCGTATGCATCAGGCCGGGTTCGATACGATCCGTCTGCCGGTCGCCTGGTCCTACCACTCCTCGTCTCGCAAGCCCTTCAGGATCAATCGCCGCTTCCAGAAGCGGGTAGACGAAGTTATCCGGGCAGCCCTTGATGAGGGCCTTAATGTCATTCTCGACGTGCACCATTTCTATCAGCTGATGAACGATCCCGATGATCATTCCGACTGGCTGGACGGCCTCTGGCGGCAATTGGCGGAGCACTATGAGGGCTGGCCGGATGGACTGATCTTCGAGTTCCTGAACGAACCCTTCGGCAAGATGGATACTGCCCGGGTTAACGAAATGAACCGCCGACTGTTACCAATTGTTCGCGAGCGGCATCCGGATCGATGGATCATCATGAGCGGGTCGGGGTGGGGGCATCTCGACGGACTGCTCGAAGCCGATATTCCCTATGATCCCAAGGCTATCGCCACATTCCACTTTTACGAGCCCTTCAATTTCACCCACCAGGGCGCAACCTTCGCGCCCCACGTTCCGATCGGCAGAAAGTGGGGTAGCGAGGAAGATCGCGAACAATTGCGGTCAATGATTGCTGCAGCTGCGGATTGGCAAGCTAAAAATCGCATGCCGGTCTTTCTCGGCGAGTTCGGCCCCTATGAAGGGATAGACCTGGAAGCAAGAGCGCAATGGACACGGGCCGTGCGCCGAGAGGCTGAAAGCTACGATATGCCCTGGTGCTACTTCGACTGGGCAACATCCTTCCGCGTTTATGATCTCTCCCGCGAACGCTGGCTGATGTCGATGCGGCACGCGCTAATCGAATAAATCCTGCAACGCAGACACGTTTCCTATTTTACGGGTTGACTTCCGATGGGCGCGGCAGGCTCAGTTGCCGGAAATACAAACACGGAGGACAAGGCACGATATGGCAGATCTGAAAGATAAGGTTGCGGTGATCACCGGCGCATCAAGCGGCATCGGTCTCTCAACGGTAGAGACATTCGTTGAGGCCGGCGCGAATGTCGTCGCGGCTGATATCAATGAGACGACCGGGAAATCTCTGGAAGAGCGCTTCGGCACGGATCGCGTACGTTTTTCGCGGTGCGATGTCACCTCGCCAAAAGATCTGGAAGCCGCTATGCAAGTTGCTGCCGATGCTTTCGGCGGTCTTGATATTCTCTTCAACAATGCCGGCCATGGCGGAACCGTGACCGGGGTCGAGGATCTCGATCTGGACGGTTACGACCATACCATGGATCTGTTGCTCAAGGCCGTCTTTGTTGGATCCAAATATGCGATCCCACATATGAAAAAGCGCGGCGGCGGTGCGATCCTGAATACAGCGTCCGTTGCCTCTGTCTCCGCCGGTTATGGCCCGATTGTATATTCTGTTGCTAAGAAGGGCGTGGCTTACTTTTCAAAAGTCGCCGCAGCCGAGCTGTCAAAACATAACATCCGTGTAAACGCTATTCTGCCGGGCTTCATCGCCACATCGATCTTTGGAGCTTCTCTGGGTATGCCTGAAGATGCTGCCCTTCAAATGTCGGAAATGCTTGCCCAGAAAGGCGGCCGCATGCAGCCAGCCGGTCGCGTCGGAAAAGGCTCAGATATCGCCGAAATGGCCGCCTTCCTTGCCTCCGATGCCGCAGGTTTCATTACCGGCGGTGAGTTCCTCGTCGATGGCGGGATCACCGTTGGCCCGCCCCACAGCTGGAATGAAGACGCCATCAGTCCAATCCTCGACGCCATGGGCATTAGCCAGGAGCAGGCCGAACAGATGCGGGCTGCGATGCAGGGTGGTCAATCATCCGGAGGCTGACAGAAAAGTCAGCCTCTAGCACCCCTTATATCAGGCGTGCAGCAAGACCGGCATCCATGTGAAGCCTTTTACGAAAGGTGATGGCGTAAGCTCCGGTTCTTCCAGAACTTCAATATGCGAATATCTTTGCAGAAGCTCTTCCCACAGAATGTGCAGTTGAAGTTCAGCAAGGCGATTTCCTACACAGCGATGGATACCGAAGCCAAAAGATAGATGGCTTCGGACCTTCGGCCGTTCGATCCAATAATCGTTCGGTCGTTCAAAATGGCGCTCATCACGATTGCCAGACACATACCACATGGCAACCTGATCACCTGCCTTGATCGTTTTGCCGCGCATTTCAACATCTTCCAGAGCTGTGCGGCGCATATGGGCAAGCGGAGTCTGCCAGCGAATGGTTTCCGAGACCATGGCTGATATCAGATTGTGGTTCGCTTTCAGAATATCATATTGCTCTGGATTCTTATTCAGTTCGTATACGGACGCGGTCATGGTATTCCGTGTCGTATCATTTCCACCGACAATCAGCAGAATGACATTTCCCAGGAGTTCCATGGGAACCATATCCTTTGTCTTCTCGCCTAGAGCCAGAAGGGTCATAAGGTCATTGTCGCGGGGATTAACTTTGCGATCGGCAAAAATCTCCATGAAGGTCGCGAGACACTCCAGCATTTCGGTGCGCCACTGCTCTTCCCCGCCAGGGCAGATATCGGGGTTGTTCATATTGGTCACAACATCGGACCATCGAGTTAATCGCCGACGCTCCTCGAATGGGAAATCGAACAATGTCGCCAGCATCATTGTTGTTAGCTCGATCGAAACCTTGTCGACCCAATCGAAAGGCTCACCGACCGGAAGACCGTCCAGAATCATTTTCGTACGTTCACGGATCAGCGGCTCAAACTTGCGCAGGTTCGGCGGCGCTACCGCTGGCTGGACGGTCTTTCGCTGTTCGCTATGACGCGGCTCATCCATGGCAATGAACATCGGCATTTCGAAGTCAGAAGGCGGCTCACCAAGCGTAATCCCGCCATGCTGCCAGTCGGAAGAAAACCGCTTATGATCCGTATCTACCGCCAGAATATCTTCATAGCGAGTGATCGACCAAAACGCACCCACTGCGCTATCCGGGGTGAAATGAACTGGGTCTTCATTTCGCAGCCGCTCGAAGCGATCCCAATATTTGCCCTGACGCCAAATTTCTCCATCGGTGATCTTCAGGTCGGACAAGTCCACGTCCGAAGCGGGCGGGATGTCATCACCATACCAATGATTGCCTTCAAAAAGTGGCTCTCTTGATGTCACTTTCGGGCGTTGCAGGGCTGGGTGAACAAGTGTTTCGGTGTCGGCCATATTTTGTCTCCTCCAAGCCAGCTCTTTGTCCAGTCTCGTAAAAGCTTAACACAAAGGACTAAAGAAAACCATGACGCAGGCGTCATATTTTTGAATTTATGTTTCGGAATTATGCCCCTCAGTCCGTTACAGGTTTGACTCAAAAAAGATTTTTCTATTCGGTGCGAGAATGGCCAAGGAAAAGGTAAATACGTCCTTCTCTCATTGTAATCCACGCCAAGGCGCATCAGAGGAGATGGCCACGGCATTGGCAGATACAAACCGGATCTCACTTCGCTCGTCCGGGATGACGGTGAAGTAGTTCCCCTACCTCGCCACCATCGTCCGGGCAGCGGTCCGAGCCCCAACCCGAAACCCTGCCGGGCGTGCCTTTGGTATCTTTCGGAGACGGAGCCCGGGCCGCAAACGGCCGAGAATTAGAGTTGAGACTCTCAGTTTCCGCGCGCTGAGAGTCTGAGAACTTGACTGAGAGTTTTGTCGTGAATAAACGACACAGGTATTATGCCAAATCGGGATACCGCTCCTGCCTTGCCCGCCGAAGCGCGCTGCGCATAGCCTTGGCAAAGCTCGTTCGCTCCTCCGGCGTAAGGAAGCGGCCAATTATGAAGACACGCGACCCATGTTCAATCCGCAGCCAGCTTGTATGGGTTGCCGGTTCCTCAAGCTCGACGCGAACAAACGCAGTGGGCAGCTTTTCCGACTTATCCGGCCTGCCCTTCTGGGTATGGCGCAAATGAACATACTGCCCGTCAACACGCACACGCGTTTCCTGGGATTGGGTCCTGAAACTCATCTTGAAGGCAAGCCAAATGGCCAATGCATCAAGACCGAAAAAGCCCACAACCGGCCAAGCCCCCATTGTGAAATACACCATGCCAGCCGCAAAACTGCAAACGCCGACAACCACCATGACAATCGCGAACGCCCGCGGCGACAGCGACGCATTAGGCGTCAGCACGGCATCCATGTAAATCGTCTGCTCACCATCCGACATGATCGATGTTATATCTCAAAGCGATACGACTTCCAGCCACTCACTTTGCACCTTGCGCAGTAGACCCGGCGCGCCAGATAAACAGGTAATGACCGATCTCGCCCTAAAGAACCGTCCCCCGAAGAAGCGCAAACGACGCAGCCCCGTTTTCAATGTCGAGAAGGCCTCGGCCCTCTATGAGGTTCTATCCGCCGAGCGGCCAAATCCGAGAACCGAGTTAAACTTCACCAGCCCGTACACGCTGGTTGTGGCCGTAGCCCTGTCGGCGCAGGCGACGGATAAAGGGGTCAACAAGGCGACAGAAGGCCTGTTTGCTATCGCCGACACGCCTGAAAAAATATTAGCGCTAGGCCTGAAAGGCGTGGAAGAGCATATCCGGACGATCGGCCTCTGGCGCAACAAGGCGAAGAACGTCATCGCTTTATCGAAAATGATCATCGATGAGTTTGGTGGTGAAGTTCCCCAGACGCGCGAAGAATTGATACGCCTTCCAGGCGTCGGCCGAAAGACTGCCAATGTCGTTCTGAACGAAGCATTCGGACAACCAACCATCGCGGTGGACACCCATATTTTCAGAGTCTCGAACCGAACGGGTCTTGCGCCTGGAAAAACCCCTGACGAAGTTGAGTCGCAACTGGAGCGGGCAACACCGGAAAAATACAAGCTCAGCGCCCACCATTGGTTAATTTTACATGGCCGTTACACCTGCATAGCGCGTAAACCAAAGTGTTGGGTGTGTGGCATTTCTGACCTATGTAAGTTTAAATCGAAAACGCCCGCACCGGGTTGAACTGCGGCTGGAACCTTAAAAATCCAAACATTACAAAATATTATTGCCTGTTTTTCCACACTACACAGGAAATCGGTTTATAGGCGGCGGATTGTCAAAAACATGTCAATTGCATTTGAGGTTTCGATTCTATGTGGTTATACAAAGCAACCTTCATAGTTGGGTCGCAGCCGATGAACCGTATGGCACTTGTGGAGCGGCACCATGATTTTCGGGCAGGCTCAAAGAGGGGTAGAGTATGATAGATCGGACGCCCACGGCAAGCGGTCTTGACCTTCGACTTGGCGACTTTTCAACCATTATCGACGCACTCGACTACGCCGCAAAAGGCGTATCCGGGCTGAATTTCTATACGGCAACGGGAGCTATTAGCGCCTCGCTTCCTTATCGCGCCCTGCGGGAAGAAGCGATGGAGCTGGCAAAAGAACTGGCGGCCTTCGCGCCACGAAACGCCCTGATTGGGCTTCTGGCCGAATCTTCTCCGGCATTCGTGAGACTGTTTTTCGCCTGCCAATATGCGGGGCTAGTACCTGTACCCATGCCGATGCCGACAGCCATGGGCGGCCGGGAGAGCTTCGGACACCAGATCCGCCAAATGGCCAGTACAGCAGAAATCTTCGCAATGTTTGCCCCGGAAAAGCTGGTCGACATGATTGGAGAAGCGGTGGGCCCTGTTGGCATTCCCTATTTCGACATGGCGGACCCAAAACTTAATTGCGGCAAATCTGAACTACGCCCTCATAGCGCCGGCGATCTTTGCTACATCCAATACAGTTCCGGAAGTACCAACGATCCAAAAGGAGTGATCGGGACCCAGGCCACGGTGACGGCGAACTGCGAGGCGATCATTCACCACGGCCTTCAGGTTCGGGAAAACGACCGGGCAGTGTCCTGGTTGCCGCTTTACCATGATATGGGCTTGATCGGCTTCCTGATCGCGCCAATGATGTCGCAAATATCGCTGGATCTGATGGAACCGTCATCCTTTGCCCGGCGACCGATCACTTGGCTCGACATTATTTCCAAAAATAAGGGCACGCTGAGCTATAGCCCCAGCTTCGGTTTCGAACTTTGCGTCCGGCGCTGGCGGGATGATAGAGAGTTTGATCTATCGAGCTGGCGGGCGGCCGGGATAGGTGGCGACATGGTTCGCAGCGACGCCCTCGACGCCTTTGCGAAGACATTCAAACCTCACGGATTTTCAGAAAAATCCTTCGTGCCAAGCTACGGGATGGCGGAGGCGACGCTGGCCATATCTTTTGCACCGCTTGGCCAGGGCGCACGACCAGACTGCATTGATAATGATCGCCTTCGCAGGTCAGGTGAGGCAATCCCAGCCTCAGACATTACCCATACCGGATCACGGCGAACCTTTATGCTCTGTGGGGAAGTGCTGCCGGGACATGAGCTTGAAGTGCGCGACGATCATGAGCGTGCCCTCGGTGATCGTCAGGTCGGCCGGATCTGTGTGCGCGGGCCATCGGTAACACCGGGCTACTATCGAAACGAAGAAGCGACCAAAACAGCTTTCACCGAGGATGGTTGGCTCGATACAGGGGATCTCGGATATTCGCTGAATGGGCAGATCGTGATCACGGGCCGATCGAAAGACCTTATCCTTTCCAATGGTCGCAATATCTGGCCACAGGATCTTGAATGGGCCGTTGAAGGAGCCGTCTCCGGCCGGATCGGACGGACAGCTGCCTTCCCGGTGAATAATGAAGATGGCACCGACGAAATCGTTATTCTCGTGGAGTGCCGGTCCCGAAATCCGGAAAATCTGACCCGTATCCACGCGGAAGCGACAGCTGCAGCCCGCTCTGCAGCAAACACATCGGTGGATGTCCGGCTTGTGCCCCTATCCAGCCTGATCGTGACATCCTCGGGTAAAATCAGCCGTGCTCGGGCGCGCCAAAAATATGTTGGCGGGGGATTTGAAAATCTCAATATGATGATCTTCAATCCCGGTTCCGATGGCCGCAAAGCTAGCGGAAGTATCGCCGACGCGAGATGACCTCCCCTGAAAAAAGGATCGCTGTCACCGGTGGAACAGGCTTCATCGGCAGGTCTCTGCTGCGGCTCGCAAAGGAGGATGGATACTCGGTGAAAGCCCTGACACGTCGGGGTATAGGCGATGACGGGATCGAGTGGGTAAAAGGTGATCTCGACAATGAAGCAGCGTTGGAAGCGCTTATCTCCGGGACCGACACCGTAATCCATCTGGCAGGCTTGACCAAAGCCCCGACAAGAGAGCAGTTAATTACCGCGAATGGCGGCGCAGCGGGCCGACTTGCAGATCTGGCAGCAAAAGCCGGCGTCCGGCGATTTATTCTCGTATCCTCCCTTGCGGCGCGGGAACCCCACCTATCACCTTATGCAGAATCGAAGCGCGCCGGAGAAAATGCGGTCCGGGCAAACGCCGGTAATATGGATGTTGTGATTGTCCGTCCGGCCGCGATTATCGGGCCAGGCGATCCTGCCACTGCGCAAATGCTTGATGCCATGAAGCGTGGCTGGCTACCTGTTCCAGGAAGCTCGCGCCGCGATGAGACACGGCTATCATTTATGTATGTCGATGATATCGCGAGATTTATTATCGATATGGTGGATGGGCATAGCTCAGAAAAACCGGTCGAACCCTACGCTGAACAAGGCGAAGTCAGTTGGACGGACCTCACCGAAACTGCCTCGAAAATCTTGTCAAAACGGGTCAGGCTGCTACCAGTCGGCCCTTTAATACTGTTCCCAGCAGCCTTTCTAACCCAGAGTATCTGTGCCTTGTTCGGGCAATCTACATTTTTCAACACTGGCAAGGTTCGCGAAATGCTTCATAATGATTGGAGCGGGAGCACGATAATGGATGGCGCGCGCCCATTGGAGGAGTCCCTGGCGCTCGCCTTCGAACAGGACAAAGCGTGATGACAACGCAAAAAATCAATGGACACTCGGCCGGACTGGTTTCCACCGATACCGACGATCTCATTTTTCAGAAAGTCTGCGGCTTGCTCGCACCATACAACCGGAACGATCTCGCGTTGAGCCGGTCAACCATCATAATGTCGGATCTGGAGATCGACTCAGTGTCCGTGTTTGACCTGATCATGGAAGTCGAGGATACCTATGACATTACATTTCCAATGGAAACTGTAAGTTCGATGAGATCCATAGGCGATCTGGTCGATACGATTCGTGCTCTTAAAACCGCCTAAGGATCTGCCCAAATGAGCATTTTCTCCAAGTATGACAAATATTTAGAGCGGCTCAACCTGGCAAGTCAGATCGGACGGATTCCCGTCGGACTAGAGTTCGAAGAAATTCTATCTCCAACCCGCGGCGTTGTCGAAGGCCGGGAGGTCATTCTGGTCGGAACCAATAATTATCTTGGCCTGACATTTGATGAGGCTTGCATGTCAGCCGCGAAAGCAGCGGTCGACAAGCACGGCACCGGTACGACAGGCTCACGGCAGGCCAATGGCAATTATGCCGAGCACAATAAGTTGGAACAGTCGATCAGCGACTTTCTCGGCATGGCCTCGACGATTGTCTTCTCCACCGGATACCAGACAAATCTTGCCGCCATATCGGCCCTTGCCGGGGGCGACGATCAGATTTTCATCGACGCTGACAGCCATGCCTGCATCTATGACGCGTGTAAGCTCTCCGATGCATCAACTATTCGCTTCCGGCACAACAATCCCGCCGATCTCGACAAACGCCTTGGCCGGACTCCAAAACCGGAGGGCGACCGGCTCGTTGTCGTCGAAGGCATGTATTCCATGTTTGGCGACCTCGCGCCGCTCGATGAGTTTACCGAAGTTGCCCATAGGCACGGGGCCCTGATCTATGTCGACGAAGCCCACTCCTTTGGAAGTTTCGGGCCGACAGGACGAGGACTTGCCGAACAACAGGGCGTGCTCGACCAGATAGACTTCTATTCCGCTACGTTCTCAAAAAGCCTCGCAGCTATTGGCGGTTTTTGTTCTTCAAAACATCCGGAGTTCGAGCTCCTCCGCGCCGCACGGCCCTATCGGTTCACCGCTTCTCCATCCCCTTCCAGCATCTGGAGCGCACAAGCCGCACTCGATCGCATCATCGAAGAAAACGGCAAGCTGCATGAGAACCTATGGGCGAGAAGCCGCCAACTCCATGGCGGCCTGAAGGAAATGGGATTTGACCTCGCCGCTGAGGCAAGCCCGGTGATCGCCGTGCTGCGCCCAGACGAAGCAACGGCCGTGCGTGAGTGGAATACCCTGCTCGATCGCGGTGTTTACGTGAACTTCTCCGGTCCGCCAGCCACGCCCGCGGGCATAAACCTTCTCCGCCTTTCGGTATCAGCGGCGCACACGGAAGAGGAGATTGATCAGATCCTCTCCGTCTTCCGTTCTCTGGTCGCCGACAACGCCGCGGTACTCGCTGAATAACCGATCAGTGCTGTGAATGATCGACCGGATCATTACCCTCCTCCGGTGTCTCGACAACAACTTCGACCTCGACATCGCCGGCCTGCTCAAAGGTGAGTGTAACCGGGAACCGCATGCCTTCTGACAGGGGTTCGGTGAGGTCAAACAGCATGATGTGATGGCCACCCGGGGCAACGGGCACCTCCTCACCGGCGGGAATCGCAATCCCATCGGCAAGGCGGCGCATGCGCATAATGCCTTCATCGTTGAGCGTTGTATGGATCTCGGCTGAACCCGCCACCGCTTCAGGCACCTCCGCAGAGATCAGCCGGTCATCGGCCTCTCCCTTATTGTCGAGGTGGAAGAAGACAGCCGCAGGCTGACGTGTTGTCACCGTGGGGCGCGCCCAGGGATGGTCGATCTTGATGCCCTCAGCGGCGAATTCATGGGCTAGAGCCCCGAGAGGGAGCGTCGCCAGAATCGCAGCAGAAACAAGATATTTCAGCATGGTAAGAATCCTCTTTCTGATGGGCGACCCTAAAACGCCTTCTGCCAACCCAGCGTGAACATGAAATCTGTTTCCAATTGGGGACCGTTCAGATCACGAACAAGTGGGAATCCGAATTCAGCTGCAAGCCGGTGGCCGCGGACAAAGCCTTCCTGGCCAAGCAGATTCACACCGAATAGCGCCTCAAGTGTTTCTCCGCCCTGAAAGGCCGGATTAGCTGTCTGTACGGGCGCAACGATCAACGGATCGAAGCCGTCGATTGAGCCCATGGTTCGCCCGAGTAAGCGGCTGGACAGGGAAATCCAGGGACGCGGCTCATAAGCCACCCAGGTGGTGAATTCACCGATATTTCCCCGCGTATAGTCCGACGAATTGTCGCCAAGACGAACGGTTCCCATGACCTGGCCACCAATGCTGACATCGCCAAACCGATCCCGGAGAGTCAGGCCGGGTTTAAAGTCGATCGTACCGGATCCGATCTGCATCGGGTAAGGGAGACGCAGGGTGGGCGTCATGCCATTGGGTGCCAGCACCTGATCCTCGAAGCCGATCCGGCCCGTGGGCAGGGAAAAGCCGAGATTGAGGTTGAACTGACGGTGAGCTTTCTTGCCATTGTCTAGACCGATAATCGCGCTCACCACTGTATCGCCGATCCCGTCGCTCGATGTGGTGAACTCGCCAAGCACATCGGTACCCGCAGGCCCAGCAAAGGTGATGTGGTCCATCTCGTTGCGGACATAGGATGTCATCGCCATCAGGGTCACCCGGTCGGTGAGACCATACATGGCCCCGAACATGTGCATGTCCATATTCATATCCGTGGGGACAACGCGCAGGGTGGGAGGCTGACCCGGCTGGCCAGCGAACACGTTCGGCACTGTGGTGACGATCTCCTCAGGGGTGACGGAGTTCGTGCCGATACGGGATCCGTCCATCACCATCCGCATGTAGCGGTAGGAGAACATGAACTCCCCTTTTTCATGGCGGTGGTCAGCCATAACGCCGATTGGAGCGTGGTCTGATGCCGTGTCCCCGTCGGCAGCGGCAGTCAGGGCGATGGAAGCGAGGGCAAGCCCCGCGCTGATTACAAAACGTTTCATTGATTATCTCACTTGAAGTCAAAAAGGCCCGCACCCCCTCGGTGCAGGCGGACAGGTTTGAGTTCAAATGAGAAACGGTGGCCCGTTTGGTGGAGCGCCGGGCCAAAGTGGCCCGCCAGGATGAACCGGCTGAGCCTGCCGGGATAAGAGCACACGAACAGGGAGAATATTTACATTGCCAGCAAAAGAATCGCCATCCATAGGCGGACTTTCCGATGCGTGGGTGCAATCATCACAACAGTCCGGCGCGGTTTCTTGCGGGCCCGATGGGTCTCCGAACTGCATGTCGACCGTGCGACTTCCACCCTGCCCGCAAATCAAGACAGATACGGTCTCACCTTGCGCGAAGCTGATATGCGACTGCGCCCCATGGGCGAGGTAGCCCATCATGGCGAAAAGCATTGCAGCATGCCGAAGGATGAAACTCACGCGCGATAACATTGGGCTCTCATTAACGTGAGCGAGCTGGTCAATCCATAGGTAATTTTACCAGTTATCGAAAAGCGCCGCGCCGCCATAGCCGCCAGGCTAATACTGGCGACCAGAGCAGCGGATGGCGGCGCTGGTGGTCGGTCACGGGAATGGTTACGCCGGAATGGCTCTTCAGCTTGTGCAGGACATAATCGAGCCCGCCATCGAAGGTGAACCCGGCCTTCAGAACGCGAAACGCGGTGGCGGGCTTGCCGACCAGACGCCGGAGCGCCCAACTCAGCTGGGTAGCGCGGCGGGGCAATCCCTGCGGCGGCCCAAGGTCGATCTTCCCATCCAAGCCGAGAGGACCAAGGGCGGCAGCGCCAAGGGCATCATACCGCTCACCAAACCGGTCAACGATCTCCCGCGACCGTTCCAGGGGCCGCTCGGCACGGAGTTCGGTGCGGTAGCTTTCTGCAAGCGCCCTTGTCCAGAAATCCCTCGGGGTGACCTGCCCATCCATCAGGGGACGGACTTTATCGGCAAAGTGGAGCACTGACGCGGCAATGGCATCGATCAGAGCACCTCTCACCTCTTCGCTGTCGCAGCTCATGACCAGACAGGGCTGGGAGAACCGGCCCCAGATCATAGGCTCGCGCGCGCCGCCCGAGGCCCGGCGGACGAAAGCACGCAGAGACATGATTGCATATTTCGATGACATGGACTGCCCATCGCTGTCAGTCGTTCCGAGGTAGTGAACGCTTGGCGGCAAAGCAAAACTCGATATCGCTTTCAGACCGATCCCTCTGTGCACAGATCGATAGCGATCGACAAGCACGTAATAGTCAAGCATTTTCTCCGGGTTATCGGCCTCCCGGAGTCCGGACCCGTAAAAGACAAATCCCTTAACGCAATCACCATGGCGCGTGCGGATCGCGGCCGCCATTTCAAGGGCGCGCTTGGGCGGTGCCGCAGATTGCTCCGCCTCGATAACCGCCCGCACAGCGGCAAATCGTGAAGAGGCAGCTGTCTCTGTCATCGGAGAAAAACCAATGGACGGGTTGTCGAGATGCGGATCTTTCCGGAAGGCGGCGCGGTGAGAAATTCGCCGTCGAGCACGATATCGCCGGAATACTTCAGAAGCGCTTCGTCAATATTATAGCTTTCCATGCCGCGTTTGCGCATCAGCTTTTTAGGGCCCCCAGCCAGAATGCCGAAGAACGCACGAATAAGGCCATTGGCCGGCCAGGTGGCATGGGTGAACCGCAACGCGTCGCTTCCTTTTCCCCAAAATGGATCAAGGCCAAGATTGAGTTGGGGAAGCGTGGTTGCAAGGGTGAAGAGGTGCGACCCCGCTGCATGGAAGGCCGACGATTCAAATGTAAGGTCTGTCGCCCGCATCACCTCGTTCCCATCCGGCCCCCTTGGACCGAAAATGAGCCGCAGGAGCGTAAGCGCAACGGCAATGGACCCTTCCGCACCTTTGGTGTGTAGCGCCCGCCGGCAATATCTGATGCCATGGGGCACCGCGCCGGTGGACAGAAAGAAACCGTAGAGCGGCCGCCCCCCTTTTGTGAGGCTGACCTCCAGAAGAGGCATATGGGAGGAGTGACGCTCCACGTCGCCTGCCCGCACTGCCGCCATGATCGCTCTGATCCCACCCTTTCCAGCGCGGTGAAGCCCCATCACCTTTGCGGCCGTGTTGGTCATTCCACCAGGCAGCAGAGCAATCGGCGTATCAACGGGCAGGCCCGACCGTCCGGAGAGCAGCTCGGTGAGAACGGCCATCGCGGTGCCGTCACCCCCCTCGACAAAAATGCCGGAGACTTGCTCATCGGCGAGGGTTTGCATGATTTTGGGCAAATCATCGAAGACATGTAGCGAGTGAAAAACAGCATCTCTCTCGCGCTGGGCAACTACCTCCAAGTGAGACCCGCGCTGGAACACTGAATGGCTTAGCGGGTTCGAAATCAGTCCGAACCTGCGCGTCATCCAAGCTCCTCCTGGCGCACCCACAAATAAAGCCCTGTACCGGCGAGAAGTATGGAAAAGAAGAGCGCCGCGGGAATGACGGGAAGTGCGCCCGCCTCCCCCATGGTCTTGGCGATACCATCAACGATCATAAACAGGAAGGTGACGCCAATACCGGCGATCAGCCCACCCGTACCGGAATCACGGCGGCCAAGACGCTGCATGATTGGAACAGCAATCACAAGGAGTGCGAGAGCCGAAAATGGCAGGCTGATGCGCGCCAGGTGCCAGACGCGATAAGCCGCCGATGGTCGGCTGCCCGATCCCCTGAGCGAGCCAAGCTCGCGAAGATCTTCCAAGGACAGGTCGCGTGGCTTCGCCGCGAGCTTATCGATAACGATAGGCGTCTGTTCGGTGTCCCAGCGGGGGAGCGGATTTTGAACCGGGCCTGCACCTTCCACAAGCAGGGCTTCAGTGCCCTCCAGCGACCAGTGGTCTCCCTCGAACTCGGCACGGTCCGCCCAGGTGACGCCCTCGACATGGCCATCGCCATTGCGTTGAAAGAAGGTGAGCCCGGTCAGGGCGTTGAGCCCGTCCCGGCCTTCAATGGCAACAAATAAGCTATTGTCATTGAGCCAGAGCTTGTCGCCATCATCAAATATCTGTCCGCCATATTCGCCGATGCCAATATCGTTCAGAGCCTGAACCGATGGCGGCACACCTCGATCAATGATGAAGACAGCCAAGAGCGCCACACCCAGAACGGCGGGCGATAACGCCCGAATCTGGGCCACAACGGACAGCCCCATACTTTGAAGGGCAACAAGTTCATTACGCCGGATCAGCGACACATAAGTCAGCAAAAGGGCTAGAGCCAGGGTGAAAAGGAATACCTGATCAAAAATAATAGGTATGCGGAGTTGAAGATATCGCAACGCCCCACCCTCCATGCCGCTAGAAGATATTTCCGACGCATTAGCGAGAGAATCGAGCAAGCCGGTCAACACGACCATACCGAAGGCAGTCACCAACCACCGGGCGACAAAAATCCGACTGACATAGTATCCGAGCCGCCACATGGATTATCGGTTCCCAATGGCGAAGGCGGCCTTTGCGCCGTCTCCTATCCGGCCGATCAGGGATCGCACGGCCTTACCGAGGTCAAAGGAGAGCAGCATAAGCGGCGGAGTTGCAACGCGGAGCGCGCTTCGAAAGAATAGGACAATTCCGATAAGCCCGACAATACCGACGACGGGCCAGGTACCGAGCCATGGTGCCATGCGGCCGTCCATGGCGAGGGTTTGTCCCATTTCGAGGGACTTCTGCGAGACAAGTAGAAAAATAAGGCCTGCTGCGATCCCTGTCGACTGGAAAGAGCGGCCATAGCCGAGTCCCATGGGCAGAGCGATCAAAGGCAGGAAAAGCAGGATCAGCGATCTGCCAAGCTGGGCATGGGCAGCTGTGGAAGCAACAAAGGGCTCAACAATTCCCTCACCTCTTCCGGTGGCTTCCATGAAAAGTTCGGGAAGGGTTAGTTCGCGCTCGTCATCGCCCCGGGAGCGAAAAGCGAGGACATCCCCTTCGACATTCCAATCGGACCTGTCAAAGTCGAGCCGCTCGACGACACGCCGGCGTGGAGAGAAAGTAATGGCCTGGCCTTTGTTAAGCGTGATGCGGGTTTCGTCTTCGAGCACACCTCGACCGATGCGGCCGGAGGGTGCCGTCGTCAGGCGGGCGTTAGCACCATCGTGGGCCTCTTCCAGAATGAAAACCTGACCGAGCTGGTCACCACTGGATCGGTCCTCAGTCCAGAAGACGCGGGCACCGATCTGGGCAAATTTCCCCTCCTGGAAAGCGGCCTCGAAAGAAGATTGCTGAACACGGTGCTGGGTCGCCCGAAAATCATATCGCCCCAAGGGATTGAGAAAGCCCATGACAAGGAAACTCATCAGGGCGAGCGCGCCAGCTATAATCATGAATGGCCGAGCGACCTGAAAGAGAGACACGCCTGCAGCAAGGGAGGCCGAAAGCTCGCCGGTGCGGCTGACCCGGTCGACGGTGATAAGAACGCCGAGAAAAAGCGCGACCGGAATGGCAAGGCTGAGATAGTAGGGGATCAGGGCCAGCAGCATGCGTGCGGCGGCTCCTACAGTGTCCGAAGTGTTCGATACGAGCTCGAATATGCGCAGCAGCCGCTCAAGGAGCAGCACTGCCAGCGCGAGTCCCGTCAATCCTGCCACAACCTGAACACATTGTTTCAGAAGATAAATATCCAGACGTTGCATGACAGCCTTTTCACGCAGGGATGCTTCTCTAGGACTGATAAACTGCCCATATTCATATGGCTACTGTGTGCATGAGGAAAAGAAAGCGAGCCTGCCGATGACACGGTTCCAGATATGTTTCAAATCCGCGCTTATCGGCATTTCCGCCGCTGTAGCGGGAGCCGGTTTCACCGCCGTTGCGGCAGATACGGCATCTAATGCAACAGAGGGCGCACTTGACCTAAGACCCGGCGATGAAGCCGATGTCTGCGACCCCTCAATCCCGCAAATCCGGGTAACGGTGAACGGTGTGGAACCCTACGGCATTCTTCTGGTTGAGATTTATCGGAACGATCCGAAGAATTTCCTTTCCTCAAAGGGTCGGATCGCGCGCGCCCGAGTTGCGGCTGAAATCGGCCCACAGACAGTGTGCCTCAATATTGACGGGCCCGGAATGTATGCTGTCGCCTCATACCATGACCGGGATGGCGACCGAAAACTCGACAAGAAATGGAACAGGCTTCCGAAGGAGCCATTCGCCCTGTCGACAAATCCAAAACTCAAGCTGCGCAAACCGCGTTTCAGGGAGGCGGCCTTTGAAGCGGGTGAATTGGGGGCGGATATCAAGCTTGATTTGCGAAGAATCTGATCACTTTTTCGACAAGCGTTTGGATCGATATCTCCCCTGAACAATATTTAATCGTGGCTTTTCCGCACTTTAGTTAACCCTGCGACATTTGACGCGCTAAACTATGCGGGACATTGGTAAATCAATGCCCTATATCGAGCGTCAGACGTTTGGGTGACACCCTCACATTTTTTGGGAAACATTTAGATATGTTTATGAGTTTTGAAGCTTGGAACAATCAGCAATACCTGCTGAACCGCATGGGGATAAAGGAACTTAACAGGGCCTATTTCACTTATCCGGGCGTACAAATCTATCTGACTCTGATGGCTGTCGCACTTGGCTCGACTGTTTATTTCGGCGGCAATCTGTTTTTGCTACTGGCAGCCTTCGGTACGGCCATCCTCGGTCATCCTTTGATCTGGTACATTACGCACCGGTATATTCTCCATTCCAAACTTCTTATGCGGTCGAAATACACAGCAAAGCTCTGGAAGCGAACCCATTACGACCACCATCAGCGACCGAATGAACTCAGTGTTCTATTCGGCGGACTGCACACAACGCTTCCTCCCATCGCCCTGATATACGGTCCGATCGGACTCCTTATTGCGGGGCCTGGAGGAGCGGCAGCGGCCATTGCCTCGGGCATACTGATGACCATGTTTTACGAATATGTGCACTGCGTTCAGCACCTCGGTTTCATGCCGAAGCAGGACACGTATATTGGCCGCTTCCTAGCACACGTGAAGCGGGCGCACTTGCTGCACCATTTCCACGATGAGAACGGCAACTACTCCATCACAGCCTTCTGGCTGGATGACCTGCTCGGCACCTACTATCCAGACCCGCGGTCCAGAAAGCGGAGCCCAACAGCGCGCAACAGTGGCTACACTGCGGAAGTTGCCGAAAAATACCCATGGGTACGCCTCGCAACGGAAGAAGCCGAACGTAAAGCAAGTGATGGCGGATCCTCTGGCCAAGGCCCATCACACTCCCAGGCTGCCTAGGGAACAGTCGTAGACTGGACAAATCAATTCGGTAGGGGCAGCCAGACGCCATGGCTGCCCAGATTTCCATTACGCAAGCAACCGATGCGAAGGCCAAACAGGCCTTCATCGAGCTTCCCTATCACCTTAATGCCCAAGATCCGAATTGGCGGGCTCCCCTCCGTTTTCTTGAAAAGGACCGCTTCAACCCGCAGAAGAACCCGGGTCTTGCGCACATTGAAGCCGCCTATTGGCTGGCAAAGTCGGAAGACAGGATAGTCGGCAGATGCGCGAGCTTCATCAATCAGCTTCACCAGGAAAAATACCAGGACTCCCAGGGGCATTTTGGCTTTCTGGACACGCATCTAGACTATCCCGATGCCCAGGGCATACTTCTGAAGGCCTCCGAAGACTGGCTTCGCGCAAAGGGCATGAAGGAGATCTGCGGCCCCTTCAATTTTTCGGTCAATGAAGAATGTGGCATGCTTGTAGAAGGGTATGACACACCGAATTACATGCTCATGCCCCATGGTCGCCCGGACTACCCCGCCACTATGGAAACCCTCGGCTTTGCGAAAGCCATGGATACGGTCGCCTATCACGGCAACACGGTGGATGGATATCCGCGCCCACCAATTGTCGGGAAAATGGTTGACCATGTCGAGCGCTCAAAGAGCCTCGCCATTCGGCCGATGAAAAAAGGCAAATTCGAAGAGGAAATCGCCCTCGCCATGGATATCTTCAATGATTCCTGGGCGAACAACTGGAACTATGTGCCGTTCACCGATGCCCAGGTCCAGCATATGGCGAATGATCTGAGCTTCGTAATCCAGCCGGACGGATTTTGGTTCGGGGAAGTAGATGGTGTGGCGAAGGGCTTCATCCTCATGTTGCCTAACATCAACGAGGCCGCGCGCGATCTAGACGGACGTCTCTTCCCATTTGGCTGGGCAAAGTTTCTGTGGCGGCTAAAGGTTTCAAAAGTACGCTCGGGCCGGATACCTCTCAACGGAATCCGCCAGGAAGTTCAGAAGAAGCGCACCGGAACTGCCTTGATGCTCGCCTTGCACGAGACATGTTATGCAGCCATGCGGCCACATAAAATCCACGATGTCGAAATGAGCTGGGTTCTGGAAACCAATAAAGATGTGCAGAATATGATCGAACTATCGGGCGCGAAGGTCTACAAGAGGTATAGATTTTACAAAAAAGCGCTTTAGTGTAAGGGCGTCAAAATGCAGGGACCAACGCTGTGACCTCTGTACTTATTCTGGCAGGCACCCGAGACGAGGACTGCCAGCTCTGTAACGAAGCCGGAGTTCCCTCAAAAGCGCTTGTGCCACTTGGCGGTGTGCGCCTGATTGATCACACCCTGAGAGCCTTGCGCGACACCCCTTCCCTCGATGGAAATATCTGGATCAGCGGGTATTGTCCGCGCAAACTAGAAGACGGCGCGCCGGAGGATCTTGGCGATTTCCTGCCAAGGGTGCGCGCAATGCCCGATGATGTTGGACCGGCCGATGCCGCCCTTGCTGCGCTCAATGCCGGCGTTGAAACACCGCTTCTGATCACAACCTGCGACCACGCCCTGCTCACCTCCGATATGATCAATGCAGTGCTCGACGGTGCGGATAAGGCCGATTGTGACTTCGCGGTCGGACTCGCCCCGCAGGAGATTATTCAGTCGGCCTATCCAGAGACCGAGCGAACCTATCTTAAGCTTGCCGGCGAGGGATATTCCGGTTGCAATTTGTTTCTCGTACGCACCGAACAGGGCAAGCGAGCTATTGCCTTTTGGCGCGACGTCGCCCGGGACCGTAAGAAGCCGCTTATGATCGCCCGGCGCTTCGGGTTCGCTGCGCTCGTGCGCATGTTCACTGGCAATCTTTCGATCAATGACGCCTTTGCCCATGGCTCGAAACGCATCGGGGCCGAGCTTGCACCGGTGATCATTCCCATAGCTGAGGCAGCCATAGACGTTGACAAACCGTCTGACCTGGTGCTCGTCCGTCGCATTATGAAGCTGGCGAGTTAACCCAGACAGATGACTGAAACGCCCGGCTCGACCGCCGGCCGACGCATTGCGAAGAACACCGGACTGATGTTCGGTGGCAAGGGAACGGGCGCGGTTCTCAACGTCCTCGTTCTGGTTGTGGTGGGCCGCAACCTGCCCCCGGCAATCTTTGGCGCGCTCCTGATCATCCATGCAACCATGCTGGCATTTGCCGAGCTAGGCACCTTCAAATCCTGGCAGGCGCTGATAAAATTCGGCGTGCCGCATCTGAAATCCGGGAACGTCCCAGCGCTCCACAAACTTGTCCGGTTTTCCCTCGGCCTCGATACCTCGTCCTCGATATTGGCTTTTTTTGCAGCAGAGGTTTTCCTCTGGTTCGGCCACGGCCTTATCGGTCTTGAAGAAGGGTATCGGGATCTCGCCATGGCCTATTGCGGGCTTATCATTTTCCGTCAACGTTTCACAGCAATCGGCGTACTTCGGCTGCTCGATCGATTTGACCTTTTGGCGTTCCACGCCACCGTCATGCCGGCGATGCGCCTCGGCGGCTCACTGGTCGCAGTGGTCCTTGGCGGAGGCCTTCAGGCGTTTGTTATTGTATGGGCAATCGCCGCCTTTATGGATTATCTCGTGCTCTGGTTGCTTACAGGGCGGGAACTCCAACGGGCAAAACTACTGAAAGGGTTATTTGCGGCCCTGCCGACACTGAAAGCACCAGAAGCAGGTCTTTGGCGGTTCTCCTGGACCGCGAACATCGATTCCACCATCGCCGTCGCCAAACAGGAATTACCCCTGCTCCTCGCAGGCGGTGTTCTTGGAGCGAGCTACACCGCGGTCTTCAAGGTTGCTGTCCAGATCGCCAGTGTGCTGGTGAAAGGCACACAGCAGCTCGATGAGGTCATCTACCCGGAATTAGCCACCATGATTGATGATGGTGAAGCCCGTCGCATCTGGCCTTTGGTAATCAAGGCAGCGGCCGTTCTGGTGGCTATTGCTCTCGGCGTCGGGCTCATCGTCGCCATTCTTGGCCCCGATGTTCTGTCATGGGCATTGCAGGCAGATTACCGGCTGAGTGCTCCCATCGCCATGATGCTTTTGTTCGCTGGGGCCATATCAGCGGCCTATGCGCCGCTTCTGCCAACACTCTATGCTGCCGGACGACCGGATCAGGCCCTGATTGCCCGGGCTGCGGGCGTGCTCATACTCCTCACTCTGTTTGTTGTGCTGGCGAAAACCGTCGGCGATCTCGGTCCGGGCCTGGCATTCATTATCGGCGATACGGTTGCACTCATCCTCGCTGTTGGACTAACTCAACGCGCATTGCGGCGGCTCATTGCGGACAATAAACGCAATCAGCCTTCTTGAGTGGGACGGCAGAATGCCATGGCTGGCACAGCAATATTCGATCTGGATAAAACCATTACCCGCCAGGGGACGTGGAGCCGGTTTGTGCGTTTTGCCACGAACGATCCAGAATTCTGGATGAAACTTCCTACTGCAGGGCTACAGGCGGCTGCGTATAAACTCGGATTCGCCAGTCGAGCCTCGGTGAAAGAACGGTCCATCGAGCTTTACCTGCAGGGCTGGCCGCGCAGTGAGCTGGACTCCATCGCCCGGGATTTCGTCGCAAGAGATGTGGAGGAAGGTTTGCGCAAACGTGCGCGATCGATCATCGATGAACACAAGCGAGAGGGCGACCGCCTGGTGATCGCCAGCGCAGCGGTTGATCTCATCTGTGAGCCCATGGCCGACGCCCTCGGTTTCGACGATGTCATATGTACACGCCTCCGCTGGGACGCCGACGATCGACTGAGCGCGAAACTTGATGGGGAGAATTGCTACGGCGTAGAAAAGCTGAGGCGGGTCGAAACCTTTTTCGACACCCACAACCCAAGTCGGCCGACCACCTTCTACTCAGACCACATTACTGACCTGCCCTGCCTTCTCTGGGCAGACAAAGGCGTCGCGGTAAACCCTAACCCGCCCCTTCGAAGAAAGGCTCCGCAATACGGTGTCGAAATCGCCGATTGGGACGCGTAGCTGGCCAGAGGGCAGATGGGCGACAAAGTGTGCAAACCGATAAGGCTTTTTCCAGCTCTTCTATAGTCTGGTTAATCTCCCAGTCAGCAACAAGGCCTAATTAGGACCCATGTTTCGCTTTGCGCGATATCTTGCCGGACCGCTCGCGGTGCTGGCTGTTGCGGCTGGGCCGGACACGTTTACGCGCGATGAGTTTCTTGCCCTTGAGAAAGAACGCCTTGAGGCAGAACAGGCGCTTGCCGCTTTGGAGGCGGCTGAAACAGAAGCCGAAACCGATATTGCCGCGCTGAACCGACGCCTCATTGCAGCTGCAGCCGAAAGCCAGCGCCGGGAAGAACAGGCTACCACTGCTGAACGGCGACTGATTGATCTTGATGCCCGCAGACGGTCTGCCAATGAGGAACTCTTCGCCGATGAAGCGAACCTCGCAGAACTGCTCGCTGCCCTGGCTTCGGCCGAGCGAAGTCAGCCACCTGCTCTCGTAGTTGCACCGGGCCGGGCCAACACATCGATCCGTTCGGCAATTCTGATGGGCCATGCCGCTCCGGAATTGTCAGGCAGAGCCGAAGCACTTTCTGATGAGATCGAAGCTCTGAACAAGCTTGAACGGGAGATAAGGCGAGAAAAGGCACGCCTGGATGCTGCGGAAGCGACCCTTGATCTAAAACAAGCAGAGATACTGAAATTGTCAGCCGCCAAGCGCGCGCAGTTCGAGGATGTCACGAAGGATGCTGACAAGCTTAGATCAAAGGCGCGGGAGCTCGCCGATAAGGCCGATGGCCTCAAGGAGCTTCTTATTGCCCTCGAAGCCGATGCACCGGCCCTTCCCGGCCGCAAGCCGAATTTCAGGCCGCGCTATGCCGCCGTGGCTGGGGGTACGACAGGAACCGTTACCGATGCGGTTCAGCGCCCCATTGGCCCACGCCTGTCCGATCTTCAGCCGCTCGGGCCCAGCAGTCTTGGTGCGATGTTGAGGCCCGTCTCCGGTCTGATCGCGGAGAGTTTCGGTGATCGCCGCCGGACGGGTGGTCGAGCTGAGGGCGTGACCATTGTCACCCGGCAGGAGGCACAGGTGGTCGCGCCTGTCGATGGTGTCATAGAATTTGCAGATGTCTTCAGAAGTTACGGCCATATGTTGATTTTGAGGACAAGTGACGATTACCGTGTAATAATGACAGGATTGGTCGATACACACGGCACACGCGGCCAGACGGTCGCCGCGGGCGAGCCGGTGGGACAAATGTCCGCTCGCAAAAACCCGCCTCCAGAACTATATCTGGAGCTGAGGAAAAATGATCAGCCGGAGAACCCGGCAAAATGGTTGGAGCGCTAGGACAGCGTGGGCAACGTATAGTGAGGATAGACATATGAAATCTTGGCTTGCAGGCGTTGGTGTAGGTGCGGTTCTGGGAGTTGGTCTGGTAGGCATATCCGCCGTTGCCTGGCCGGACGTGAACCGGGAAGACCCTCGGGCAGAAGTCTTCGGCAAGTTAGATGTTTTCAGTGATGTCCTATCGCGGGTTCAAACCCATTATGTAGTGGAGATAAATGAGGGCGAAGTTATCGATGCGGCCATTAATGGTATGCTCACCTCGCTTGATCCCCACTCCGCTTACCTGACACCGGACGATTTTAAAGATATTCAAGTCGACACATCGGGAGAATATGGCGGCCTCGGTATTGAAGTGGTGCCAGAAGACGGCTTCGTTAAGGTTGTGGCTCCGATTGATGACACGCCGGCGAGCCGCGCCGGCATCAAGAGCGGCGATCTGCTTACCGCCATTGATGGAAAACAAATCGTCGGACTACCACTGAACGATGCCGTTAAAGAAATGCGCGGCGCACCGGGCACCGATATCACCATCACAATTTTAAGGGAAGGCACGGATCCGTTCGACGTCACCCTTACGCGGGAAGTCATTCAACCTAAATCTGTAAATCACCGTATCGAAGAAGGCGACATTGGCTATGTCCGACTGTCCGGCTTTAATGAGCGCACGACCCTGCTTCTGGAGGAAGCTCTATCTGACATCGCCAAACAGTCGCGGAATGGAAAGCCGGCCGGGCTTATCCTCGACTTGAGGAACAATCCCGGCGGTTTGCTGGATCAGGCGGTGAGCGTCTCGGATATGTTCCTGTCCGGAGGAGAAGTCGTATCTACCATTGGAAGGCGACCAACCGATATTGATCGCTATAACGCGAACTCAGGTGAAATCTTCAAAGGCGTTCCGATCATCGTCCTGATTAATAATGGATCAGCATCGGCCGCTGAAATCGTCGCCGGTGCCTTGCAGGATCGTGGACGCGCCCGCGTGCTAGGCGTCACAAGCTTCGGTAAGGGGTCTGTTCAAACTGTCATTCCGCTGGGGGCCGAACGCGGCGCGCTACGCCTGACGACCGCCCGGTATTACACGCCAGCAGGCCGCTCGATCCAGAGCACGGGAATAGAGCCTGACATCGAAATTGCCCAGGATCGGATCAGCGAGGAGGAACTCGCGCGCATTCGCCGGTTTACCGAAGCCGATCTGCCGAATGCTCTTCAGAACGAGGATGGCACAGAACGCCGCGGGCCTCATATTCCAGACGATCAGCCGCCTGAAGCCTATGAAGGCGATGATTATCAACTGGAACGTGCCTTTGAGCTATTGCGGGATCCGGCGAAGCTCGCCAGCCTTTCGGAAAGGGCCGGTTAACCAAATTTAGCGCCCTGTTAACGAAAAGAGGCGAAACTGTAGTTTCGTCACCAGTTGGCAAAACAAGGGCATCCCACTTATGGCAAAGGGCAAGGCTGGAGACCCGTCTCCATTCAGGTCAGGGCTGTTGCACGGCTTTCTAAGCATCGCGACCTTCGGCGCAATCGCTGGTGTTATGGGTGCTGGCATCCATTTTTCGGGCGATCCAGATGAAGCTGGACCACAGATCACAGTCGCGCTGTTCGACGGCAGCAATGAACGTCCAGATAGGCTGAAAGAGCGCTTTGCCTCACCCACCCTGCTCTCCGCGCGTGTAATCCCGGAGCCCGAACCGGCCAGAGAGCCAAGTCTCGGTATCGCAGACCCCGGTGCCAAAATCGAGTCTGCAGCGGTGCCTGCGAGAGAGTCCGCTGGCTTGCAGATCAATGGCGTGCGCGTGCTTCCCGGTCAAAGCTACAGTCAGGTCGAGCGAGCGGCCGGTGCGGCGAAGAGTGCCAACCTCAATCCTGGAGCCAGTATCACCCAGATTTCGATCACCAAAGCAGTCGACGCCGCGCCAGCGGTCCAGACACACCCCAACGCCCGACCCTTTTCCAATCCTGAAGGAAAACCGATTATCGGGATCGTTATCGGCGGCTTCGGCACTTCCCCGACCCACTCCAATATAGCGATCGATGACCTGCCCGAAGGGATAACGCTTTCCTTCGTTCCGGATGCAAACCCCAATCTGCTGCGCAAAGCTAGGCAGCAGGGCCACGAGATACTCGCTGAGATCCCGATGGAAGCCTATAGTACGGGACGGACGAGACCCCATCAGAACACGCTCACAGTATCCGCCAGCGAAGATCAGAATGCCCATCGCCTTCGGGCAACCCTGCGTCGGAAGCCCGGCATCTTCGGCGTGATCAGCTATGATGGCGCGAAATTTGTCGGCGACACCACTGCCATTAGCGCCATCGCAAAGGATCTATCTGAACGGAACCTCGGTTTCATTCGACACGCATCATTGCGGCAGACCATTTTTGAAACCCATGCCGACAGTCTTGACATGCCCTACGCCGCAGCTTCAGTGAATATCGACGCACGGACCGATGCCAAGGAGATCGAGAAGGCCTTCCTGACGCTAGAAACCGAGGCTTTGCAGAATGGTTATGCTCTCGGTACTGGCTTCGTTTATCCTTTAACGGTGGATATGGTGCGGGACTGGGCGACCCATCTGGAAAAGAAAGGCATTCTCCTCGCCCCAGCCTCAGCTGTAGCAGCAGCGCGGGCAAAGCCGATACAGACGACGCAAGTGAGCGAAGACTTCACGGATCGATTGACTGGGACTGGTGAACCTGCACAACAGTGAGTGTGACAGACCTCAAACGAAACCCGGATCTCTATCGCCCGAATGTGGGAATCGCGCTGTTCTCCAAGGCAGGATACGTCTTTCTGGGTCGCAGGGTGAACTCGCGCGGCGCTTTTCAATGGCAGATGCCCCAAGGTGGTATTGATGCTGGCGAAACGGCCGAAGAAGCCGCCATACGCGAGCTTGAAGAAGAGGTTGGCGTCTCATCAAAACTCATATCGGTGCTCGAAGAAACCGAGGACTGGATTTACTATGATTTTCCGAGGGAACTGAAAAAGCGTCTGCCGGGTCCCTACTATGGTCAGCGCCAAAAATGGTTCGCCCTGCGCTTTCATGGCTCCGACAGCGATATCCGCCTGGATCTGCACAAGCCGGAGTTCGACGCCTGGCGGTGGGGCAGACTTGCAGAAATTCCGCCAATCATTATTCCTTTTAAAAGAGCGATTTACGAACAGCTCGTCGATCGGTTTGCTAACTGGACCGAACCAGCAACGACGGTCTGATCAATAATCCGGGGGAAAAGCTTTCCACGAGAGAGATGACATAATGCGTAACTTATTGATGATCCATGGCATCGGCTGCGGCGGAGATGCCTGGGATACTATGCGCCCCATCTTCGAAGCAGCTGGCTGGACCTGCGAAGCCCCGACGCTCTTCCCAGACAAAAGAGCCCTTGAAAACCCGCCGACCGACCTGGTCGATCTGCAGCTTCAGGACTATATCGACCAATGCCGCATCTGGGCCAAGGAAATCGAAGAAGAGAATGGGCGAAAACCAACCCTTATCGGCCATTCCATGGGAGGACTGATTGCCCAGGTGCTAGCGGCCGAGGATATTGCGGACGCCGCTATCTTCTTGACACCCGCCTCACCAAAAGACTGTCTCAAACGCGCCGTCACTGCGATGATCACCTTCGGAAACATTTTGGTTCAAGGCGAGGAAAAAGCTAGAGAAATGCCTCATAAGGTTTGGCGGCGCGGCTTTGGCTATGGCGTTCTCAATCGCGTCGAGAAGGACCGCCATGACGAGATCTATAAAGGCGCACGGTACGACTCCGGTCGCGTCTATGGCGATATTCTGGATGGTGTCGAGGTCGATGAAGGCAAGATAAACGTCCCGACGCTGACCATTGGCGGGCGCCATGACCGGGCAACGCCGGTTACGCAGGTACGCAAGATTGCCGAAAAGTACGCCCAGAGCCCTACAACGGGAGACTATCTGGAGTACCAGAATAGTGGGCACTGGCTGGTCGATGAGCCTGCCACAAAAAAGATGATGGCCGATATCCTCAGTTGGCTGAACGAAAAGATACCGGCCTAAGACGCTAGGCATATCCAAGAACCGGATGGCCGTTTATCCATTTCCGCTCGGTCAGTTCACCAACAACAAACCTTGCAGCGTCGATGACGTTAATTTGGAATTTGCCCTTACCGAGTTCGCCCTCCTCCACCAAAAACGGTTTCGATGGGCCACTTTGCAGATAGGTTAGCCTGACACTTGTCCATTCAAGTGCTTTGGATTCTTCCAGAATGGTTTCCATGCGCGCCATATCAACATACGTATTGATGAGATAACGCCGCAATAACTTGGTGTAGAAGCATGGCGCTGCACCATCTTCAACGACACCGCCGGACGACAAAACAATCAAACGTTTCGCACCGGTCGCTGTCATAGCCATACGGAACGCCTTTGTGCTATCGCTGTAGAGCGTCGTGAATTTAGACGAAGCCTTCAGCCCACCATGACCGAGGGCTGATATAACTACGTCGCTGCCTTTAATTGCGGCTTCGAGAGATGATTGATCAGCAAGATCAATCTTCCTAACTTCAACACCTTTAAGCTCTGCTAGCGTGTCCGGGCGGCGCACGGCACCAACCACATCATGACCCGCCGCAACGGCCTGCTTCACAATCTCCAACCCAGTCGCGCCATTCGCGCCGAATACTGTAATACGCATATCCTAATCTCCATAAATTCGGGGGAAACGCTTCCCCTCTGAAGAAGGAGATGTTGGACAGCACTCATCACTTCCAATAATGATAATTATCCATATCATAAGCGCTGATTATGGGCAGTTTCGACTTAAACCTCTTGATCGTTTTCGATGCCGTTATGTCGGAGCGGAACTTGCGCAAGGCGGGCGAACGCCTCGGCCGGTCCCAACCGTCAATTAGCCAGGCCGTAGCTCGCCTTCGAGATACAACAGGCGACCAATTGTTTGAGCGCACAGCTACAGGTGTGAAACCCACCGCACGTGCGGAAGTTCTCTGGAGCGACATCCGCGACCCGCTGGCAACGCTTCGGAGGGTTATAGTGCGCACTGAATTCTCTCCGAATAACCTGACTGGGGAAAGTGTTTTTGGCCTGTCGGATGACGCTCGTATCCTTTTTTGGCCGAAGCTCGCACGAACAATCATCGCTTCGGCACCAAAGCTTACGCTTCGCGCCCTCGACACCAATCACACATCTGTCTGGAACGATCTTGGTAGCGGCAAGATCGACCTCGCCATTTCCGTGGCTGGACAACCGCCCCCCGGGTTTGGTTCCCGAATCTTGATGCAGGACGAGTTCTGCCTTCTGCTAAGCAAAGAATCATCGTCCCCGAAAACACCGGAAGACTATGCAAGCCGGAACCATCTCGCCGTCGTGTTTACAGACGAGCAGCCCGCCTACGCCGATGAAGCTCTTCAGGCTGAAGGTATGGGCAGACATGTTGTGGCGCGTGTCTCTAGATTCGATGCCCTGCCGGAACTGGTCAAGGAATTGGACGCTGTGGTCGCGCTGCCGAAGCCTATCGCCAACTATTTTGCCCAAACGCACGGATTAAATTCCGCCCCACTCCCCGTCCCTTTTCCGCCAGCAATATTGAAACTCTGCTGGCATGAAAAAAACCGCAACGATCCTCACAATCGCTGGCTGCGGGATACGGTCATCGATATCATTTCAACACCCGGAAACAGTGGCTAAATCATCGTCGGTGTCTAATCGAAATCGAGCCCTTAAAATACTTGGGTCCACCTCATTTCTCCTGACAAGAAGGCTTGACGGCCACACAATAAGTTCATTCGAAGACAAGGCTCCCTATCGAATAAGTTGCGCCAATAATTTGATGATCCACTTCCATGACACTTTAAGCTGAAGTCTTTATCCGGTTCGCGTCGATCGGCATGCTCTCAGGATTACTGCTGCTCATGACGCGAGCCGGCCTCAGATCGGCACAAATGCGCTACGCTTATCTTATGAACATCTGCGTTATTAGCCTGCTGCTCATCACCGGAACGCCGCCCTGGACACTGAGGGGATCGGATTGGCTTTTGCTCAATGTGTTCTCGACCCTGATTTTTCCATTGGCCTGGCTTTTTGGTCTCTCTCTGTTTGAAGAGGATTTCACCCTTGGCAAAAGCGAAATTGCAGTCCTAGCCATTTATGCCGTACCGCCCTCGTTTTTTGCAGCATCACTGCTTGGCTTCGAACCATTCGTCATTGAGCCATTCAGATTAGCCTGGCTCACAATGTCGTTCGGCCTCATGGCGCATATTGCCTATGTGGCACTGGCTGGGCGGTCTGAGGATCTCGTCGAAGCGAGACGCCGTGATCGGGCTCGCATTGCCATCGGAATAGCCGTGATGCTGGTGTTTATCTTCGCTGGGAACGAAGTTTTCCGAAGATTTGGGGCGAGCGGTGCCTGGCGCTTCTTCCTTTTGATTGCCCCTCCCTATTGCATTGGTATGCTGCTCTGGATGACGCGGGCTCATCCCGAAGCTCTGGCTTTCGACACCATGGCAGTGCCCGGACCGGCGGCGACAACGCTCGACCCAAGGGACCTTCCAGCAAAAAACCGTCTCGACGCGCTGATGAACGAGGACAAAATATATCGCGAGCAAGGTCTTACGATCCGCAGGCTTGCCGAAAAAGTCAGCGTGCCGGAACATCAGCTTCGCGTTGTTATCAACAAATCTCTTGGCTTCAGAAGCTTTGCATACTTCCTTAATCACCATCGGATACAGGAAGCTGAAGCGCGCCTTTCAGACATCTCAAACGCACGGATCCCCGTACTTACGATCGCTATGGATGTGGGCTATGCCTCGATCACCCCATTCAATAAGGCGTTCAAAAGCCAAACCGGCAAAACACCGACGAGCTATCGAAAAGCGGCTTTGGCCGGGATTTCACCGGACTCAGGCAAACCGGCCTGAGTGAACGATCGATCTATAGGTGTGAGCGGGCAGTCGCTTTGCGCCATCCATTAAGGATAAAAATAAGCCCTTTAGTGCAGGGAAACCGATTATTATCAATGCACTAAAACAGACAGTTTCTACCTGTCCACGCGAAGGCCAAGTATAGTTACTTTTACCGGGAACCTTTTTGGTCATCAGAACATATTATGTTCAGATGCCAGTGGTTTTGCCCCCTCTGAAGCTGGCTTCTAATACAGAGATAGGTGGGCTGGCTTCCGCCCTTTATGCCGGCCCACCTTATCCACCAAACTCAACAAAATAGCGAGCTGGATAGCTCTATCTCGGGGCGCGTTTTGCCAGTATCCGCTGTAGTGTCCGGCGATGCATATTAAGGCGGCGAGCCGTCTCCGAGACATTATGATCACAGAGCTCATAAACGCGCTGAATATGTTCCCAGCGCACACGGTCAGCTGACATCGGATTTTCCGGCGGTGCTGGCTTGGCATCCGGTTTCGCAACCAGCGCCTTGATGATGTCCTCTACATCCGCAGGCTTCGCTAGATAGTCCACAGCGCCAGCCTTCACAGCCGCAACAGCCGTGGCGATGGCCCCATATCCGGTCAGCACAACAGCACGGGCATCATCGCGATGCTGCTGAAGAACCTCCACCACATCAAGGCCAGACCCATCTTCCAGACGCAGATCCAACACGGCGTAGGCAGGCGGGTTTAACCGGGCAATGTCCTTGGCTTCAGATACAGTGGACACGGCTGAAACCATAAATCCGCGATGGGTGAGCGCACGGGCGAGACGCTGGCAGAAGGGGCCATCATCATCGAGGACAAGACAGGTTCTGTCTTCCACGCCTTCGAGTTTCTCATGTAATTTGACCGGGCGGTCCATACGTCTACTCCTTGAAACTACACCCTTATATGTAGTTTTCCGTGTCAGGTTCCAGTCGTTCAAGCGGCCATGTGATCTGTACAGTGGCTCCATGACCGGGCGGTGTACGGTTCCGCGTAGCAACCCTACCACCGGTGCGCTCTATCAGTGTCTTTGCAATAAAGAAACCAAGTCCCATATCCCCGCCCCCGGCCTGTTCAGCTCCGCGCTCGGAAACATAGGGCTCTCCAAGTTTCGGCATGACATCGGACGAGAAACCCGGACCGTCATCCCGAATCGTGATCGTACACTCACCTGAACTCCAGGTCGCCTCGATCCAAACAATCGTATCGGCAAAGCTGACCGCATTTTCGATGAACGCACCAAGCGCGTGAAGGATTTCCGGGCTGCGCTTGATCGTGGGCGGCTTTTCATCGATCCCGGGCTTCTGCCGCGTGCGGACATCGACCTCAACACCAAGTCCCTTGTGGGGAGCTGCTGCTTCTTCGACCACGGCTGAAAGCGGCATCTGGGCATGGACAATATCCCCAGCTTCGCGCTGCTGCGCGAGAGACTGGAGGATCTTACGGCACCGCTCGGCTTGCTCGACCAGCAAGGAGGCGTCCTCCCGCAAGTCACTATCTTCAGGAAGATCATCGGCCATTTCACGGGCCACGAGGTGTATCGTGGCGAGGGGCGTGCCAAGCTCATGGGCCGTCATGGCTGCCATTGCTCCGAGAGCCGACAACCTCTGCTCTTTCGCCATAACAACTTGGGCGGCATCAAGCGCACGCACAAGCCGCGCCTCATCCTGGTTCACTCTTACGGCCGAAAGCGCAAAGAACAGCACGCCGACCGTCAGCGCGAAAAACTGCCCCCATTGCAGCAGAACTGGCGTCGCGATCGGTTCGCCATCGCGCCATGGAAGCTCACCAGCATAGAGGGGCATGGTCGCCGCTAGCGCCAGGGTTAGTGCAGCAATCATAAGCGCATAGCGCCTGCGCAGGCTGACAGCGGCAATTGTTACAGGGGCAATCAGGAAAATGTCGAACGGATTAGCAAGACCGCCAGTTGCAGAAACGAGCGCCGACAACTGGATGACGTCGAAGGCAAGTTGTGCAGCGGCTTCACGCTCACTGGCAAGGCGCCGGGTCTGAAAAGCGAACTCCAGAAAGACATTCAACCAGGCCGACGCCGCGATGATAGCAAGACAGGTCGCGAGAGGGAGCTCAAATCCCAAAATAAACTTGACGAAAAGTATGGCACTGGTCTGACCGGCCACGGCAATCCAGCGGAGGCTTATAAATGTTCGCAGGCGCGTCCGTCCAAGTGCAGAGCCGACGCTCTTCAGCCCCTCTTCCGGTAAGGCAAAGAGGGCCTCATCAAGCTTCAGCTGCGCTCTGTCGGTGCTATCTACCATCCCCCCTAAATGCGTCAGTGCGTCTCTTGCGCCAAGGGGTCAGGCTGAACCATATGTAAAAGCATGAAAATGAAAACACTCGCTATTTTAGCTCTTGGACTGATCTCAGCCTGTTCCGGCGAGAGCGGCAACGATGCACGTAACGGAGCGAGCGCCAGCTGCTCGGCCCGGTCCTATGCACAGATTGGCGGCCCGATTTCACTGATAGACACAGATGGCGAACGGGTCACTGAGGCGGACTTTGGCGACAAGCACAGCCTGATCTATTTTGGCTTCACCTATTGTCCCGATGTCTGTCCGGCATCGCTTGTCACCATCGATCAGGCGCTGGAGAAGTTGCCTGAAGGTATCGAACTGCCCCGTACGATATTGATCTCCATCGATCCCGAGCGCGACACGCCGCAAGCTATGGCAGACTACATCTTCGTGGACGCATTCCCGGAAGACATTGTCGGGCTGACGGGGTCGGTGGAGGAGGTAAAAGCAGCCGCCAATGAATTCAAAGCCGGTTACTCCAAAGTGGAAATTCCCGACAGTGCGGCAGGATACACAATGGACCACACATCCATAGTCTATTTAATGGACGAAGACTGGTCGCTGAAGACCTTTTTCACCCATGATACGAGTTCCGCAGAGATGGCCGATTGCCTGGCAGAGCTTCTAAGCTGATCCAGGATACCCAGTGAATACTGAGGAAAATCGTTGCCATGACTGGTGAGTCAGGCTCCCTTAATCTTGTTCGAATAATAGGATTGGCCTTTGCGACTGGCGCATAGCGTGCATATGTTGCAATGCAGCAATTTGGAACACGGTGAATGCTCTATACTCTGGTGGAACTGAACCGGGCGGCGATGGCTCCGCTCCGCATTGCAGCGAAAGCATCCAAAGCGTACTGGAGTTCGCCGGTAAATCCGCTTTCGACAACAGAGCTTGGCCGGTCCATGGCGGCAGCAGCAGACGTCTTCGAGTCCACAACACGCTATTATGGCAAGCCTGACTGGGAAATTGAGCAGACGCGGATCAACAGTGTCACTGTCAAAATAACTCCGGAAGCGGCCTGGTCCTCGACATGGTGCAACCTCATGCACTTCCGAAAAGCGCCGGGCGACATGGAAAAAGCGCTCGGCAAGAGCGCGAAACCGCAACCAAAACTCCTGATCGTAGCGCCGCTGTCCGGGCACTACGCGACGCTTTTGCGCGGTACCGTAGAAGCCTTTTTGCCCAGCCATGACGTCTACATCACGGATTGGACCGACGCTCGCATGGTGCCGATCTGGATGGGCCGCTTCGATCTCGACGACTATATTGACTATATCCGCGATATGCTCGCCCACCTTGGGCCGGATACCCATGTCGCCGCTGTTTGCCAGCCTGGGCCGCCTGTACTGGCTGCGATCGCCTTGATGGCAGAGGACAACAGTCCGAACCTGCCGATTTCCATGACCTTTATGGGATCCCCCATCGATGCCCGCGAGTCCCCCACGGTGCCCAATCAGCTCGCCGAAGAAAGAGAGCTTGGCTGGTTTGAAGAAAACATGATCTTCACCGTGCCAATACCGTGGCCGGGCGCTGCCCGCCGCGTCTATCCGGGCTTCGTGCAACTGTCTTCCTTCATGAACATGAACTGGGAGAACCACGTTCATGCCCATTGGCGTTTTTTCAATCACCTGGTGGAAGGCGATGGCGACAATGCGGGCAAGCACCGGAAATTCTATGATGAATATCTGTCAGTGCTCGATCTGACAGAGGAATTCTATCTGCAAACCATCATTCGTATCTTTCAGGAGCATCACCTGGCTCGCGGAATTTTCCGCCACCGCGACCGGCTGGTGAAACCGGAAGCTATTACCAGCGTGGCGTTAATGACGGTCGAAGGTGAAAATGACGATATCTCCGGCATTGGTCAGACCCAGGCAGCCCACAAACTCTGCACTGGCATTCCGGATGATATGCAGATCGACTATATCCAACCAGGCGTCGGCCATTATGGCGTGTTCAATGGATCACGCTTCCGTACAGAGATCGTTCCACGCATGGTCGAGTTCCATCGCGAGATGGCGGCAAAAAGGCAAAAGCGGACGAAAAAGAACCCGAAGCTCAAATTGGTCAGCTAAGGTCCGAGTTCCCGGATTGGTAGATCAATATCACGCCCCTAATGTGCGCTGAACCGCGGTATAGAAACAATCAGTATGTGAACGATACTTCAATGCCCCAGGTTCGTGGCTGGTTGAAAATACCTGAGAAGTTATTGAAGTCGATTGCACTGGTAACGCCCTGCACGCCGGTAATGTTCCGTACAAAAGCTGCAAACTGCAGATTCACGGTGGAATGGGTCTGATGGAAGAAGTGCCCATACAACGCCTGTGGCGCGACTCGAGGCTGGAACGCATCTGGGACGGGACGTCGGAAATTCAACGCCACATCATCACCCGGGCAATGCTGCGTCCTCGCGGCGCATGAGTTCATGACGCCGGCCAAGAGACGCAACTTCGAACGGTTGCTCAACCCGCGCCACATTGCCTTTGTCGGCGGAACGGACGCGGGGATTGCAATCGGTGAGGCACGGCGCAGGGGGTATGCGGGTCAGATATGGGTCGTGAACCCCAAACGTGACACGCTTGCCGGATTACCCTGCCTGCCGCGTGTGACCGATCTGCCCGATCCGCCCGATGCCGTCTTTCTGGCCGTACCGGCCGCCGCCGTGCCTGACGCCGT
>JBCCUK010000020.1:0-80363 GCA_039196965.1 Pseudomonadota bacterium | reverse complement strand
TTGTGGCCCGCCGAACTTTGTCACGAGCAACTATTATGCGCACGTCATTTTAACAGAAATAAACGGAATTCCGCCAGAATTCTGTCGCTTACAAGAATTTCATCGCCCACTTTGCTACCAATAGATGAATCGCTGCAAGATTGTTGCCGTTAAACAAAGTTCAGAACTACGAACCGATCATTGCGCTCTTGAACAAATGGGCTCCATTTTCAGGCTATATCGTCCAATCTAACTTTCAGTGCTTCCGCAAGGCTCCGAGCCGTTCTCATGCTGAATTGAGCCCCGTTCTCGATGCGCGAAACATGGTTGACCCCCATTCCCGCCGCTTCAGCGAGCTCCTTCTGGGTCATTAACCTCCACCGCCGGATGGCTCGGATCGGATTTTCGCCGCTTGAGATATCTTTCATGACATTCGAAGGAAGAGACGAAAGCGACAAACAAAGCTGATTCACCTTGTTTTCCAGAGCGACCAATCTCGCTTCGACATCCGCATAGTCTGCCCCCATACGCATCTCCCTGAACTGCATTCATCGCTTATCACCGCCCAGATACACTTTCTTGTATCCAATATGACAATCGCGTAACGGTTTTAAGCAATTTGCGAAGAAGCGAGAGCCGATCCAGAAAACGCCTAGAATTTCACGGTAATCGTTCCTGTAAATTCACGACCGAGATCGTACACGTCGAACAATCCAACCGTTCCGTCATTAAAATCCTGAGTAGCTTCATAGTCATCGCCAATGATATTCCGGACAGCAAATTCAAAGTTCCAGGTTGTCCCGAAGGTCTCAAAATCACGGCTGGCAACAAAATCAAGAAGTACAGGAACTTGCTCAACAACAGCTGGAGGTATGAGACCTGCTTCAATCTGAGCCGGCGGAATACCCGAGAGGTTCTCTGTTTGGCGAATGCGCTCTGAAGCGTAATTCAAAAGTAACGCCGCTTTTCCGTTGATATCTGGATTCTCAAGAGCAATCTGGAGATTGAAAAGGTGATCTGACTGACCCTGCAAAGGCCTGCCATCAACAATAACGCCCTCTGCCGCCACGGAGTTACCGAAGGCTGGCTGGCCAGAAATGATTGTAGACAGGATAACATCGCCATCCGTGCTCACCTCAGAGTCGGTGAAGGTGTAATTTGTCTTAATGACAAGATCTGCTGAGTTCAGCATGGGGACAGCTGGAAGCCATCCGCCAATATCGAATGTCTGCTCATACTCGAATTCAAATCCGAACAGCTCCGCGGACGGCGCATTCACAAATGTCTGTCCCAAGAGACCACCGACCTGAAGTGTTGTGGTCTCGATCGGATTTGTGATGTCCTTATAGAAACCGCCTAAGGTTACGAATTGGCCCCGACCAAAATAGTATTCGAATCTGAGGTCAAAATTGTCGATCTCACTGTTCTGAAGGAAAGGGTTACCGATGAAATCCTGGTCTGTGGCGTCATCGAAAAAGATGGCGGGCGTCAATTCGCGGAATTGCGGCCGCGTGATGGTTTCTGAGTACCCAAGACGAACCTGCAGATCGCCGATCGGTATCCAGGTCAACGTAATGCTCGGAAGCAGGAAATCACCGTCAACAAGCGACTGGGTCAACGTCGCATCGGGTTGAGCTGTTGTGAAGCTTGTGGTCAGCTGATCACTGCCCTCCCATCGCGCACCTGCGGCAAGGCGAAAGTAGGGACCGACTTCAGCATCAAAACCGAAATATCCAGCATGTACTTCAAGAGAAGACTCTGCATTGTCCTGCGAAATTGGGTTGGTGATAAAATTAGCGTCAAAGATCTCGGTACCGGCGATCGCTTCCGTAAACAGAACATCATTTCGAACGATGCCAATGAACTCATCGAAGCCTGGGCCATCATCAAAGCTGAACTCACGCGTGAATGAGAACCGTGATTTGTCCGTGTACGCATAGCCAAATTTGAAGTCTACGCTGTTTCCAAAAAGCTGTGTCGGAATAAGGAGGTCTGCACCGAGATCAAGATTTTCATCGGCGACTTCAGAAAAGTCCACACCGACTGAGCCCGGTGACAATGAACCAGCGGACAGAGTCGGCGAAAACAGGAGCTGAAACCCTTCATCGAGACTCTCGCGCCCGCGCGTGAAGTTCCGCCGGAATGGCGCATCGCGATCAGCCTCTCCGTAAGCTACCCGCCAGCCAAGTTCGACATCGAAAAGTGATGGAAAAGCATGATCGCCCGAGACCTGCGTCTGCCACACCTGGCTCTCGATAAACTCAAAGTTCTCTTCGAGAAGCTCGACACCATCTTCCTCCGTATTGACCCCTTGGTTCAGACGCGTATCCCGTGTCGTCGAGCGCAGGATGAAGTTGGTCCAATTCAGCTCGTGGTTCGAACCATATTCCACCCCTATGTTTGCGAGACCATTCAGGAAAACGCTCTGGGTGGTACTCGTAAAATCAAAGAGCTCCGCTGCGCCGCCCAAGCCCGAAAAGTCTCCTACGATTGGCTCTGAATCAGCGTTTGTCGCCGTAAAAGAGAGCCCCTGTTCCCGGCGGCCTTGCCGCGTTTGCTGGTCGACATTCCAGTTGGCAGCGAAATTCGCGCCGATCTTCAGATCACTCGTAAGATCATAATAACCACCGAATTCGGTGCTGAAACCATAGGCTGGACCAATGTCATCAATGAATGTGATTAGCGTCTCAGGAACCCCGAGAGACAAGTCGATGGCATCTTGATTGGCAGCGATGAAAGCGGTATCCAGTCCATTGAGACCGAAAAAGGCCTCTTGAATAATATCCGGCGCAGTTCGGGTGCCGTCATCGAAGCCAAGAAAATCAATGTCACCGCCAGCCTGGACAAGGCCGTCCTGGGCAGTGGTTACGGTATCGCTGGCGATCGACGCACCAAAATTGAAATAGAATTCGTCTGGAACTGACTTGGTACGAAGTTCGACAAGACCGCCGCCAAATTCAGCCGAGAACTGCGGAGAGAATGTTTTCTGAACCAGTGCGCCCGTCAGGAAAGATGTCGGAATGAGATCAAGCGGCACGACCCGGCGGAGTGGCTCAGGACTTGGCAATGGTGATCCATTAATAGTGACTGACGAGTAACGCTCGTTAAGGCCCCGAACGATAACAAACTTGCCATCACTGATGGCAACGCCGGACACACGTTTGATTGCACCGGCAATATCCCCGTCGCCGGTAAGCGCGAAGGCTTCCTCGTCAAGTAAACTTGAAATCTCTGACGTAGAGCGTTTTTCGTCAGGAATGAACTGGCCGCGAACAACAACAGGGCCAAGGACAGCCTGCTCGTCTTCTTCTTCGGTCTCTTGTGTTGCGACAGGATCTTCTTCCTGCGCGAATGCTGTCTGAGCTGAAATAAGTGCTGATGTGCCAAGAAGGATGCTGAGCATCCTGTACCATTTGAAATCGTTGGTCATTTTCCGAGCCCCTCCAGGCTTCCTCCAGATACGAAAATAGCGGGGAGCGCGCTTTTGCGCTCCCCGCCGATTTGGGATTTTTCCTTAGAGTCCGATCGTCCAGCCTGCGAACCAGAGATCATTCTCGTCCGCGAGAGCGCCTATATATTCGGCTGGATCGAGCTGATCACAAGGAGACGGCAATGCGGTGAATGGAGCAGCTGCTGGATCACTTTCCGCTTCATTAGCAGGAATATCAGCGAACTCAGCTTCGCAGACCGTCACAGGGTTCGCTGCAACGATTGTAGGAGCAGTTTCATTTGTCCCGGGAGCGAGCGGCGTGCTGAAACCAGCTATGGCACCGAGCGTGTTATTGGCAAACTCGAGGATATTGTCGCTCGCATCGTCTAGCAGGTCTGTATCCACCTGGTTTTCACCATTGCCTGATAGAGCAACCGAGTCGACGGTCGGCGCGACTGGTGGCGCGTCATTATCAAACTCAAGCCCCTGGCCGAACCCCGTTACAATCGCATTCACGACTGCGCCATCACCGCCATCGCGAAGCAGAATACCCTCGCCCGACGTCGTATCACCTCCGCCAATCAGGGTCAGGTTGGCGACCACAGGGCGTGATCTTGGAAGGAGGTTTGCAGCATCCGGAATATCGGAATTGCCGTTATTGTCAGCCTCGATACCGTTGTCATCGCCGGGGTTCTGAATAACGATTACGTATTGAGCTGTACCGGTCCAACCGTCAGTCCAATCTAGAGAGTCATCCTCCGCGCCTGTCACAACGATGTGGCTAGCACTAGCCGTTCCCCCAAACCATTCAACGCCATCATCGTTACCGTTCAGGATCTGAATGAAATCGATCTCAGTACCGCTACCGACACCTTGAAGTGCCAACCCGTTCAACTCGTCCTCATCATTGAAAAGGAAGCCCGCGTAGCGAATTTGCAAGAAGTTCAATACACCGGAATTATCGTCGAGCGTAGCACCGCCGAAGAGACCGGATCCACCTTCTCCGTTCTGCTCACAATCCACCGAACCGGGAATCGCCGTTGCATCGATTGTACACTCGTTGACGGGCGCACGGCCATTGATCGCGAGGCCACCGATTTCTCCAGTGACACCAGCCCGAACGTCTCCGCCATTTTCGAGGTCGGCCCGGCTCGTTAGCACAACAGGTGCTGCAGAGGAGCCATTGACGAAAATCTGAGATCCCCTGGAAACCGTCAACAAGTCAACCTGCCCTGCAGCCCCGTTCCCAAAGATTGTTACACCAGGCTCAACTGTCAGGGTGCCCGTCGCTGCTGTTGGCGTGGGGTTTTCCGGATCAGAGCCAGCATCTGCGCCGACGAAGACGGAACCGTCCAGGCGATACAGATTACCAGCGGTGAGGGTCACTTCACCCGATACCGGGGTATTGATTACGCATGTCGCGTCTTCAGAACGGCCTGGAAAAGCAGATGGCGCATCCGCTGCGTCCTCAGTTGTGCCTGCAGGGCAACCTGGATCCTCAGCACCAGGAATAGCGATCGCCCAACCTGTGGTGAAGTTGTTGTCAGCAGTGTCGCCCGGGCTGAAAGCACCAACAAATTGACCAGCCGTGAAGAAAGATGGGTCCAGCGTCGTGGGGTCGATCGCACCAGCATTGGCCGCAAGCTCAGCTGGCCCCGGGAGTACGCCGTCGAGCGACGTACCGCCGCCCTCTACATTACCGGTTCCTGCAGCAAAAATGGCTTGGCTATCAACCAAATCAACACCGTTGCCAGCAACAATGCTTCCATCAACAGTTGGTGTAGCGAGTGCTGTATCCTCGTCAAATTCGAAGCCTTGCGAGAAGTTCGTGATGATCGCATTTACCAATGTGGCGTCGGACCCGTCCCGGAAGAGGATACCTTCACCAGAGGTAGTTGTTCCACCACCGATGAAAGTAATATTTGAGATGTTCGGGTTGGATCTGGGCAGAAGATCGGCAGCCATGGGGATATCGGAATTGCCGTTATTGTCCCCTTCGATGCCATTATCATCGCCCGGGTTTTGAACGACGAGCGCGAATTGAAGGTTGCCGACCCAACCATCGGTCCAGTCAAGAGAGTCATCTTCAGCACCGGTAACAATAAGATTTCGGGCGTTCACGGTACCACCAAACCATTCGAAGCCGTCATCATTGCCAAGGTGGACCTGAATGTTCTCAAAACGCGTACCATTGCCAACGCCCTGCAGAGCGATGCCATTCAATTCGTCTTCATCATTGAACAGGAAGCCCGCATGTTGAACCCGTATGAAGGCATAATCACCGGAGTCATCGGTAGGATTGCCACCGCCGAACACACCGGAACCGCCCTCGCCGTTTTGCTCACAACCATCGGTTCCAGGTGTGGCTGTGTTGTCGACGGTACATTCGTTTAGAGGTGCCGCACCGTTGATGGCAAGCCCACCCCAATCGCCAACTCCACTCGTGCCGTTCGGCAATTCATCATCAACAAAATCCTGCATTGAAGTAAAAACAATCGGATTGGATGCCGTACCTACGGCGGTCAGCTGAGAACCGCGGGAAACAACAACCAAATCGACAACACCTGCCTGGCTTGCGCTCACAAATTCCTGCCCAGCGGCGAATGTCACGCTTGCCGAAGCTCCTGCAGCATCTCCAATGAACACAGTTCCTGAAATGAGCAAGGGATCTGCACTGAAGGGGATATTAACCGTTCCGGTAATCGTGCCGCCACCAAAGGGTGTTAGAGAGCAGAAATTGGATGTTTGACCATCTGTAAGCGTCACATCAGCTATGAAGCTAGTACCCGCCGCACAGTCTGCAGCAGAAGCCGGTGCGGTAGATCTAGCTGCAAAGCCAGCGCCAGATGGCGGAGGAGGTGGCGGGGGTGGCGGTGGAGCTGTTGGCGGAGGAGCCGGAATTTGCGGCGTACCGGGTGTCGCGATTGTTGTATCAGAACATGCAGCGAGTGCTACTGAAGCAACACTGGCTAATGCGGCCCAACGCATAGTTTTCTTGAACGTCATCAGTTTAGAAGCCCCCTCGCGTGAGATTGGGATGAGAAATTTATGTCAGGTAGACGCAATCTCCTGCCTAAAACGCCGAGTCACGCCCTCCCCGCGACCCGGTTTATTGCACAGCTTCATGACACTTTTTAAACGAAACAAAACAATGCTTTAGATGAAATTTTTGCTTCACTTTTTTTGCAATAATGTGACACCTGAGAGCCGACAACCACCTCTCAAATACCTACCGGCATCGCGGGAAAACCTGCACGTATTGCCAAATTTCCCTCAACAACCCTAGCGATCGGTACGGCAATATAATTAGTCAGAAAAATAGTGGCTAAAGAACATGATTTTAGAGTCTCGATACTATGAGAATATGGAGTTCTTTAAGTTAAAGACGTCGAGTATTCCTAGTCATGGTAGCCAGCCGATTATTGGCAAGTCGTATTAAAAAAGACCGGCTAATGCAAAACCGGTGCGTTACATTTTCCGCCTGAGGCCTGGGAGAGTTTTTGCGAAGGCTTAGTCGTCCCACATAAGCGTAATGCTAAAGTGGGAAACGTTTGGCTATGGATACAGCCTGGAATTATCCCAAACATCATTAGACTTCGAGTAAAGTACACGATCATGCAGTCGATAGGGCTGATCCTGCCAAAACTCGATCTGTCTTGGGACAAGAAGAAACCCTCCCCACGTCGGTGGGCGGGGGATATCTTCCATATTTTCAAACTTTTTGGTTACGTCTTCCAGCTTCGATTGAAGAAGTGTTCGATCTTCAAGCCTGTTGGATTGATCGCTCGCCCAAGCGCCAAGCTGACTGATACGGGCACGCATGGCAAAGTAGGCATCAGCTTCGGTATCGGTCACGCGTGTTACATCACCTCTGACACGAACTTGCCGACGGAGGGATTTCCAGTGAAAACACAAAGCCCCCACTTTTCGGTCAATCAGATGTTGTCCTTTTACACTGGTTTCATGCGTATAGAAACTAAACCCGCCCTCGCTGATATCTTTCAGCAATATGATGCGAACATCAGGAAAACCATGCTCGTCAACCGTGGCCAGCGACATCGCATTCGGATCATTCGGCTCACTATCAGACGCATCAGCCAACCACCGTGTGAATAATTGTATTGGATCGATGACTGGTGGAATAAGGCTCCGCTGGTCTTCTTCGCTGTATTCTGTATCGGAAGGTGTTGGCGGTATGACGGTATTTTCAGACATGCCTGCGAGATAGAATAATCTGTTCGGGATTTCTACCCATTCGCAGATCGCTGCGACGAAAAGACGTTAGCTCCCACAAGCTAACATCTTTTGTTTTAAATGAAATGCTTCTAAGGAACGGCCACGAAAGGTCATTTTATGTCACACAATACGTTCGGTCACCTCTTGCGCGTCACAACTTGGGGCGAAAGTCACGGACCTGCCATAGGGTGTGTTATTGATGGCTGTCCCCCCGGGATTGAATTGGTTGAGGAAGATATTCAATTTCACCTCGACCGACGAAAGCCAGGAACCTCCAGATTCGTAACCCAAAGACGCGAGCCGGATAAAGTGAAAATCCTGTCAGGCGTCTTCCAGGATGATAGAACACCAAAACAGCTCACAACCGGGACACCAATTTCCCTGATAATCGAAAATGTTGATCAAAGGTCGCGGGACTATTCAGAAATCCGAGATAAATTCCGCCCCGGCCACGCCGATTATGCTTACCAAAGCAAGTATGGAATTCGAGACTATCGCGGTGGTGGAAGATCGTCCGCACGCGAAACCGCAGCCAGAGTCGCAGCGGGCTCTGTGGCTAGAAAGATCTTGGGTGACGATATAATTATTCGTGGTCGAATTATACAGATTGGCGAGCATGCAAGTGATGCGGAGCCAGATTGGAATCTGGTAAAGAGCAATCCATTTTTTACGACTGATGCGAGCATCATTCCAATATGGGAAACCTATTTGGATGACATTAGAAAGGCCGGACTATCGGCGGGCGCTTTGGTAGAGGTCGAAGCGATCGGGGTGCCGGCGGGTTGGGGGGCACCAATATATGGTAAACTTGATGCGGAACTGTCGTCTGCATTGATGTCAATCAATGCAGCAAAAGGAGTTGAGATTGGGGCAGGTTTCAAAACTGTAAATATGACAGGCGAAGACAATTCCGATGAAATCAGAAAAGGGCAGGACGGGCCTCAATTTCTATCAAACAATAGCGGCGGTATTGCAGGCGGCATAAGTACAGGTCAACCCGTCGTTGCGCGGCTTTCAATTAAACCCACATCCTCCATTTTAAAATCCTCGAAAACAATAAATGAGGCTGGAGAGGATACTCAAATTGAAACACGCGGACGGCACGACCCATGTGTTGGAATCAGAGCCGTTCCCGTTGCAGAAGCAATGATGGCCTGTGTGCTTGCGGATGCAAAGCTTAGGCACCGCGGTCAAGTTGGATAAATAAACTAATTCATGCAAATTTATGTTGCATAAGACATAAACATGATTATGTAGCTGATCGCTCTCCTAAAAGCCCCGCTACCCAGCCCTTTCGGAGTGAGAGCCAAACTCAATTATAGGAACCAAATGAATGGCAAGCACGGCAAAGCTATTAAAAGAAATGTCCCTAGACGAGATGCTTACTCTGCGGACGGAAATCGATGAACGCGTCGCCACGATGGCAGCTGATGAAGTGGCGGAATTGGAAAACCGGCTTCAAAAATTGAAAGGCTATGTCGGTGCGCAGCCAAAAGCGGCAGCTGCGGCCTCTCCCAAACCGCAGGCTACCAAGGAAGCAAAATCTCCAAAGCGCGCCACAAAAGCGAAGGCAGCGGCTGGAAAGCGCGGCCCTAAAAAGGGCACACGCGTCGAACCTAAATTCGTAGATAAGGCGAGCGGAAAGTCCTGGACCGGTCGCGGACTGACACCACTCTGGATAAAAGAACATGAAGCCAAAGGCGGTAGCCGCGACGATTTTGCAGTAAAGTCCTAGGCGTTACGGAAGACCTGGATCTTGGTTAAGAAGGCGAACTTTGTCCGTTCTAGGGTGAGGCTCGCCTCTTTCATTTCGGATTCCAAATCTGCACTCAAATACCCTTTATAGTAGGGCTCATGAAATCCTTCGGGAAAATACTCCAGAATTGCATCAAGCCCCTCGGTATCTCCCAGCTGCAAGCTGTCAGCGAAAACAAAAACACCACCACTTTTCAGCACGCGGGAAATCTCTTGAAAAACCAGTGGCCTTATGCGCGGAGGTAGTTCATGAAAAAGGTAGACCGAAACGATAATATCCTGACTGTTATCGTCGAGCGGCATAGTCTCTGCCGCACCCTCAATTATCTCCAGGTGATGCCATTTAGAGACTACTTGCCTGGCCCGCTCGGCATAATTAGGTGATAGCTCGATACCTGATGCCTGGAGTCGAGGGAAAGCTCGCATTGTCTGAGCTAGAAACCTCCCCGTGCCGCAAGCCAAATCCAGCAAACTCACAGATCTTTGGTCGCGACCGGCGATCTCTCGTGCGATCTCGGCTAACGCCGCGCGCCGCATAGCGTCGGCGGCACCTGTGAACAGGGTTTCAACCTGCATATCATATATTCTTGCACTGTCATCGGATAGCCAGCCATCTGATTGGTAATGGAAATTCTGTTTATAGTAACTAGGATATCGTTCGGTATTGATCGAGTTCGATTTGTTGACCTCATTACCTCGCCGGTCATTTCGGCGTGAATCCACATCTGGTACATCTTTAAGAAAGGCCCGTGATGACTGAATGGCCCGCGAAAGATCCCGCAAACGCACATCACTCGGTGGAGGATAGAGACCTGCCTCCACATTGGAGCGGTCATAGGCGAAAAGATCAAGAAACGCCTTTCTTAGGGCCCGGGTGTCCAGCGGTCCGGATTGCGCTTTGAAAGGAGCTTCCCCCGGCCTCACATAACCACTTCCCATACGCAACGCCGCCAAATAGTGCGCACCATACCAAGCCGAACGCAGCCCTTGAGCAACCGCATAGCGCGCGCGTCCGAAGGCCAATTCAGTTTCATTCAACATTCCCATTGTGGAAACATGGTAAGCTGTCAGGATACGTCCAGTCAAAAAGGGGAGGCAGAGACAACACGTATGGGTTTAGCAGTGAATGGGTGATGGAAGAAAAGCTTCGATGCATGAAGCATAAGCCGCAATGAGGCAGTCCTACTGCTATCGCAGCCATAAAGCGTATCACCGAGGATTGGGTGGCCAATAGTGTTCAGGTGGACCCGTAATTGATGGCTGCGCCCGGTGATGGGTCTCAGGTGCAAGCGGCTTTTCCCAGATGATACGGATACTCGCTTCCAATGAGTGATCGCGGACTTACCCTGCTGACGATCTACCATTTGGCGCGGGCGTCTTGGCCAGTCAGCCCGCAGCGGAAGATCGATTGTGCCTGAGGCTTCATCGATCTCACGATGTACAACGGCCTCATATGATTTGGTGATCTTTCTTTCCTCGAAACACTTGGACAGCCGCCGCTGAGCATCCTTCGTCATGGCAACAATCATCAGACCCGATGTTTCCATATCGAGCCGATGAACAGTTAAGGCATCGGGGAGTGGAATTTGTACGCGCGTCATCAGGCAGTCCACCTTCTCCGGGCCGCGCCCCGGCACCGATAACAATCCGGCAGGCTTTTCCACAATTGCCAGATGTTTGTCCACATAGTGGATGGCGATTGGCTTCACATCAGGTGGCTTATACGTATTGGCAGTTGTCGCTGTCATGGCATGCAAATTTTCACCTGATCGAATGTCGGCTGTCTTCAGCTACCGTTCAGGTTCCAATTGTCAAATTGGATAGGAGAATTGAGATTATGCACCTTTCATGGAGGCTCGCATGCGTAAACTTGTCCTAGCCACAACCATTTTGGCAGCCTTATCCTTACCCAAGGCTAACGCACAGGTCATAAACTGCGGACCGGACAACCGCATTGCAGGCACGGCAATAGGTGCAATTGTTGGCGGAACGGCCGGCGGCGTTATTGCGAATAACATCCGTCGGGACGTATTCATTGGTCGCCGCGGTTTCTATGGTCGAGGCTTCCGACGTGGGCGCTTTGTAACGCGGCGGGGCAATCAAGGCCTAGGTATAGCTCTTGGCGCTCTTGCAGGTGGGCTTATCGGCAATCAGGTCGCCGCTCAGAACACACGCCCCTGCCCGTCGGTTATTGCCACTCCCTCTCAGCGTTTCGGTGATCCGTTTGCCCGACCTCTTCAGGGCGTTCAGACCCATCATACAACCCATATCGTTGCAGACGGTCCGATTGATTTAAATGCGGTAAGATACGGAGATCCGTTTGGCGGTAGACCTGTTATCAGAACGCAAAACCCGCCGGTGAATACCCAGCAGAGAGGAAACCTGTCAGGCGGCCCTAGCAGCCTGCCTCAAGGCGTGTTCGAACCTCAATGCCAGACTGTTTTCCAAACGACGGAGTTGCCTGACGGAACAAATTCCCGCCAACCAATCGAGGTCTGCCAATACAGCGAGGGTGGCGAGTGGATTCCCACAAGTTAGGATGCTGTCGGCAAACCTTTGCGTGAGTGTAGCAAGTACTCCTGATTGCCGTTTGCGCCTTTGATAGGACTCTCAGTCCACACTGGTGAAGTCCACCCGATCTCGGTTAACCACGTCTCAAAGGCCAGGCGTGCAGTGTTGACCGCTCCTGCATCTTTCACCACACCACCCTTGCCAACGGCTTTTCGTCCGACCTCGAACTGAGGCTTGAAGAGTGCAACCAGATGGCAACCCTGACCAACAAGATTCAAAGCTTGGTGCAGAGCTTTTACCAATGAAATAAAGCTAAGATCGGCAACAAGAAGCCGCACATCAGGCCCAATATCTTGGGCTGTCAGCTTGCGGATATCTGTCTCTTCACGAACCAATACCTGCTCGCTTTTTCGTAACGAGGTATGCAGCTGATCCCGACCGACATCAACAGCTGTGATGAATACAGCACCTCGCTTCAAAAGTACGTCCGTGAATCCCCCTGTCGAGGCACCTAAATCAACACAGCGCCATCCGGTTGGATTCACATTGAACCTATCTAGGGCATGCGAAAGTTTCAGCCCACCACGGGAAACAAATGGATGTGCAGGCTCAGCCATTATATCAGCAGACGGAGATACCATCACAGACGCCTTGGTGATCTGCCGGCCGTCGGCGAACACGAGGCCAGCATCGACCGAAGCGCGCGCGGCAGCGCGGCTGTCAAAGATACCCCTATCTACCAGCAAGAGGTCGATACGTATCCTATCACTCAAGCGCTTATAATCTCCGTCAAGAAAAATGCGGATTAAATCGCATAGGTGAAAAAAGACCAAACAATATGAACCGCCTACACGTACGGTCCGCCCAATGCGAGCCTTCCGCGATGGATAGTTATCTCATCTAGATGAATATGAAGACTGTCATATTCTGCAATAAGTTCAAAGGCGCAAAGCTCTAGGGATTGCGCACAACAACCCAACAAACGTACGGTCAAAAACGGACATAGAAAATAATCAACTAAGGTCCGGGAGGACACAATATGACAGAACTTACCAAAAGAGACGTTTTGCGCGGAGGAACGGCAATGGCAGCTTTCAGCACTTTTTTTGGAGCGTGCGCACCATCGAGAATTAGTCAGGCGTCGCTATCAAGTAACGAATTTATGGATGGTGTGCGCATAGCCGAACTTATCTCAAATGGTGAAATTACGGCTCTTGAGGCGACTGAACAGGCGATCTCCAGAGCAGAAGCTGTGAACAGCGCACTGAATGCGATCGCCCATGAAGGGTTCGACGATGCCCGTGAGCGCGCTACTAGCAGTCCGGAAGGAGCCATGGGCGGCGTTCCCACTTTCATCAAGGATCTGGCCGACTGGCAGGGAGCGCCAACTCTTTTTGGCAGCCGCGCCTTCAAAGGAAATCAGGCAAGGGAAGACGGTCCTCTCTCCGCCGTATGGCGTGAAACATTGGGCGTCGTTTCGCTTGGCAAATCGACCACGCCTGAAATGGGCCTAATCTCATCGACAGAGCCCCTCGTGACTGGCCCAACCCGCAACCCATGGAACACTGATCATATCCCCGGCGGGTCTTCCGGCGGCGCGGCGGCTCTTACCGCGGCACGGGTTGTGCCGTTTGCCCATGCAAGCGATGGCGGCGGGTCCATTCGCATCCCAGCGGCCTGTTGCGGCCTGTTTGGTTTAAAACCATCCAATCGCATCGCACCAATTGGCCGCACCAATCAGGAAGGCTCCCCAGTGGAGATTTCTGTAGACCTTGCGGTGTCAAATACGGTGAGGGATTCTGCTGCTATCTTTGCAGCAACCGCCCGCTCAGAAGACGCCCGCGAGCCCGTTACCGGCCCCACATCCCGACGCCTCCGCATAGGCTATGCTCCGGAGCCCCTGTCAGCGGGCGCTGAGTTACACCTTGATACACGCCGTGAACTTGATTTAACTGCCGATCTTTGCCGCGCGCTTGGACACGAAGTAAAAGACGTCGTCATGCCCCTGGACGGCGACACATTCTCCGACAGATTCCTGCTGTATTGGGCTGCGGGTGCGGCGCAGTTTGCTCAGGAGGCTTCACAATTTGCAGGCAAGCCGCCGGGACCGGACATTCTGGAACCATGGACCCTTTTACTCGCGCAGAATTTTCTAGCCCGCTCCGGGGAACTCGATGACGCGGTAGCCTATCTTGTTCGCTCGCAGGCCGCTTACCATAACATGTTTGACGATCTTGGCGTTGACGTAATCCTGACGCCCACTGTATCCAGCCCGGCTCCGCTCATAGGAACTCAAAATCCCGCCGCTGAAGATATGGATGCCGTTATGGCCAATGTGCTGGGATTTGCCGCCTTCACGTCGCCAATGAATGTTTCCGGTGCGGCCTCTATGTCGGTACCGATGGGTATGTCGTCGGACGGTCTGCCAATCGGCTCCATGTTTTCGGGTAGAAAAGGTGACGATCGTATGCTGCTGGGCCTGGCCTATGAGCTGGAGGACGCGAAACCATGGATCGACCGGCTCCCACAAGTGGTTGCGACTTAAAGTACGCTATCAGGCTTCTGTCTCAACCTCACGCCGCCTGCGTTCGATCAACCAGACACACCAGATACTGCTTTCATAGAGCAGCATCACAGGTCCCGTCAGGATAATCTGCGAGACGATATCGGGTGGGGTGAAGAAAGCAGCAAAAGCAAGTATGACGACAAGGGCGTACTTACGCCCGGATCGAAGCGTGTCGGACCCCACAACACCAATCTTACCCAGCAGGGTGAGAATGACTGGTAGCTGAAAAGACAATCCGAACGCTAGCATTAGGGCCATCGCAAGCGAAAGATATTCGGCAACGCGCGGCAAAAGTTGCGTGGAAGCCCCCCCGGAGCTCGCGGCTATCTCCTGGCTGAATGCAAACTGGCTCACCCACGGCAACATGACGTAATAGACGAACACAGCTCCGGTCGTGAAAAGAATGGGTGCCGCAATGAGAAAGGGAAGGAATGCGCCCTTTTCATCCTTATACAGTCCGGGTGCCACGAAGGCGTAGATCTGCCAGGCAACAATCGGAAATGCGAGAAACAGCCCCGCAAAAATAGAGATTTTCAGCTTCGCGAAGAAGAATTCCAACAAACCTGTGAAAATCAGCTCAAACTCGGCATTCCCTCGTGCCAGCTGGCCTGCCTCAACGAAAGGCGCAGCAAGCCAGTTATAGATCGGCACAACGAAAACGAAACATCCCAGGGCCGCGACCGCAATCGCGAACACACTTACGATCAGGCGGCTTCGAAGCTCTGTCAGGTGCTCCAGAAGTGGAGCACGGCTCGCTTCCACCTCAATATCATCAAGGATTTCCGGGCCTTCAATCTCAGGCGTATTGGCGCTCATTCGCCGTCTTCCTTGGCCGTTTTTTCCATCTCCATAACCTTGGAATTCATGTCCTCCTCAAAAGAGCGCATCTCTTCCTCCGCATCAAAAACGGTATTTTGCGTTTTGAGGTCCTGGATCTCCTTGCGGAGCTCATCGAGCTCAGCCTGACGGGCAATATCATCGAAAGCGGATTGAAACTCTCGCGCCATAGCCTTGGCGCGGCCAACAAACTTGCCCAGTCGCCGCATCATCAACGGCAGATCCTTCGGCCCCACCACAATCAAGGCCGTGATCGCTATTAAGAGAAATTCGGGAAAACCGAATTGAGGCAGCATAAGCTTGCTCGCTCAATTTATCAGGAGGACTTCGCCTCATCCTTTGCAGGTGTGACGTCCACCATATCCTCTTTTGTTACCGCTTTCGGATCCTCTTCAGGCTCCTTCAAACCTGTTCGGAAACTGCGAACACCCTTAGCAACATCCCCCATGATAGAGGAGATACGGCCACGACCACCGAATACCAGCACCGCGACTACCAGGAATAAAACGAGCTGTAATGGACCAATCGATCCCATGACGGCCTCCTTTGACTGAATACCCTTTATTACGCCTGATGCTCACTTCGCACAATGACCCGAGATTTGGGGAGTTTAATTATGAAGATTTTGCAATTTAAGCGTCTGCTTCGTCTTCTGAAACGAAGTCAGTGACAAACTCTGCTTCCTGCTCAGGGATCTCGACTGACAAGGCGTCATCTTCGATTGAATCAGATACAATCTCACCATCGGCGCTAAACCCATCGGGAATGACATCGGAAAGTAGTCCCTCTGCCTCCAATTCTGCCTTCCCTGGCAAGACACCGAGATCTTCCAGACCAAAATGCTCAAGGAACTTGTCTGTAGTGCCCAGAGTCACTGGCCTTCCAGGCGTTTTTCGCCGTCCTTTGGTTTTTATCCAGCCCGTTTCCATCAAAGCGTCTATGGTACCTTTAGATACAGCAACCCCGCGCACCGCTTCGATCTCAGCCCTTGTAACCGGCTGCCCATAAGCAATGATTGCGAGCGTCTCGAGCGCTGCCTGACTCAGCTTTTTCTGAACTGTACGCTCTTCAACAAAAAGAAATGAGAGATCTTCGGCGGTCTGAAATCTCCATTTGCCAGCGACTTCGGCAAGACAGATCCCCCTTCCGGCATAGGTCCGCTTCAATTCCATCAGCACCTGCGCCGGCTCTACACCCTGGGGCAGAATTTCAGCGATTTGTGCCGCACTCATGGGTTCTCCTGCAGCAAAAAGCACTGCCTCAGCTCGGCGCAGCGCTTCCGCCATCACATCTTCCATGACCTCACGGTGCTGGCTGGCAGACCGCTGATAGGTGAACGAAAGTTGGCGAACTGCCTTTCGGATATCGTCGCTATCTGTCTCGTCAGTCATTGGTGTCTCAAGCGGTCTCATGGCTCGCCTCCCCCTCCTGTCTCACAACGCCGCGGAGATAAAGCGGTGTAAAGTGATCATGCTGCTTCACATCAACATCGCCGTCCCGAACGAGCTCGAGCGCTGCAGAAAAAACACTTGCCGTTACAGAGCATTCTGGCAGCTCTGAATCCGGCAGAGACACCTGCCTGCGCACGTGATCGAGACTTCGCCATTCATCGAGTTCTGGAACGAGAGATTTCAAGGATTGGCGCGCGGCCTCAAGAGGCAGAACAAGCTGCTGCGCAATCCTGTGGGGGCGTGCCTCTTCCTTGCGCACCCGGATTGTCCCGAAAGCCTGAGTCAGATGGTAGACACCGGTATCATACTCAGAATGCTTGATGACTTTCGGCTTTTCAGGCATGCCCCGCAGAAACACGACGTTATCAAGTGTAGGTCCGTTCTGTAGCGCTTCCGCTGCTTCACGCATCGCATCGAGCCGTTTTAGGCGAAAGGCGAGCCGTTCGGCCATATCCTCGGCAGTTTCTACATCGCCGCCCTCTTTCTCTTCCTTTGGAAGGAGGAGCCGCGACTTCAAATAGGCAAGCCATGCTGCCATTAGGAGATAGTCTGCGGCGAGGTCTATCCGGCGAGCCTTCGCCTCCTTGATGAAAGCCAGATACTGGTTTGCTAGATCAAGAATGGAAACTTGCCGAAGGTCGACTTTCTGCCGTCTCGCCATATCGAGCAGCATATGCAAGGGGCCTTCAAAACCTTCGGTGCTGACAAGGAGCACATCTTGCCCGTCGGCTTCCTCGGCCTCTACTGACAGGGCATCAATGGTTATACTATCGCTCATCAGGCCGCCATTTCCTGATTGGCCAACAGTCGTTCCATGCGCTTCCACCCGGCCTCGGCATCGAACGGCTTTGCGATGGTTGCAAATGCTTCAGCTCTGCGGGCCCGCTCAAGAGATTTGCCACGCAGGATCGGTACGGCCTGGCCAACTTCAGTCATTTCCTGAAAGATGATATCCGGATCGGTGACAAAACCGGAGCAGTGAAGCACAATATCACAACCTGCAGCGATCGCACCATTCGCCCGCGTTTCCAGTCGCCCACCAAGGGCATTCATTCCTAAATCATCCGTCATCAACAGACCGTCAAAACCGATTCGGCCGCGGATAATGTCAGAAATCACAGGCTGGGAAAGTGTTGCCGGGCGTTCTTTGTCGAACGCCTCGAATGCGATGTGTGCCGTCATTGCCATCGGAGCGTCTGCCAGTGCTTCAAAAACAGCAAAATCGGCAGCAAGTTCATTGTTGCCGGCTGTGACACGCGGAAGATCTTCATGGCTGTCAATCAGGGCCCGTCCATGGCCTGGCATATGCTTGATAACACCAGCGACACCCCCATCGCGCAGTCCTCGGAGCGCCGCGCGCCCCAAAGCAGAGATTGCCTCGACAGACGATCCAAAAGCGCGATCGCCGATAATATCGTGAGCGCCTTCCACGGGAAGATCTAGGACAGGTGCACAATCGGCGTGAATACCCATGGAGGAGAGTTCACGGGCAATCAGGCGATGACCGAGCCAAGCTGCTTCGATACCGCGCTCAGGTGAACGCTCGAACAAAGCACCATAGGTCGCACCACTTGGAAAAAGGGGCCATTCAGGTGCCTTAAGACGGGCCACCCGCCCGCCTTCCTGATCGATAAAAACGAGAGCCGCGTGCCCTAAAGCTGTCCAGATATCATCGACAAGGGCGCGCACCTGATCCCGGGTGACACAGCTTCTGCCCATTAGAATAACGCCCCATGGCTGCAATTCTGCGAAAAGTGCAGTTTCGGCCTCGGTTAGTACCGGGCCGGACACGCTGAGAATGCAGGCACGAGTAGCTGAGCTCATCCACTCACCACAATGCAGGCACGACCCCTGCCCTTTAGAGCATCGCAGAACTGAGCCGCGTCAGCGCGGTTTTCGAAAGCACCCGCCCGGACGCGATAGAATATGCCCTTTGCGCCAAGATCTGCCCGCTGAATGCGCTTTGTTGCCCCTTGAAAGAGTTGCGCCTCTGCTGAAGAAATCTCATTCCAGGCCGTGTCTGCGGCCGCCTGAGAACGCAGCGCGCCAATCTGAACAAGAAACCGGCCGCCTGGAGAAAACCGAAAAGCCGGTGATGCTGGCTTTGGGGGCGCATTTTCCACTTTGGCAGCAATAATCTCATCCACGCCCGGAATGGCTGGTTTAGCGGGCTCTGTTGGCTCTGGAAGCGCTTCCGACGTTACCGCCTTGCCACCATTTTTGGCGTCGTACTCTTCCAATTGCTGGATGGCCGCTCGCGGTATTCCGGTGACCTCATCTATCTCGGTTTCTTGACCTAGACGGAGTTCAATCGGAGGGCCGCCCTGCAAAAGCTGGTCAGCCTGCGCGCGTTCGCTGCCATCCAACTGATCATAGATCAGACGATCTAAATCCGGCAAAATGGTGCCTCCTGGATCGTCTGGACGGCTCTTATAAGGTGTACTCTCAGCCATTATAACTGGCAAACCTGCAGGATCTGGCCGGATTCCTTGCTTGTATGTATTCCAAATTACGGCCGCAAAAATCAGAAGCACGCCGAAAACAAGTGCAAGAATCAATGGCCCCCGGGCACCATCTTCCGATGGGTCGAATCCGCGATAATCGTCCTCGAAAGGTCCGAAGTCTTGATCATATCTTTGTCGAGACTGGCCCATGGCGTCCTCTGACTCAGTTTACGCTATTCGTTAATTCTAGGCTTTTGTTTGTTAATGAGCTTTAAATTATCCCTAAGGAGCCCCGCCTTTTCCACAGATAGGCGGGATGAAAGTGCCTAAAGCATACTATCCAGGCTGAATATACGCTTGTGCTCATCAATCGCATAATTGTCAGTCATTCCGGCGATGTAATCACAAACAATACGCGCCCGTCGGGATTGAGTGGCCTGTTCGGCCACATGTCGCCACGGTGGAGGCAGCGTATTTGGTTCTTCGAGAAACACGTCGAATAGATCTCTCAGAATACGTTTCGCCTGTGAACGCATCCGGTTCACCTTGTAATGCTTATACATCTTTTCATAGAGGAATGATCTGAGAGACATCTGCTGCTCGCTGAGACGCTCGGAAAACGCCACTAGCGGGCACGGCATCGCCCTCACATCAGCGGAGGTCTTGGGCCGGTTCTCCGCAACACGCCGCTCGGTCTCCCCCGTCACATCGTTTATCCAAACCCCAATCAGTCGCCGCACGACTTCGTAAACAACTTTTCGGTCCTCCAGATAAGGATAATCCTTGCGCACCGACAGAAAAGCGTCACCAACAAGTGGTAAATCCAGGAGATCTTCGATGGTAAACAGCCCGGCCGCGATACCGTCATCAATATCGTGGTTGTTATAGGCAATATCATCGGCGAGCGCCGCTACCTGTGCCTCCGGCCCCGCGAACTGATCAAGTTCCAGGCTTTCCAGCGCATGATAATCGCGAAATGCCGCTGGGAGTTCGCTGATCGATTGCTCGCCGGTGAGCAAGGGCCCATTGTGCTTAACCAGCCCCTCCAGCATCTCCCAAGTAAGATTCAGGCCATCAAACTCTGGATAACGCATCTCTAGCTTCGTGACGACTCGCAAAGTCTGCGCATTGTGATCGAAGCCCTCAAAGCCAGCCATGCACTCATCGAGTTGATCTTCCCCCGCATGGCCAAAAGGAGGATGACCGAGATCATGGGCGAGCGCCAAAGCTTCAGCGAGATCTTCGTCCAGGCCGAGGGTACGCGAGATCGAGCGGGCAATCTGGGCAACTTCTAAAGAATGCGTCAGGCGGGTGCGATAATGATCACCTTCATGGGCTACAAAAACCTGGGTTTTCTGCTTCAGCCGCCGAAACGCTGTCGCATGGATGATACGGTCGCGGTCTCGCTGAAACGGCGTACGCGTCGCAGAGGGCGGCTCGCTATAAACCCGGCCACGGGACGTTTTCCAGTCGGTCGCGAAAACAGCTCTCTTTTCCATCCTCGAAAAATTCCCTATCTATAGGTCCATGAGCGATGTCACCCTCACCGAGAGCGCTGCCAAGCGCATTAATGCGATTCTCGCCAAACAGGCCGAAGCGACAATGTTGCGCGTATCGGTCGATGGCGGCGGCTGTTCTGGTTTCTCCTATAAGTTCGACTTCGAACAGGAAGCCAATCAGGACGATCTCATTGTTGAGCGCGACGGAGCGAAAGTCGCCATAGATGAGATGAGTCTTGAATTCTTGCGCGGTTCGGAAATTGACTTCGCTACTGAGCTGATCGGTTCAGCTTTCAAGATTAACAATCCAAACGCAACGGCCAGCTGCGGCTGTGGCACGAGCTTTTCGATTTAAAAGAAAAATGCCCGGCCTGTAGGTCTACAGGCCGGGCTTAGAGACATGCGCCAAAAGGCGAATTGGCGCGGGAGGTACTCGTTAATTCTGCCGGCGAAGTTCGGCGAGCCGCACATAGTCAGTGCGTTCGAGCTGACGGACATATGATCTTGGGAGTTCAACGTCGCGCACCTGACCATTTGCGATCACGCATTTGGCGATGCCCCATCCGTCCTCGAAACTTAAAGAATAACTGAACGTGTCTTCGTGGGTATCCTCGCTCCAGTAGCGAGCCTCGAGGCGAACGTCTTCTGATACAGACCCAACGGCATCAATAATTGCGGCATTGCAAAGATCTTTTTGGGTTTCAAAAGGGGTTTGAGCCGTCGCCGTTCCAAGTCCAGACATTGAAACTGCTAAGCCGATTATTAGGGATTTTGAAAAAGTCATGGGAGGAAACATCTCTCTCTAGTTGTGTCTTCGTTCAACGGATCGATTGATCCGCCTTAGACATCTGCCAGCTTGATGCCTGAGACTTTAGGTAGCTCTCATCGCTTTATTCTTGAAATGTATTCTTTATATATGCGATATTCCAAATATGAATTTAGCTGGATTAGACCTGAATTTGCTGCTTGTTTTCGATGCGGTTATGCGTACTCGAAATGTCACGCGAGCCGGTTTCGAAATCGGAATGTCTCAGCCTGCCGTATCGAAGGCGCTGGGACGACTGCGCTATCATCTGAAAGATAACCTTTTCATAAGATCATCAGAGGGTATGCGAGCAACGCCGCGCGCTTTGGAACTTGCCGGTCCCATCCGCAACGCCCTAATGGAACTGGAAACTGCGCTGGACCCGACCGAATTCGATCCCGCATCCTCAACAAGGACATTTTCAATCGTTGCTAATGACTATGTCACAGGCGTTCTGATGCCGACGATTATGGATCTCTTCATTGAACGAGCGCCGCGCACCAATTGGCGGTTTCGTCCAACAACGGGACGCAGTCTCGAAATGCTGGATGGCCAGGAGGCGGATTTCGCCATGACGCCTCTTCCGGTGCTAGAACTGCCGGAGCGCTTCGGCTCCTTCGAAATCATGAGTGAAAGTTTCGCGGTGATCATGCGACGCGGACATGAGCTCACGACGGGAGAGCTGACTCTTGAGCGATATGTTTCTGCGCCGCATTTGCTAGTTACGATCCGCGGAGATGACCGCGGTTTCATAGATGATGCATTGGAAGCACAGGGCCTTGCACGCCGAGTTTCCATGACGATCAACCATTTTACCGTAGGTCCACCAATCGTCGCAGCGTCCAACATGATTCAGACGGTACCAAAACGTTTAGCCGAGCTCTACGCCCCCGTCCACGACCTTGTGGTCCGTGAGTCGCCGCTGAAAGGACCAGAATGGCTAATGCGGTTTTATCTCATATGGAACAAGAAACTCGCAACGCATCCAGCCCATGACTGGTTTCGGCAGACCATTCGCGAGACGGTGGCCCTGACCGCAGGCTTTAGTGCGACGACTGAGGCATCTGAGATCCAGTCGGCCAGCTAATTCTCCTTGTTGAAGCAGATACAGAAAAAGGAACCAGCTCCAAAGGACACCTACGCTCACTCGGCCCTCAATCAGGCCACGCCTCAGAACCAACACCGGATTAACGATATATTTTCCACAGGTGAGTTACCGCTGGTTGAGTTCTTAAGGACAGAGGCAGAAGGAGCAATGCCTAGACTTGCTAAGCTGGGGCAATTTGTCTTTTCAAGACAAGCGCCTGGAACTTCCGAAGATCCAATCGACTCAGCCTCGAGACGTATTATTGTCAGTTCGGCTTTGACGATCAGCGTGTTCGCCTTTCTTATGGCGGCGATCAACTTCGACAGTTTCCAAGAAAAAACGCTGATGGTCAGTGTCGCCTTTATGGGCTCGATCATCGCACTTGTTTACGGAGTGCTTGCCAACCGGTCACCAAAGCCGATTTTCTACGGTTATCTGCTTTTTGGCACGCTCATTTGCATGGCTGGTATTGTCGCCTTTGACCTTGGTCGCCTTCTCTCCACACCACTTCTCATCCTGCTGACGACTTGCATGACAGCCACCCTGGCGCTTGGTCCCCGGGGAGGTGGCTTGTTCGGCACTGCCACTATCGCTTTGCTGGTTGCCGTCTATTTGAAGAATTATCATGGTTTCACAGAGTTCCCGGCCATAGGTGAGGCAACCAAGTATGGCTGGCTAATCATTTTTTTGGGCCTATGCGTCTCTGTTATGTGCATGGTGCTTGGGCCGGTCGTCTACTATCTGGAAATGCAGAAAGCGACCGACAAGCTGACGGATGCCATCGCTGAAGCCCAATCGGCAAATCAGGCTAAATCAGAATTCCTCGCCAATATGAGCCATGAAATTCGCACACCCATGAATGGCGTTCTGGGCATGGCCCAATTGCTTGAACAAACAGAACTTGATGAAAGGCAGGCCATGTTTGCCAGAACGATCAGCGAATCCGGCAACGCTCTGATAACGATCATTAATGATATTCTCGACTTCTCAAAAATCGAAGCCGGAAAGATGGAGCTTGACGCCACCCCGCTTCATCTCGGTGATATCGTCGAGGACGTCGCTGCCCTGCTTGGCTACGGAGTGAACGAAAAGAACATTGAACTCGCTGTCCGCTTGCGTCCCGACACGCCGCTAAACGTTGTCGGAGACGCTGGCCGCCTGCGTCAGATTCTAACCAATCTTGTTGGCAACGCCGTGAAATTCACCCATCAAGGAACGATACTGATCGATGTGTCGGGACACTCAAATGAGGGGGCGGCTGACATATCAGTAAAGATCAGCGATACCGGCATCGGGATTCCAGCAGACAAGCTCGATAAGATATTTGAAGAATTTTCGCAGGCCGAGGGGGCAACAACCAGAAAATACGGTGGAACCGGTCTCGGGCTCTCCATCACCAAGAGTCTAGTTTCGGCTATGGGCGGCACGCTTAAGGTGGAATCGGAACTCGGCAAGGGATCGGACTTCACCGTTGAGTTGTCTCTGCCAATATCCGAGACCTTAGAAGAACCGACAGTGCGTCTGCACCGGTTCAACGGCGAAAATGTACTTGTCCTTGATGACAACGAAACAAACCGCATCATTCTAGAGGAAAATCTTCGCCTATGGGGCGCGCGTCCTCTGGTAGTAGACTCTGCCAGCAGAGCAATGGCGGTCCTGCGCAAGGCGCATCAGAAAGGTATAAAGATCGATCTCGTGCTCACCGACTATCATATGCCGGATATGGACGGCCTGACATTCACCAAAGCCGTACGCAACGAACCAGCACTCAGGGATACGAAAATAATTGTCTTATCCTCGGCCAGTGACGATCAGATAGTCCAGGAATTCAAAGCACTGGAAGTGAAGGACATTCTAAACAAGCCGGCACGCATGGAGGCGTTAAGAGCCGCTATTAGCAAAGCAATGTTGGAGCGCAACATAGAGGCACTCGCCGACCTCGGGAAATCCGACCAGCGATCCAGAGCATCTTCAGGCATGCCCACGAGACAGAACCTGCTGGTCGTGGACGACAATTCGGTCAACCTAATGATCATACGAAACATGCTGAAAAAGCATGATGTGGATATCGACACAGCCGAGAATGGAAAAGTGGCGTTCAACAAGTGTCGTGCAAACCTTTACGACATTGTCTTTATGGATATTTCCATGCCTGTCATGGATGGGATCGAGGCGCTAAAAGCAATTCGCACCCATGAAGCGCAAACCGGGCGGACCAAGACACCGATCATTGCGTTGACGGCCCAGGCCATGTCGACAGATCGGACGCGGCTCATCAATGAAGGAATGGACGGGTATATCTCGAAACCCTTCCTGCAGGAGGATATCGATAAGGCCCTGGACACATGGCTTACCCTCCGACCAAAGACAAAAAGCGCATAAAATTGGCGACCTTTCCTTCCCTAGGGTCCCATAGATAAAAACGCTCGAACATAACATACCGGAGCGAACCCATGGACGTATCCACCGCCGTCGATCAACGCATTTCCACCCGTGCCTTTCTCGATAAACCCATTCCCAAATCGGACATTGCTGACTGGCTCACCGATGCACAACGCTCGCCCTCTGGCGGCAATACGCAGCCGTGGAAAGTTATCGTCGTCGCTGGCGATGAACGCCAGGCTATTATCGATATGGCCCAACGGATTTTGTCACAGAACCCGATGGGTGAACCGACGGATCGGCCAATCTATCCAAAAGATCTCTGGGAACCCCATGAGGCGCGCCGCCGCCGGGTGGGCGAAATGCTGTACGAAACGCTCGACATTCCACGGGAAAACAAAGCAGGACGCCTGGCCTGGTTTGCCCGGAACTTCCAGTTCTTTGGAGCACCGCAAGCGTTGTTCATCGTCCTTGATGAACGACAGGGTCATGGCCAGTGGGCCCATACCGGCATGTACATGCAGACACTCTGCCTCCTTGCCGAAGAACGCGGCTGGGGTACCTGCATGCAGGAATGCTGGGGGATTTTGCGCCCGTCGCTGAAGGCCCATTTCCGCCTGCCAGACAGTGAAATGGTCTATTGCGGATTGTCTTTCGGCTACCCAGACAGTGAAGATGTGGTGAATACGCTGCGCGCTGAACGGGCTCCGCTAGATGAGGTTGCAGACTTTCGCGGCTTCTAGGGCAAACCACTCACTCCCAACCTCGTGAAAACTCGTGTGGAGCGTGCGGGGCCGAAGTGTGCCAGATACCCTCGCGAAGAGCTAATTCCCACGATCTGGAGGATCGCCAATGCCCCGCTTTGTCACCGAATCTGCCGTAGCACTTGCTTTCATCGCCGCCGCTTGCGGTGGCCCGCAAGAAGCTGAACTTACTTCTGCCGCCAAGACTGAAATTGCCGATACCGCAAAGGAAATCGCAGCCAGCGAAAACATCAATGCCATCTATGGTGCGTTTCTTGATAACTACATCACAGAAACGGAGGGCATCAATTTTGTTGCCTATGGCAATGTCACAGAGAAAGATCACCAGTCACTGAAGGCCTACATCGCCGCGCTGCAGAGCCGGGGCGTTGAGACCCTGTCCGATGACGAGGCCATGGCCTTCTGGTTCAATCTCTATAATGCGGCAACTATTGACGTTATCCTCGACAACTATCCCCTGAATTCCATCCGCTCACTCGGCCCGCTCAATAGCGGTCCTTGGGACAAGAAAATCCTCAATGTGGCTGGAGTTGGTGAAATGAGCCTCAATTATGTCGAGCATGGCACGCTGCGCGCCACGTGGAGCGAGCCCCGCATCCACTATGCGGTTAACTGCGCGTCTTTTGGATGTCCAAATCTGATGGATCGCCCATGGGAAGCGGAAACACTTGAGGAAGATCTCGATGCAGCAGCAATCGCCTATGTGAACCATCCCCGCGGTGTCCGAGTTGAAAATGGAAAAGTCACGGCATCGAAAATCTACAACTGGTACAAAGAAGACTTCGGCGGCGATGAGACCGGCATTCTTGAGCATGCCCGTCAATATGCTGAAGGTGACCTCGCTGAAGCGCTGGCTGATGCCACCTCGATCGCCAATTTCGAGTACAATTGGGACCTCAATGAAGGCTAAGCAATAGATCAAGAATCGGCGCGATTGGAACGTTCATTGGGATAACTTCCCTCGAAGCACACCGAAAGGCTCGCGCGCGGGGTTTACAGGGATAAGTCACTGGCTTTGCTGCTTTAGCCCCGCTACAAGCGCCCCATGAAAATTGCGACCTGGAATGTGAACTCGGTTAAGGCGCGCCTTGCCACGGTGCTAGAGGTGCTGAAGGCCATCGAATGTGAAATTGTTTGTCTTCAGGAGCTGAAATGCGAGACAGACGCTTTTCCCTATATGGAGATCGAGGAGGCCGGATGGACCTGCGCTGTCCATGGCCAGAAGAGCTATAATGGCGTCGCCATTCTCTCGAAGCTCCCGTTGGAAGATATCAAGATGGGGCTGCCCGGTGACGATGGTGATGATCAGGCCCGCTATATCGAGGCTACCGTAATGTCGGAAACGCCGATCCGGGTCGCCTCGCTCTATTTGCCAAACGGCAATTCCGCTCCGGGGCCGAAATACGAGTATAAACTCGCCTGGATGAAGCGCCTCGCGGCGCGCGCCGCAGAGCTTCTGACGACCGAAGAAGCCTTCGTCCTCGCTGGCGACTACAATTGCATTCCCCGCGACATGGATTGCTGGGAGCCTGCCGTCTGGGCTGATGACGCCCTCGCCCTGCCCCAAACCCGAGCAGCCTTTCAGACCCTGAAAAATCTCGGGCTAACGGAAGCCTTTGAAGCCCTCGACAATCGGGGCCACCAATATTCGTTCTGGGACTATCAGGGTGGAGCCTTCCCTAAGGACCATGGCATCCGGATCGATCATTTGCTCTGCTCGCCGCAAGCGGCCGACCGCCTTAAGGGCGTAGAGATTTTCCGCCGCGCCCGGGAAATGGAAAAACCTTCGGACCATGTGCCCGTTATCGGCGACTTCTCCGACTAGAGTTTTCCCTCTTCCTTAGCCTTTGCAACGCGCGCCCGGCGCTTTGCCATGCGGTCTTCAAGCGAGCCGGTCGCTGGCTGCTTACCCTTGGTTTTAGGGTCATTGAGCGGCTTATCCGCGGCGAGGGGTGCGCGCTGCTTCAGAAAGCGGGACATCATCGAACCGATACGATAGGCGGGATAAAGCAGGGCCGCGAGTATGGCAGGGCCGCCCCAGCCGCCTTGCAGCTGAAATCCATTTTGTGTTGCAGTGAACCAGGCGATCCCGGCGATGACGACATAGGAGACAGCTGTCCAAGTCCAGGCCGAGTTGGAAACGGTGACCTTACGCCCCGATTTGGGGAGCTTCCAATAGTCGGTGGTTTCGGATTTCCGATCAGTCATTTTGGAAATCTAGCAAATGAGAAGCCCTGCTACCACCACCTCTCCGGTTTGGCGACGAAACCGGCAGCCTGCTCGATCGCAGCCGCGACGCGGAAACAGGCAGCCTCATCGAGGGCTTTCCCGATGACCTGCAACCCTAAAGGTAATCCTTGTTTGTCGAGGGCAGCAGGAACGGAAATGCCCGGCAGCCCAGCAAGGTTCGCCGTAACGGTAAAGACATCGTTCAAGTACATGGCAACCGGATCATCCGACCGCTCACCATATGCAAAAGCGGCGCTCGGCGTTGCAGGGGTCAGAAGCGCATCCACCTCGTTGAAGACCTGCTGAAAATCCTGAAGAATCTTTGTTCGGACCTTCTGTGCACGGAGATAATAGGCATCATAGTAACCAGACGAGAGAACATAGGTGCCGATCATCAGCCTGCGTTGTACCTCCGCGCCGAACCCACTGGCGCGCGTACCTTCATAAGTTGCCGTAAGATCGTCTCCCGATACCCGAGCGCCGTAACGCATGCCGTCATAGCGGGCGAGGTTCGATGAAGCTTCCGCAGGTGCGACGATGTAATAGGCTGGAAGCGCATACCTCGTGTGCGGAAGGGAAACGTCCACTATCTCCGCCCCCTGCGCCTTCAACCATTCCGTTCCTTTCGTCCACAATGCCTCGATTTCTTCGGGCATTCCATCGAGGCGGTATTCCTTCGGTATACCGATCTTCATACCCTTGATCGGCCTGGCAAGCTCGGAGCGCCAGTTCGGTGTCTCCACCGGAAGCGAGGTTGAGTCTTTTTCGTCATGGGAGCACATGCTCTCCAGAAGGATCGCAGCATCTTCCACCGTCTTTGCAATGGGTCCAGCCTGATCGAGCGACGAGGCAAACGCCACGATTCCATAACGGCTCGCCCGGCCATAGGTCGGCTTAATTCCAACAGTCCCGGTGAATGCGGCGGGCTGACGGATCGATCCGCCTGTATCAGACGCTGTCGCTGCGAGACAGAGATCGGCAGCAACAGCAGAGGCCGATCCACCGGAAGACCCTCCCGGCGTGAGCGTGGCATTCGCACCGTCATTCCGCCGCCAGGGGTTCGCCACTGGTCCGAACGTTGAGGTCTCATTGGACGACCCCATGGCAAACTCATCCATGTTGAGTTTGCCGAGCATCACCGCGCCTTCATCCCAGAGATTTTGGGTGACGGTAGACTCATATGTCGGGGTGAATTCGCCGAGTATGGAGGAACACGCCGTCGTCCGCACCCCTTTGGTGCAATAGAGATCCTTTATGCCAAGTGGCGCGCCGTCGAGCTTGCCTACGCCACCATTTGCGCGGCGGGCGTCGGAGGTATCTGCCATTTCAAGCGCTTTTTCCGGTGTTTGAACGACATAGGCATTCAATTGCGGGTTTGCCGCCTCGATTGCGCTGATAAACGCTTCGGTCAGCTCGCGCGAGGAGAATGTCTTGTCAGCCAGTCCCTCAAGAGCACCTGCAAGTGTGAGCTTCGTCAAGTCCGACATGGCCTACTCCACCGACCGGGGTACAACGAAGAAGCCGTCTTCCGCTTTCGGCGAATTGCCGAGTATATCGTCAACCTTGTCCCCATCGGACACGACATCATCCCGCATAGGAAGGTTGGTTTCCACGACCGATGTCATCGGTTCGACCCCCTCAATATCGACCTCGTTCAACTGCTCGATCCATCCGAGAATACCGTTTAGCTCTCCGGCAAGTTCCTCCAGCCGGGCCTCATCGACGGCAATGCGCGAAAGCCGCGCCACCTTTTTTACGTCGTCTTTTGTGACGCTCATCTGCGGGTCTCCATGATTCGGCTCGAGCGATACGCCGCGAGGCGCTGGCGATCAAGCTTGGAAAGCGCTAAGAGCGCGTCATGGCCGTGATTGAGCTTGAAAATATGCCGGATACCGGGGCACTGATCGGTATCGACCCTGGCACGAAGACCCTTGGCCTCGCAATTTGCGACGGTCTCCGCCTGATCGCATCGCCCCTGAAAACAATAGAGCGCACCAAACTGAAACCTGACCTAACCGCCCTCTTCGAGGTCTACGATTCGAGAAACGTGACCGGCATCGTCCTTGGTTTGCCGCTGAACATGGATGGATCGGAGGGCGCGCGGGCCCAATCCGCCCGTGCATTTGCGCGCAATCTCCTGAACGCGCGGAACGTGCCCATCGCCTTTCAGGACGAACGGATGTCGTCAGCGCAGGCTGAACGGGCGATGCTGGAGGCGGATCTTTCACGGGCGCGCCGGGCAGAACTGATCGATGCTTCAGCGGCCGCAGTGATCCTCCAGACAGCGATCGACAGGCTTGCAAACATCTAGCCCAGACCGGACGCAGCACATGCCTATTGCCCGGCGGCGGATTTCCGCTTAAACCGCGCAAAATCAGGATGCTGTTCCATGCCGGCCACTGACAAAACAAACCTCTTTCCACACCGACACCTTCTCGGCATCGAACACCTTTCCCCAGATGACATTCTCTCGCTTCTAGACCTCGCTGAAGACTATGCCGAGCTAACCCGCGCCGGAAAACGCCCCGACCAGACGCTCGCCGGCAAGACAGTCGTCAATCTTTTCTTTGAAAACTCCACGCGGACCCAATCGAGCTTTGAAATTGCTGCGAAACGCTTGGGAGCCGATGTGGTGAATATGGCAGTGGCCTCTTCATCGGTCAAAAAAGGCGAGACGCTGATCGATACCGCCGTGACCCTGAATGCGATGCGGCCGGATGCCCTGGTGATTCGTCATTCCTCCTCCGGCGGGGTGAAACTGCTGAGCCGAAAGGTCGACTGCGCCGTGATCAATGCGGGTGACGGCACCCATGAGCATCCGACGCAGGCGCTTCTCGATGTCCTCACCATGCGCCGGAACAAGGGCCGCATCGAAGATCTGAATGTCGTTATCTGCGGTGATATCGCCCATTCGCGCGTCGCGCGCTCCACCACCCTCGCCATTCGGAAGCTGCGCGGATACGTGCGCTTTGCCGCGCCGAGCACGCTGATACCACCGGACACATCGGGGCTTGGCGTTTCGCTTGTCACCTCGGACTTTGAAGAGGCCCTCAAAGGTGCCGATGTGGTTATGATGCTGCGTCTCCAGCTGGAACGCATGGATGGTGCTTACGTTCCGAGCCGACGGGAATACTTCCATTTCTACGGCCTGACCCGCGATAGGCTGACCCTCGCAAAGCCCGACGCTCTCGTGATGCATCCCGGCCCAATGAACCGGGGCATAGAGATCGAAAGCGCGATCGCCGATGGACCACAATCGGTCATCACGGAACAGGTGGAAATGGGCGTCGCGGTGCGTGAGGCGGTCCTTCACAAGCTGGCGGGAAGATAATGTCAAAGACACTGATCCGAAACGCCCGCATTCTTGACCCCGCATCCGACACAGACGATATCGGCGATTTGCTTATCGATGGTGGCAAAATCGAAGCTGTTGGAACAAACTTCCAGGCGGCCAACAGCACGGACATTCTCGATGCTGACGGCTTGTGCGTCGCGCCCGGACTGATAGATCTCCATGTCAAAACAGGCGAACCGGGCGAAGAGCACCGGGAAACGCTGAGCACCGCCAGCAGAGCCGCTGTTGCAGGCGGCATCACCAGCATGGCGATTATGCCAAACGCCAACCATGTCATCGACGATGTGGCGCGCGTGGAGTTCATCGCCAGGCGCGGCGCGTTAGAAGGTAAAAACCGGATCTACCCCGTCGGCGCACTTACGCGGGGGTTGGAAGGCGATGCCATGGCAGAGCTTGGCCTGATGCAGGAGGCGGGAGCGCTCTATTGCTCAAACGGCGAAACAAGCCTTGCCGATGCAGGCACAATGAAGCGGATACTTTCTTATGCAAAGGACCACAATGTGACCGTCTCGGTGCGGCCTAACGATCCAGCACTCAGTGGGTCTGGTGTCATGAATGCAGGCCCTCTCGCCGCCAAAATGGGGCTTTCAGGCATTCCAAACGAAGCCGAACTGATCCCGGCGCAGAGAGATACCTGGCTAGCAAACTCCATAGGAGCAAGGCTTCTGTTCGATCAGGTTTCGACTCCGCAAGTGCTGGCCCACCTCAGCCAATCGAGAGAGCGTGGCTCTGAACTCGATGTGCACTGCACCGTCGCGGCTCACACACTTTTCTTCGATGAAGAAGAGATTGGGGACTATCGCACCCACTGCAAAGTCTCTCCGCCCTTTCAAACGCGATCAGAGCGCGATTTCTTGCGGCAATGCGCAGAAAAAGGACAGATCAGCGCTGTTGTGTCTGGGCATGATCCACAGCCTGCTGAAGAAAAAAGACTGCCATTCCAGGAGGCGAGCTTCGGTGCAGTGGGGCTTGAAACCCTGCTACCAGCAATGGTAACCATGGCCACAGACGGCGCGTTCAGCCTCCTTCAAGCCATCAGACTGGTCACATCTGGCCCGGCCGATCTGTTTGACCTGCCACAAGGACGCCTCATGGCCGGTGCACCTGCTGACATTGTTCTTTTTGACGCGCAGAAGACTTGGAAATGTAGATCGGACGATCTGATATCACGTTCCACGAACTCACCTTTCGACGGACATGACTTAAAAGGCAAAGTCATTAAAACTATGGTTGCCGGACAGTGGGTTTTCGAAGCAAATTAGACAGGCTCAAGATCTATAGATTCTAGCCTTGGCTTTTGATCGTCTGCGCTCAGACTAACATCGACGCCAGCCAGCAGAGAGGCATTGCCGCCTGCCGCAGTCGTATCGATACAGATATGCTGTTCCTGAATACAGTAGTCGGAGAGATTTGAACCTGTCACAAGGGGAACAATTGGTCCCGGCCTCGCTGCTAGAGCTTTTCGATATATCCGCCCCTCGCCTTCGTCGCCCCACCAGACAACCACATCTATCCCTTCCATGTCCGTGAGAAGCTCAGCTAATATCTGACCATCGATTTGGCCATCATTACGAGCACCGTCGGCCACGACGAGCGCCCCACAACCTACGGATCGCGCTATCTCTGCCTGCTCTCGGGCTACATCGAAACCAGGGCCGAGACACAATACGGTACCACGCGGCCTGATAGAGAGCCGGTTGGACTCCCCCGTCGGGCCGGGAAGCTCTTCAGCGGATATAGGTTTCCGTCGATTTTCTGGCAGGCTATCAATCGTCCTTTGCAGGTCGTCCAGCTCTATGTGCGCCCCGGTTGCCACGTTTACTCCAGTAGGTGACTTTGACGCATAAAACCGGTCCAGATAATACGGTCCGCCAGCCTTTGGCCCAGTTCCAGACAGCCCCTCGCCGCCAAAGGGCTGCGAGCCCACAATCGCACCAATTTGGTTCCGGTTTACGTAGATATTTCCAGCCTGGATGATCTGTGTAAGGTCCTCCACCCGATCATCAATGCGCGTATGCAAGCCAAAGGTAAGACCATAGCCGGTCTTGTTAATTTCTTCCGCAACTTGATCAAGCCGCTGTGCCTTGAAGGTGGCTACGTGCAAAACGGGACCGAAGATCTCTTCTTTAAGGTCGGAAATACCACCTATACGGATAAGCGTCGGACCAACAAACAGTCCGTGACGAGGCCGCGATATTTCTTTCAGCACACGGCCACCCCGGCGCGCAGCGGCAATATGGCGATCTATTTTGAGCCGCGCTGGCTCGTCGATCACCGGGCCGATATCAGTTGATAGATCCCATGGGTCGCCAAGCCGCAACTCGTCCATCGCGCCAGCCAGCATTTCCAGAAAAGTCTCAGCGACGTCTTCCTGTATATAAAGCACGCGCAAAGCTGAACACCTCTGCCCAGCAGACTGAAAGGCAGACGCAATGATATCGGAGACTGCCTGCTCCGGCAGTGCTGTGGAATCCACGATCATGGCATTCAGCCCACCGGTTTCCGCGATAAGCGGCGCGCCGGGAGACATTGTGTCCGCCATAGCGCGGTGAATGAGCTGTGCCGTCGCCGTAGAGCCGGTAAAACAGACTCCATCAATCCGCGGATCTGATGTGAGCGCGGCACCAACCGTTGAGCCCTCACCCAACACCAGCTTGAGCGCAGTTTCAGGAACTCCTGCTTCATAGAAAAGACTTACGGCGAGAGATGCGATAAGCGGCGTGGTTTCGGCGGGTTTGGCCAGCACGCCATTACCCGCCGCGAGAGCTGCCGCGATTTGCCCGGAGAAAATCGCCAACGGAAAATTCCAAGGCGAGATGCAAGTGAAGATACCAGCTGGTGTGCGCTCGCCTCTGCGTTCTGCCTCACAGGCATAGAATCTCAAAAAATCAACAGCTTCTCGGAGCTCTGCAATTGCATCGGGCAGTATCTTCCCAGCCTCTCTCGCCAAAAGCGCAAATATCTCGCCATGGTGTGTCTCATAAAGATCGGCAGCCTTGCGAAGTATGTCCGCGCGTTCAGTCACCGATACCATATCCCACCTAGATACGCCGGCGATCGCCTCTGTCGCCTCGCTCGCGGTGAACTCTCTGATCACACCAACAACGTCTTTAGGAGTCTGAGGGCTATTCACCGATTGAGCCTTAAAGGTCTCTTCAAACAGCCATTGGTTCTGACGGAATGGATTTCTGGCGCGGTGAATTGCCTCCAGATCATCACTATTTGAAATGTCCCAACCTTTGGAATTGCGGCGCGTCGGCCCAAAAATATCGGTGGGTGGAACAACGCCTGGCCCGCAACCAACCAAACAGCTTTCGAGGCTTTTGAATGGATCAGACGCTATAATCGAAGGCGGGACATGTTCGTCCACGACCTGATTGACAAAAGACGAATTTGCTCCGTTCTCAAGCAACCGCCTTACAAGGTAGGCCAGCAGGTCACGGTGCACGCCGACAGGCGCATAGATACGGCAACGCGTATCGTTCAGCTCCTTTGCAATCTTGTGAATCGCCTCTCCCATCCCGTGCAGGCGCTGAAACTCAAACGCATTTTTGTCGTCAGCTATTTCAAGTACCGCAGAAATTGTGTGCGCATTGTGGGTTGCAAATTGCGGATAAATTCGATCCGTCAGCTTAAGGAGCTTCTTTGCACAGCATATATAAGAAACATCCGTTGCTGCCTTCGCGGTAAAAACGGGAAAGTCTTCGACACCATCAATCTGGGCAATTTTGATCTCACTGTCCCAGTAGGCTCCTTTCACAAGCCGAACCATGATCTTCCGATCATGTCGGCTTGCAAGTGCATAAAGCCAATCAATGACCCTCATGGCCCGCTTTCCATAGGCTTGCACGACGACACCAAATCCATCCCATCCTAAAAGTCTGTCGTCGGCGAAAACAGCTTCGATGACATCCAATGAGAGGTCGATCCTTGCCGCCTCCTCCGCATCAATATTTAGTCCGATGCGATTGGCCTTTGCTGAGAGGCAAAGCTCAATCACGAGAGGCACGAGTTCTTTCAGCACACGGTCCTTCTGTGGCATTTCATATCGTGGGTGTAGCGCCGATAGCTTTATCGAAATGCCCGGATTGTCCCGAATGTCAGCGGAAGGTGCCGCTTTGCCAATCGCCGAAATAGCATCTTTATATTTCTGGAAATACCCGTCCGCATCCTTTTGGGTTAGTGCCGCTTCGCCAAGCATATCATAGGAATAGGTGAACCCTTTTTCCTCCGGCGTGGCACCACGCGCCATGGCCTCTTCGATGGTCTGCCCAAGGACGAACTGCGCTCCAAGCTCTTTCATCGCCCGCATTACAGCGGCGCGGATCACCGGTTCTCCGAGGCGGCGGACAGCACCGTGAAGAACTCCGGCCAAACCCTTGGAATTCTCGTCATCCAGGACGCGGCCCGTGAGCATCAGTGCCCAGGTTGACGCATTCACCAGCGACGAACTCGACTTTCCAAGATGCTCCCCCCATGATGACGGCGCGATCTTGTCTTCAATCAACGCGTCCATTGTGTCGGCATCAGGCACCCGCAACAGAGCCTCCGCCAGACACATCAGGGCTACGCCTTCATCCGTTGAAAGACCATACTCTTCAAGGAAGACCTCCATCAGCCCAGGGTCGCTGGTTTCGCGCAGCCGAATGACGAGGTCTTCCGCAGACGCAGATATCCGCGCACGCGTCTCGGGATCAATCGCCGCTTCGGCCGTTAGACCACGGAGCACCTCTTCCTCAGGAGCCCTGTGCCACTCGCAAATTTTCGCTCTCAATACCGCCAATTCGTCCATAACTGACCCCAAGTTCCTCAGGATTGGAGATAATCATTGTTATGGGCTTAGAAGCAATCAGCTTGTTGGTGAGCACGATCCGCAAATACGAAATACCCACCTCAGCCTAGAAGACTTTATGGGCACCCCGCTCTAGCCTACCGCCCTCGCCGATAAGCTGCCGGTAGTAATCAAATAGCATTTCAGTTCCAGTCGAGGGGGTCAAACCGGGAGCATACTCGCCCGTCTCCGGGTCCAGAACCAGCATGGATTCAGTGGCATAATAACGGCCAATCCGGGCAAGCTCAGCCTTGGTTCGCAAGGCAGGCACTACCGTGCCAGCCGCGTTCAAGCCCCAAATCATTGCAGTCATGAAGGCCAACGGAACCTCGGAGAATTTCGGGTCTTTCCCCAGAAGCTCGAAAAGTCTTGCCCCCTGCTCACGGGGTGTCATGGCAGGTCCAGGCCCCCCAATGGGAAGGATCCGATTCCGTCGATCAGGCTGCCGCAGGGAGTCAGCCATGAATACAGCAAGATCACGATCACTTATGGGCTTGCATGCTGTTCCTTCTCCATCACCGAAAAGCAGGAATGACTTGCCCGCCATCACACGCTCGATCTGGCCTGACAGCGATTTGAAAAAGGCCGTCGGCCGAATGATAGAATAGGTCAGACCGGATCCGATAAGCGCCTCCTCAAAAGCGAGCTTCGCCTTCTGAAAAGCAAGGACGGGTTTCTGGACACACATGGCAGAGAGAAAGACGAAATGTGCTGCCCCAGCCGATTTCGCCGCCGAGAGCACGTTCATATGAGCAGCATAATCCACCGCCCAAGCGTCATGAGCTACGCCCGTCCGCGATGCCATACAGGATACAACATAGTCGAATACCTCATCTCGATAGCCATCGTCCATTAGAGACGTCATGTTGGTCACATGCCCTCGCCGAACCTCCACACCTTCAGGCAGGATGCCTTCATCTGCCTCAGGGCGGAGAAAACAGGTCACGTCGTATTGCCGCTCTACGAGAACCTGCGCGACAGCTTGACCGATCGTTCCCGTGGCACCAAACAAAATCACACGTCCGGAGCTATCCGAACTGTAAGAAGATTCAGCAGGTTTAGTAGTATCAGTCACGTTCGATTAATATGCAGAACCGGCTCAAACGTCTCAAGCATTTCTAAGGAAACCCTGGAAAAGATTTATGGCTTAGATCGTGAATGAGATCTAATGGCTGATACATAAGAGCACTATCGATGAAGTACAGTGCGAGAAAAGGTAGGATTGTAAGCGCTTCAACACGGAGGGGATATGAAACGCAAACTTCTGATTTTTTTGGGTGCTCTCTTCATACTCAGCCTGCCTGTTGCCATCGCTACGGGAGCTTTCTTCTGGCGCTTCAAAGCAAAGATACCGACCGCCGATTATCCGGAGCCAGCCAGCTCGGTTGAAGCCCGATTGCAAGATATTGACTATCTCGCCAAGCTTCCAGATGTCGACCAGAGCTTTTCTGGCGATGAGAGAAAGATGTTCACCACTCATATTGAGAGGCTAAAAGACACTGCCGCAGACATGTCCCAAGCCCAATTTAACTTAGCTGTGGCAAAGGCGGCTGCAATATCGGAAAACGGTCACACCAACCTCCACCGGGTCGACTTGCTTGATGGTCTGACAAGTCTGCCCATCCGATTTTTCTGGTTTGGAGACGGACTATACATTGTCCGCACACGCGATACGTACGCGCACCTTCTGGGCGCAAAGGTTTTGGCTTACGAGGGTGAGGAGCCAGGGGCGCTCATTACAAGGCTCGATCCCTATTTCGGAGGAAACGAGGCTTTCCTTCGTTTCAACAGCCCTACTTTTCTTTCGTCACCTGAGATTATGCAATCCGTCGGGCTCGCAAAGAGCGCGGACAGTGCGACGCTTATTCTACAATTACCAGATCTGTCAGAAGACACTTTAATCCTGCCGGTGGAAGCGGATTCTACACCACCCATCTCGCCGGACGATGCACCACTCTCTCGCACCCTGACACGCGAAACAGACAGCGGAAACAGCTGGGCATTTCTCCCTGCCGAAACATTCACAATAGCCCATTATGGTCGCTTGCCGGAAACCATTCACTGGACAGATAATTTGCCGGGTAACGGATTTTACATCCGTCTACGGCTGATCCTTGATCAGGATGATATATCCCTTTCAAAATGGTTCACCGCTCTGGCAGAGGAGCTGAAGGCCAAACCTGTAAACTATCTCGTCATAGATGTCCGCTCGACATTTGGGGGCGACTACACAAAAGCAAGGGCTTTCGCGCGAGGCGTCAAAGATTATGTCATTCCAGACGGAAACATCTATTTGCTCACGGACGGAGGAACGTTTTCAGCAGCCATCGTCGCCCATGCTTTCGCCCTTGAAGCAGGGGGCGATCAGGCTATTGTTGTTGGCACGGAGATTGGCGATGACGCACAGTTCTGGGCGGAAGGCGGCGCTATGCTCAAACTACCTAATTCCGGCCACCGCATCTGGGTCACCACTGGGTATCACGATTGGGAAAGCGGCTGCAATGACTGGAGCAAATGCTTCTGGCTGAATATTGTTATGGGCGTTGCGGCTGGCCCCCTCGGACCGGATATAATCGCGCCCATGACCTTTGCTGACTATTCGAAAGGTATCGATACGACAATGTTAGCCGTTTACAAAGCCGAAGACATCACCCCTTGAAATCATCGCGTTTTGGACCGCGATCGCCGAACCACCAGAGCGTCGCCGCCGTTGCAGCAAAGGTCGCCGTTTCGGTGATCGCGTTTCGTCCGGCTACATCGGAGCCGAAATAGATCATGCCAGCAATCGCCCACAGAAGAAATGTAAGCGCAGGCCGCGTCAGGCCGCGTACGGCATTTACCCAAAGATAGCTCGGCCCGATTGAGGCTTCGGCTATCATTGAAGCTCGAAGGCCGTCCCAGCTTCCAGCTGTCTCAGCGAGGGCAATTTCAGCCTCCGTTTCTTCCCGATTCGCCTGCATCTGCAGCCTTAGTAACTCTCCCTCATGAGACCACCGCGCTCGCTCATGCGCCTGCTCCTGTCTTCGCTCAAAGAAATTGGCGATACGCCCGAGTGCCGTGCCGACGAGACCGAACAGCCCACCCGATGCGGCACTTGCGGCAACACCTAAGACGTCTTCCATAGGCTTTCACTTCCGTTGTAGTACCACCGCGCAGGGACGGCGCGCCGATCAATATGAAGAAAAGATCGGGCAAGTCCGAGGCCAGAAAAGCCAGCTTGCATAGCAGCTTCTTTTAGACGATGACGATTATGGTCGGCCAATAAAATATCGGCGGCAATGGTCTTATGCTGCGAGCGCGGGGCACCCCCGACCGCCGCGTTCCACTGTGGACAGCGGTGCCCCGATGTCACAATCAAAGCTCGCCCGGCAAGAGATCGCATCTTTTCAAGCGCATCGAGAAATGTTCCATCGTGCCAGTACTCACCCCGGCAAAATCGCCCCGAACACTGGCAGGCGAGTTCCTGAATTGTAAAGTGCGGCCACCGCCAGACACTGGTTAGCGCCTTAGCCGCCAAAGGAGGTGTTTGGAACAACATGCGGGGAGTTTAGATAAAGAGCATCGAGTGTAGGATAGATTTCCACATTTCCGGAACAAGCTTGTTATGCCTCAGGCAGACGAAACAGCGTGGGAAATCTGTTTCAGCAGGGTCCGATCAAAATTTACTTTTTAAAACAGATCACTAATAAGGGTATTAATAGTTCGATGAGCCGAGGCTATCGACGGACGACGGACTCTGAACCTAGTCTGTTCCTTAACCACATCTGAGGACAAGTAAGGTTAGAGCATCTCCGCGGCCAGGCCCTCGACCTCATCACGGGTGCGCGTCGTTAGCGCCATATCAATGGTTCTTGCCCGCTCTTTCATAACGCCTTCGATTGCAGTGTCCGTTGTTGATGCAATGGCCGCAGCAAGCGTCGCCTCAATCTCTTCACGGTACTTTTTCGCGTTCAGCGATGTCAGCGCCCGCGCCCATTGCCAATGTAGAGACGCATCATCAGGGTCAGAGGAAATCGCCGCTTGATAATGTTTGCGACCTTTCTTGACGCTTGCCCCCATGACTGTGCCACCAAGCCGGCCACCTCGCCGCAAAACCTCGACATTCCATACAGCGAGATAAGCGTGGGCATAGGTATTCTCTGGATCGTCCTTTAGCACATCACGTGCAATTTCCCGTGCTTTCTGGCCCAGCCCTGATCGCATCGCTGCTCCAGCGGACAGCGGCCGGGCTGTAAGCGACATGCTTATAGCAAGCTGCAGGCGGCCTTCTACATGGCGCTCATCAAGATCAAGAGCGCGCTCGGCAAGTTGGCGCACATCTGCAAGGCGTTCCGGAGTTGGTTGCTGATTGGCGGCAATCGCATCTGCGAGCAATGCCCGGGCCGCAAAGGCAAAATTATCCGCGCCGCCTGCTGCATCAGCAATCTCTGCAGCCTCAATGTAAAGACCGTTTTCGTAGGCCTTTATAGCTCCAGCATCCTGACCGAATGCAGCCGGAGCCGTTAGACAGGCCGTGAAAAACCAGGCACGTAGATACATGAGCTTCAACCGTGAGCGGGGACCAACACAATCCGAACTTCACATTGGTCGACAAAAGTGTAAAGGCCCTTAACACACTTTTTCAACGAAAGGCTTTCCCAGATTTCGCTAGATAGGATAAGTGATCTCAGCGCTTTGTAATTTATAGATTTAGCAGAGCTTTGGTATAGTGAAGCATATGCATATTCGCGCCAATGATCCCAGGCGCATAATCACAACGCGACAGTATCCCGGCGTAGCGTGCCCAGCACGAAGGAAGTAAGAGATAATAACATCTCGTGCGCGCTCCGCACAAAAGCTCGCCAAGATCAAATGCCCTTACTCGACCTTCTTAACCGGGATCATCACCTCGTTGCGTCGGAGGGGATCGGGAACGAAGGGTGCATTATAACCCGCATAGCGCGGAGCCCCCACGGACTGGTAACCCTGCTTACTAATCCAAGTTTCAAGCTCAACCTGCTTTTTGCGGTGAGTCTTCTCACTGCCACGACCGGAAAATCGGATGGTGGCAAGCATTTCACCAGGAACTTCCCGAAATATTATGTCGGGATTATTTGGCTCCGGTAACGTTTCCATGGACCATTCGCTAGGCATAAAAAATGTAACCGTCCATGCGTCGTCACCATTCTCAACACGAGTCACCGGTGCCGTCATTTCGATTTTCTGCGATGCTTCTGTTCGGGTCACGGGCATGTTCATTTCAATATCGCTGCGTGCGGTATTATCTCCAAATATATACCCTGCAAGAGGCCGAAATCCGGCATTTCCTGCCTGCCTCATATTCCCTGTTACCTCAATCTCGGCAACGATCGCGGACTTGTATTCACGCAATTGAAACTCGCCGTCATCAATTATGACGGTATGGGTCGGTTCTTCGGTTGCGGACGCAATCACCGGCGACGCTGCGACGCCGACAATGGCAGATAAAACGAGAATACGCATCGCAAATTCCTAATCTTCAAACCCCACATGCCGCATATCCTGACAACTAGGTCACGGGTTTTTGATTCCAAGCGGAGGAAATTTGGTCGGTATGAATGAAGATCAGCCTTTGAACCTTTCACCTTTGCAATACGTCTAGGTTGTAATGCAAATGTCCCGCTTGATAATCATACCTGCGCTTGCAGCCCTCCTGCTTTCTGCGGCCAAGGCTGAACCGCTATTTCTAGCCGACGCTGCGGATCAAGACGATATGGATCTGCAGATCACGCAGGACTTGTCATATCCCGGTAACCCCTACTATGTGCGCGGCTCAGTCCTAATCGATGCGCCGGCGGAGCGGATTTGGGCGCTGATGACGGACTGCGAAGCAACTGAGCAGATTGTTCCCCAACTCAGGCACTGTGAAATAGAGATCGAGGGGGATGGCTGGGATCATCGCCGCCACGATGTAAAATCTGGACCCTTCCGCATACGTAGCGTCTTTCGCTCCGATTATGAGCCACTAAAGAATATAAGGATCAGCCGGGTGTCCGGAGACCTCGAAATCCAAGAGGGAGTCTGGAGTCTAAGCCCACGTGAGGACGGGCTTGTCGAATTAAGCTATGAAGCCTGGTCAAAACCGAAATTCTGGGTGCCACGCTGGTTTATCGCCCGCAGCATTAAACGCGACGCCCCAAGGATCCTTGCCAATTTGAAGAGCATGGCGGAACGCAGCACCGGCTAAACCTCGCTTGAACGGTGGAAATGAAAAGGGGCCACGCATCCTGCGCAGCCCCTACACTTTTACAAACTCTACAGAACTCAAAGTGTCCTAGAACTCAAAGCGAATGCCGAACTGGACCTGCCAGAGTGACGCTTCGATTTCCGGTGCCAAAGCATTTCCGTTGGCGTCCAGAACCTCATCCTCAAAACCGGACAGGAGGAATGTTCCATCATCCTGAACCGCCACATCGATAACAGGGCGGGTTTCGGCCACATCGGAGAAGAAATCCTGCGTCCGATTGAATACGTTCCGATCATCGTTGATCAGGTTCAGGAAGTTCTGAACATCGGCGAAGACAACGGCCCGTGCATCCGGCAGCAGGCGATTGAGGAATGTCGGAAGTTCCTGTTCGAAACGGATGTCTAGATCGTTAAAGAACGGATCCTGGAATGCGTTCCGACCCAGAATGCTACCACGCTGATCTTCAAGTCCCTGCTCGGCAATGAACTGATTAAAGCCCATCTCATCTTCAGGTGTCGCGAAAACGACGTTTGGATCACCAAGCTCCGGAATGAAGAGCAAGGCGCGGTCCTCATTATCCGAGTCACCAAAGTCATTGCCGCCACTGTCGAACACGTAGCTGAAGCGGCGACCGGAACGGCCGTTATAGAAGAACGTAACCGCTGTCGTCAGATCACTGATGAAGTCCTGCTCAAACCGTGCCGCCAATGTCACATTGTGCTCGTTGAACAACGCACTTGGGGCAACCCTAGGATTGTTGATTTCCGAAAGGGCAACTTCTTCGAAATTCGAAGTCGCGGTCGAAGACGTGTTCGGATTGACATTGGTCACATCTGTATACGCGTAGCCAAATGTCAGGTCGACGCCGCCATCTCCGAGCCGCGGAAATTCCCAGTCAAAACGTTTCGACAGCTGGAAAGAGAAGGTGTCGGAGTTGCCATCGCCGCCAACCGCATTGGTCAGGAGAATATCCTGTTGCGCGGTGCCGGTTCCGCGGTCACAAGCGCCGCCTTCAACAAGCTGATCCGCAGGGCCGCTAAACCCGACCCGTGGGCCGATAAAGACGGCATCACACCCCTCAAGAAGCGGATCAACACCGTTAAAAATGGTCCGTCCGTCTGACGCAGTACCGATCGGCGTCAGACCGAGATCGACGAAATCGAACGTATTTTCCGGAATAGTATGAATGTAATCGACACTCAGATCCCATCCATCGAAGAAACCGCCAGCCGCGCCGCCGAAATCGAAAGAATGCGAGAAGCCGATATTGAACCGGGTCACTGTTGGCAATTCAAGGTTAGGGTCGATTGCATCGACCCGGCCAAGCCCAAGTGCGGCCGATGCCTGTTGGGCATCGACAGCACATTGCGGGAATGGGATTACGCCGCCGCTACCCTGAACGACGAAATCTTCAGGTGTACATCCCGGAGCAAAATCTGCACCGAATGCCTGGCCACTGCCGAAATTGGTGAAGGCATTAGAGAAGAAAACGGTCGGGTCACCGCCAGCAAAAACGCCGATACCACCTCTGAAGGTCGAGCGGCCAGCAAGATCGAAGGGCGATTCATAAGTGAAGCCGAAGCGCGGCATAAGCGCATCCAGACTGTTGAACCCGGTGGTGTTCTCAAATCCATAGCGGTCAAGGAAGGCTTGGCTGAGCGTCGGTGTGTCGTCAGAGTCGTAGAAATCGTAGCGAAGACCGAACAGAAGTTCGAGATCCGATGTGACCTGCCACTTATCCTGCAGATAGAGCGAATGGATATTCCGGCGGAAGTCTGCAGCGGCATCGTTAATATCGCCGGAGAAGGAACCAAAACCTGAGAAATCATTCGACTGTCTTGCGGTAACCGCAGCAGCGTCCTGGAATACGAACACACCCGTAGCGTTGGTCACAAACAGATTGAAAACGTCCAAACTATCGAGCTCGTAGCCAGCCGTAATAAGGTGGTCACCAAGCGCATAGTCGGCTTTGATCTTTATCTGATCGATCTCTTGCTCAAGTTCATTTGCAGACCGGAACGTACCAGGGCCATTAACGATGGCATCATCGTTAAAACAGATGCCGTCAAAGTTCACATCGCAATTGATGACATCCCCATCCGCATTAGTGATAATCGGGACAAAATTTCCGGCATTATCAAGCTCTGGTACACCGACGACAAATCGAGGAATTGGAGTATCGTCAACGGCCTCGCCGCCGCCCACCGGATCTTGAATATCCCGAATATCGTTCCTTGAAATGCGGAACTCGGTTGAGAAGTTATCAGTCCATTCCGAGAAGAGACGTAGGGAGTAGGAATCTGCGCGGGTGCCAGAGGTTTCGAATGTGTTCCCGAATATGAAATCAGCACCGTCAAATGCGCCGAAACCAAAACCGCCCCCATCGGGCTCGACGAACGCTTCATCAAGATAATTATAGGTAAACTCAGCTCTGTGGCGATCTGTAATCAACCAGTCGAGACGGGCCAGCACCCTTGTATTCTCTTCGTCCACATTCGTTGGAATACCGCCTGTTTCGAGACCGAAAGTGTTCTCAATTGCATTTTGAACTTCTTCGATCTGCCCAAGTGTGGCCGTTGTCGGGCTAACGAAACCAAGTTCAGAAGGGCCGACCTGGACGAAATCTGAATCCTCGAACTGCTCATAGCTTACTGCGAAGAAGAGGCGGTCTTTGATAATCGGACCGGTGAGCTGCGCACCCCAGTTCAGATTGTCAAAGTCCTGTTCACCAAGTCCGTTGCCTTGGAGAGAATCGCCAATCAAAGCATCGTTGGAGTATACAAAGAAACCCGAGCCGTGGACTTCATTAGATCCCTGAACCGTTACAACGTTGATATTACATCCGGTGAATTGACCGTACTCAACGTCGAAGGGTGCAAACTCAACAGAAACCTCCTGGATCGAATCGAACGGAATAGGCGTAGAGTTGCGCGCAGGAAAACCGGAAGCGTTCAGACCGAAGGCATCGCCGGTTCTAACGCCGTCAACCGTAAATGTGTTTCCGCGGTTGTTCCCACCAAGACAGGAGATGTTGTCGTCATTGGTTTCGTCGATAATCACGCGCGGGTCGAGACGGATGGTATCGCGAAGGTCCCGATCGATGGATGGCAGATTCGAGAGCTTGTCCAGTCCGAAGGCGGTGCCGGGGCCAATTGCAAGTTGCTGTAAGCCCGTTTGCTGGCCGGTAACCACAATCGTCTCGAGTGTAGCAGCGTCGCCTTCATCGATAGCTGTAAGCGAAAAGCTCAGACTCGCTGCCGCGCTGATCGAGGCATAAACTTCTTCGTTGGTCTGGCCCTGAAATCCATCAGCGGTGGCGGTAACAACATATGGTCCACCAACAGGAATGGTGCGAGTTGAGAACCGGCCACTACTGTTCGTCGTGAAGCTTCTGGCTTGATTTGTTCGATTGTCGACGATTGTCACCGTGGCACCTGGGAGCGGCACCCCATCGGCGTCCGTGACCTGACCGCGAATATCTGACGTTGTTTGCTGTGCATAAGCTGCGGGCGTTAGTGCCACAGCTGCCAACACTGATGCGGCTGCTCCGCCTAAATAGGACCACTTCTTCATGTGTTACCCCTCGTTTCAATTTGCCAGCACCCCAAGTGCCAGATGTCGCCCCTCTAAGCCGCAGTTAAGAACCTTTGATGACGGCCGAGGCATTAGTGTTGGAATATCGACATCAGTATTCCTGTGTGGCACTTCGGCCACAGAACAGAATTTGCGATGTCACGAAACTATACGGAATATGATACTCGCTAATCGGCCCGGCGTAGCTGTACAAGTGTGAATGCCAGCGGGCACTGATCCTTTTTTTGAGCGATGCATTCTGGCAACGTGTTGCGTGTTCGATCCTTCTGCGTTTTGTTGAAAGAAAAGCAAAAAGGGATGGAACAATGGCAACCGACTGGAATTTCGGAGACATGCTCGACGCGCTGGGTGAGCGGCTGGGAGCAGAACATCAGGCTCTGATACAGGGTGACCGAATCATCACATGGCCGGAGCTGACCCGTCGGTCGAACAATCTCGCCCGTAGCTTTCTCGAATTTGGCGCTGAGCCCGGCGACAAGGTCGGTTTCTATTTGCGCAACAGGCCGGAATATGTGGAGACGCTCGCGGCCTGCTGGAAAGCGCGTCTGACCCATGTGAACGTCAATTATCGCTATGTCGACGATGAGCTCATCTATATTTTCGACAATTCAGATTCGACCATCGTGGTCTATGGCAGCGAGTTCCGCGAGACGGTCGAGCGCATTCGCGCCCGACTTCCCAAAGTCAAAGTGTGGATTGAAGTAAGCAATGGCGCAGACCTTCCAGAGGGGATCCATCATTATGAAACGCTGGCCACCACTGGAGACGGAGCCCCCTTAGAGATAGAGCGTTCAAGCGAGGACATGCTCTTCCTTTACACAGGCGGCACCACCGGTATGCCGAAAGGGGTGATGTGGACCCACCAGATATGGCGCGATGCAAACAAGACAACCTTGGAAGTTGTCTTCGGCTTCATCCCTGAATCTATGGAAGATTATGTTTCAGCCGCCATCGAGAAAGGGACATCAACCCGCCAGTGTCCCGCCTGCCCCTTGATGCATGGCACAGGTCTCTTCACCGCCATGGGGGCCATTCTGAATGGCGGTACGGTTGCACTCCTGCCGACACCGGAAAAATTCAATGCGGCAGAACTCTGGGATCAGGTCGAAAAACACAGCCTGACAAATCTCGCCATTGTCGGCGATGCCTTTGGAAAACCGATGTTGAATGAGCTTGAGGCAGCCCCGGGCAAGTGGGACCTGTCCTCGGTCAGCACCATCGTTTCGTCAGGAGTGATGTGGTCGACTGAGGTCAAGCGGGGATTGCTGGAGCACCTACCTCAGGCAGCACTGATGGACAGTTTCGGGGCATCAGAATCAGTGGGCTTCGGTATGTCTGTCATGACGGCTGAGGGAGAGGTTGGCACAGCGAAATTCGCCATCGGTCCGAATTGCAAAGTGTTCTCTGAGGATGGTCGCGAGATCGCACCGGGCAGCGACGAGCCGGGCTTTATCGCACGCGGCGGCGCAGTTCCACTCGGCTATTATAAGGACGCGGAGAAAACCGAGAAAACCTTCAAGACGATCAATGGCGTCCGCTACGCCATTCCGGGTGACTGGTGCACAGTGGAGGCGGACGGAACACTGACCCTAATGGGCCGGGGCTCGATCTGCATAAATTCCGGCGGCGAGAAGATCTATCCAGAGGAAATTGAGGAAGCCCTGAAGACCCATCCAGAGGTGCGCGATGCCCTCGTCGTTGGCGTCCCGGATGATCAGTGGGGGCAGGCGGTGACTGCAGTGGTCTCCACCGAGCCCGGGATGTTCCCCCCGGAAGACATGCTAATCGATCACGTTAAGGGCACCCTCGCGCGCTATAAGGCTCCGAAACGCGTCCTGTTCCGGGAAGATCTCGCCCGCGCACCAAACGGTAAGGCCGACTATGCTGGAACGAAGGCATTTGCCATTAATGAACTCGGGCTCGATTGAGTTTTCCAGACCCTGCCAACCTAACGGCATCGTCACAAAAAAGACTTTGCCTCCAGAGGACTATCCGTAGAGAAAAGGCATATGACGGTTTGGAAATTCGCTGTTTGGTCGGTCGCCTTTTTTGGGGTCGCATCGTGTGCGACGGTGACACCAACCGCATCGGAACAGGTCAATATCTGCGACATTTTCGATGATCGGAAGCGCTGGTATCGCGCTGCGGCGAAATCCGAGGATCGATGGAACGTTCCCATTCCGCTTCAGATCGCCATTATCAAACAAGAATCCTCGTTCGATAAAGATGCGCGCCCCTCCCGCGGCCAGCGGCGTTTCTTCGGACTAGCTCGGGGAAAGCGTCCATCTTCGGCCCGCGGCTATGCCCAAGCACTCGATTCGACCTGGGATGAGTATCGCTCTTCCACGGGCAACCAATCAGCTTCACGATCTGACTTCTCCGATTCTGTTGATTTTGTTGGGTGGTATGTTTCCCGCTCGGCACGTCAGACAGGAACGTCGACAAGCGATGCCCGCTCACAATATCTCGCCTATCATGAAGGACCGGGCGGATTTTCGCGTGGCACATGGCGGGGAAACTCGGCGCTGATTGCAACAGCAAACCGGGTGGCCGCTGACACCGACAGGTTTCAGGCCCAGTTGAACGGATGCGAACGCCGGCTGAAACGACGCGGCATTTTCGGCTGACATCCGCCAGTTGGAAGCTAGCTCACCTTTCAGATTTAGGGTGGAACCTTGACGGTTTGCGCCACCGGTCTCAAATGAAGGGCTAGAATGATGGCCCCCGAGGGTTATGAGAACATTTGAAGAGGTCTGCCCCATGAGCGACGAGGTCCACGCAAGTATCGATGAAGCCGTGAAGTCACACGAGGTGCTCCTTTTCATGAAGGGCACGCCGCACTTTCCGCAATGCGGGTTCTCGTCCACCGTTGTACAAATCCTTGATTATGTCGGTGTGGACTATACGGCCACGAACGTTCTCGAAAATCAGGACATCCGCGAAGGCGTAAAATCCTATTCAGAATGGCCGACGATCCCGCAGCTTTATGTAAAGGGCGAATTTGTCGGCGGATGCGATATTATCCGAGAGATGTTTGAGGCTGGTGAGTTGAAGCCATTCTTTACCGAAAAGGGTATCGCGCTGACAGCAGATGAAGACACAGCGGAATAGACTATTCCGTTTCGAAGCCGCGCACTTCTCCAGGCACAGAAAAATAAGTTGCACCTGTATCCCGCAAAACTTTGGGGACAAAGATCGGAACATGCACCCCGATATGCTCTGCTGCATTCAGCGTGGATGAAACAGCCGCCTGACCGCTTTCCGACAGAAAGAACCAGTAAGGCGGAAATGCCATATCAGTTTCTCGCCCATCCCAGTGATCGCCATAAGCACCAAAATCCTCCGCCTCCGGATCAGCATCGCCAAGGTGCATCACCGTCGCAGTATTCTCCAAGGTCACCCTATAGGCAAAGTTCTGTATAGGCCGTCGACGTTCCCCACCCGCATGGGGAATACGGACAGCCTCTACGATGAGATCAGCAAATGGTAGAGAAACCGGCTCAGCGCCATAATCCATATCCATCGAGATAAACCGGGCCGCCAGGGTATCCGTTACGGCCCCCGTGGCGAGCATCGTATCTATCGCCTGCTGCGGCGCGACGATGAGCGCCTCCGGGTGGGCAGTATGAAACTGTATCACGTCGACCGCATTGAAATGGTCACCATGGGCATGGCTGATGAAGATCGCGTCAATGGCATCGAACGGAGCCGATCCATTTAGCAGCTGATCGCGCATTGCTTCTGGCACCAGCTGGTACTGGCCATAATCGTCCCTAAACAGAGGATCGAAGAGAATCTTCGTTTCCCCCTGCTCCACCATGACCCCAACATTGCCGAGATAAGTCACCGCGGCGAAACCGCTTTGCGTATTCTCTGCAGCAACAGAGCCGAAAGATCCAACGATTAGAACCGCTCCCGCAAGGCAGCCAACTAGATCTCTGATATCACTTTTCACGATCACGCCTCATGACCCTTCAGATGCTCATTCAGGAAGGCGACATAGGCGTCCGAAGCCGCGATCCTGTTCTCTTTCCGGAGAAAGCCATGTCCCTCATCAGGGAAAACAATGTATTCTACCGGCACGCCATTGGCGCGCACAGCCTCAACAATTTCGTCGCTTTCAACCTGCAGCACACGGGGATCGTTTGCCCCTTGCACCACCAGCAATGGCTTTATGATGTTCTCCGCATGAAACAGCGGAGAGATACGCCGGTGTCGCTCGCCATCGGTGGCGGGATCACCCATTTCATCATAAAGCGCTTCTTTGAACGCCTCCCACCATGGTGGAATGCTCGTCAGTGTACGAACCCAATTCGTCACCCCGAATATGTTCACACCGGCATCAAAGGCTTCCGGATGGAAGGTCAGGGCCGCTGCAGTGATATAGCCACCATATGAGCCACCCATCACTGCAATCTTCGTTTCGTCGATCCAATCAAGACTGCGGAGATAATTGCCCGCCTCTACAATATCTCTCAAATCTTCCTCGCCATGGCGGCGGTCATCCATATGGAAGAAAGTTTTTCCGTACCCAGACGATCCACGATTATTAGCGGCATAAACGGCATATCCATGATTGACGAGGTGCTGGACAAGAGCGCTGTAGCCGCGTGTCGACTGCCCGCCGGGACCGCCATGAACAAATACGACCCCCGGCACCGGAGCATCGGCAGACGCCTGAAGCGGTCGGTACAAAACGCCGGGGATCGTCACACCGTCAAAACTGTCGAAGCGCTCAATCGTCGCTGTGGCAAGATCGGCCTCGTTGATCGCCGGATTGAGCGCGCTGGTCAGGCGCTTTGCGGTTTCCCCAAGTATCATGCGGTAAACATCGAAGGGAGAAGTATCAGTATTCACACCTAAGGCCAGTTCGGTTTCATCGCGATTGAAGCGAACCTGGCCAATCTGTCCCTCGGGGACCCCATCCATTGCTAGCGTCTCGTTAGATTGAGTATCGAGGACGGTCAGCTCGGTCAGGGCGTCGGCATTCACCGCATGGATGCGATACCGGCCAGAGGGCGAATAAAAAACGAAACTGACATCCCAGTCCGCCTCTATAAGGGCTGCTTTCTCACCTGTATCTAGAACATGGGTCCAAGCCTGATTGAACTCGCCGAACTCATTGGTCGCAAAAATCAGTTTCCGGCTATCGGGGGTAAAGCCGTAAGTCGAATAGGCAATATTGCCCTCATGATCTGTGACCAGAACAGGCTCCGGCGTATCGGCAGCGAGATCGACAAGGAAGACATTCGAATTTGCGCTGGTGACCGGTTGGTCCATAGAGAGCCAACGGCCATCGCGGCTAATCGCGCCGGGCTGGAAGCCAGGGTTCCCGAAAACCAGACGACGCTCATAGGTCTCTACATCATGGGCATAAACGTCAAAGAATGACGGATCGCGTTCATTTGACCAGATATAGAAGACGCTATTATCCTGGTGCCAGCCGCCGAATACGGCTTTGACATTGTCACCCGGCGTCAGGTCCTTCAGCGTGCCATCCATCCCCCGGACAAAGATGTGGTTAAGCTCATTTCCGCCCTGATCGGCGGTGACAATAATACGATCGTCGTTCGGGAAGAAAGATTGGGCGAATGTGGCATCGTCATCAGATCGCGTAAGCGGCTCAGCTTTGTCGCCGGCCCCGAAGACAAAAGCGTTGAAAACGCCTGTCTTATCGGACGAGATGAGCAACTTGTCACCATCGGCGGAGAAGGCGTGGCCACCATTGCTCGCCATCATATAGCTCGTGGTCTGAAAGAACGCTTCGGCTGAATAGGTCTGAATGGTCCGGGTCACTAGTTTCGCCCCTGTCTGTTGTATTTGCTATCCGTACCTTCCATAGAGACAAGACCGACCCACGCAAAGGAAAACCCGGCTGGCAAAAACGCCAACCGGGCTTCCATAGCAGTTACTTTCATCTGTCCTATCGACGGACGCGGTTCAGCACCGTGACTTCAGCATCTGATGGAATACCAAGCTCCTGGAAGGTCCAGCTGAACGTTTTGCCCTCGGGATTATAGGCGCGGCAATGGTCTTCCCGGACGCGCTTGATACCCACTTCGAATTCGTCTTCATCCTCGCCGAATACCCGGACATCGAAGAAATTCTTGTCGGTGCAGCCATTGTCGGAGACTGTAAAGGCAACCGCGCCGCCGACGACATCAGCCCCATAAACCGTGCCGTAGCCATCATTATAGTCAAACTCGCTGTGGAAGTCGGCGTCATCGGCATCGATGATGACGCATCCGCCCAACATGGCGATCCCCAACACAGCGCTCGCGAGTTGAATTTTCATGATTTTGCTCCTTATTGAAAATCAATAATTGACTTATCGTAATTCAATAAGTACATGTCAAGATCATCGGTCGAAAAAAGGGGTCACACCATGCAACGCTCTCTCCTCATCTCCATACTTGCCGCCGGCGAGCTCGCTGTCTCGGCCTCTGCTGAAACGCGCACCTATGAGCTGCCGCCTTTCAACGAAATTGATGTTTCTTCGGGACTGACGGTAATCTTCGAAGCCGGACCAGAGCAGTCAATTGTTGCTGAAACCGAACAGGGCGACTTCGACAAACTCATTATCGAGGTAGAAGACGATACGCTCTATATCAGACGGCCTCGTAACGGCTGGAACTGGGGTGGAAACCGCAAAAACAGGTTTACCGTCAATGTGACCGGACCGGCTGTTTCTGGCCTTGACGCAAGCTCCGGTTCCACAGCCACAGCCAACGGATTTGTCGGCGACTATGTCGAGATCGACGCCTCATCAGGTGCCACCATTCGCGCAAGCGGCATCGCTGGCGAGATCGTGGAACTCGACACCTCATCAGGGGCATCAATCTCTGCTGAAGGACAATGTAGCAGGACATCAATTGACGCATCATCGGGAGCAAGCATCTCAGCTGGCACGCTAGAGTGCCAGGAGGTCAACGCAGATGCATCTTCAGGCGCAACAATTAACGCTTATGCCACCGATCGCGTGAGGGGCAAGGCTTCGTCCGGCGCGAGTATTAAGGTTCGCGGCGGTGCTTCAAATGTGGATATCGATAAATCCAGCGGCGGGTCGTTTAGCGTAAGCTAACCACACCAAGAATTTTATTATTCGCTGACGGCCCGGTGTTTGCGCCGGGCCTTTTGTTGCTGGCATCTAATCGATTTGCCCCGCGATCTGTCCTTCTTCCACCACATCCCCCTCAGCAAGTTTCAGCGAGGTGAGCATTCCCGATGTCGGAGCTTCATAAGGCACTTCCATTTTCATCACCTCAAGTATGAAGAGCGTGTCACCCTCGCTCACCTTATCCCCCTCCTTGACCAGCACCTTCCAGACACTGCCACCGGTTTCCAGTTCAATCTCTGTAGCCATAAGACATATCTCCTAAGGGCGAATGGCGAAGTGGGACGGACCCAGCAAGTCGGGCAGTAAAGGCTGAACACGGTCTATCCAGCGGCAAAGCTCCGGTCGGGTTTGGCGAGGATCTATCAGATCGTGGACGGACAAGGCCTCTGCACGAGGAAAAGGCGATTGACGGGCAGCAAAAGCCTCTTCCAGCTCTTTGCGCCGGGCGTCGGGATCCTCAGCCGCCGCGATCTCACGGTGGAACGCAACGGCAACTCCGCCTTCTACAGGCAATGGACCGGACTCACCTGATGGCCACGCCAGCACAAGACCGCCGGGTCCGTAATGGGCCGCCTGAGCGACACCAAATGATCTCCGTACCAGTATAGACGCCCAGGGCACTGTGGTGAGCGAGGCAGTGAGTACAGCGTTTGCACCATGACGGATGGTTGCTTCGTGCTCAGCCTGAGATCCGATCATGAAACCCGGCTCATCGATAAAGCTGATAATCGGCAGGCTGAATACTTCGCATAGCTCCATGAAGCGGCGCGCTTTTTGCGCGCCATCGGCAGTCATCGATCCAGCAAGAAATTTACAATTGTTCGCCCAGATACCAACCGGCTGACCGTTGAGCCGGGCTAGGCCAACAATCTGCGAGCGGCCATAGCCGGCACCCATTTCAAAGAAACTGTCCTGATCCAGCACCAGCTTCAGCACACTGCGCATATCAAAAGCGCGGCGGCGCTCACGAGGTACAATATCAATAAGTGCCTCCTCTGTACGATCGACGGGATCGTCCGTAGAGGTCACCGGTGCCAGCGTGTCCACATTCGATGGCATGTAAGAGAGGAAGCGGCGGATCTGGGCGAGGCAATCGGCTTCATCTTCCCCGCCATTATCGACAGTGCCGTTCTTTGTGTGGACTTTCCAACCGCCAAGCTCGTCCTTCGTCTTCTTTTCGCCCATGGCGCGCTCGACAACCGCAGGTCCAGCCGTCAGCACCTGAGCAGTCGATTTCGACATCACGGAAAAATGCGACGAGACGAGCCGCGCCGCTGGTAACCCAGCGACAGCACCGAGGGCTGCCGTTGCCACCGGTACCCTCGCCATACATTCTGCAACGGATTTGAATCGCGGCGTGGCGAAAACCGGGCCAGGCAGACTTTGGCCCTTGCCGCCTGTACCGCCCACACTGCCGCCCGCCCCTTCATGGAGACGAACAAGCGGCAACTTATACTGCAGGGCGAGATCTTCGGTATAGACACTTTTGCGCAGACCCGCGGGAGACGGCGAGCCGCCCTTCATGGTGAAATCCTCGCCGCCGACCACAACCCTCTGGCCATTGATCCTTCCAAAGCCGAGAATAAAATTTGCCGGATCGAAGCTTAAAAGCGCCCCATTGTCTCCGCGCTCGGCGGCTCCTGCAGCAGGACCAACCTCGTCAAAGCTACCCTCATCAAGCAGAAGATCGATCCGTTCCCGGATCGTAAGCCGACCTTTCTCGTGCTGGCGGGCAACAGATGCCTCACCGCCTTGAGCCAGGGCAAGTTCTTTGCGCCTGCGAATCTCTTCAGCTTCAGCTTCCCAACTCATCGATAATTATTGCGCCTCGATGAAGGCACGAATGTCGTCATTCAGTTTGGTCAAGGATGGTTCGTGCACATACATCATGTGTCCGGCGGGGTAGTATTCAAAGACAATGCGATCAGGAACAACGCCATTCCGGGTGAGGCTGAACTCCGCACTGAAGAGAGGCGTTGCGAAGTCATAATACCCAGCCGCATTGAACACACGCAACTCAGAATTGTACCGCATGGCCGCGCCGATAAATGGGGCAACATTGTGCATGAAGCGCCCGGCGGGGCCATCCACATCCCAGTTCCACTCCCGGCCGAGGCCGGAAATGATTTCGTACTCGCGGGGCAGATCGAGACCAAGATCGGAGCGGAAATAGGCGTTCACAGCACCGGTATAAGCCCCGTCAATGGCGACGAAAGAGGGGTCCTGGTCAGGGCTGTCGCCAGCATTGTCATAATCGACACCAGTATAGCGGCTGTCGAGACGGCCGACCGTGAGGCCACGATCGCGCAAAAGTTCCTTCTGAAAGCGGGCGAGCGAGACGCGGAGATTTGCGTCGTCGAGAAACTCTTCGGAAAGCCCTGTGAAACGCGACAGCCGGGCACGGACATCGGCGCGCTCAGCATCGCCGAGGCGGTTCCCCTTCATTAAAGCGACCATGTAGTCCGTTTCGGCAAACTCGCGAGCCTCCTGAACGAAAGCCTCAAGATCGTCTGGCCGATCTGCAAGCGCATTATGATACCAGGCGGTCGCCGCCATGGTCGGCAACAGAACCGGCCAGGCAAGCTCATTCCCCGGGGCCGTAAGGTCATGATACATATCAAGGACGGTGGAGACGAGGATCAGGCCGTTTAGCGAAACGTCATTATACGTCCCACCTTCGAGTTCATGGGCAACAGCGGCTGTCCTTAGCGTGCCGTAGCTCTCCCCGCCAAGATATTTCGGGCTGTTCCAGCGGCCATTGGCACTGATCCACTGGCGAATGAACTTGGCAACGGCCTTCGCATCCTCATGGACACCCCAAAAATCCTTGGGCTCCGTGTCACCAAGCGCCACAGAGAAACCCGTCCCGACAGGATCAATAAAGACGATATCCGTGACATCGAGCAGCGCATCGGGATTGTCCACGATGGGATATGGCGGTGCACCGTCATCGCGCGCATCAGAGGGAATCGCGACACGCTTCGGCCCAAAAGCCCCCATATGCAGCCAAACCGAGGACGACCCCGGCCCGCCGTTAAAAAGGAAAGTGATTGGACGATCGGTATAATCGCCTACACCGGTTTTCAGATAAGCGGTGGAGAAAATAGCCGCCTCTTCCTCACCCTCATCGTTTTTCAGGACCGTTTCGGACAGGACGACCTGATAATCAATGCGCTCGCCATTAAAGGTGCCCCTGCGGTCGACGGTGAGGCTGTAAGGCTCATAGGGTTCAGTATCGGAAGCCTTCATCTCCTGGGCCGCCCCAGATTGCCAGGCCGCAAAAGCGAAGCTCACCAACACCAGTACGCGCAACAACATTCAGCCTTCTCCCGTCACTTTTTCATCCGGCTGGCGGGACGATAGTCCACCGGCACCCATCTGTCATGGTTTGAATTGAGCGGAAACGAATGATAACGCCTTGGAATGACGACAGATCTCCACGGTGTGCACGATTATCAGGACGATCCGCGAAATAAGGATATTCTGATCTCGATCAATGGCGAACTCAAGCATCGCTCAGAGGCGACGGTTTCGGTATTCGATTCCGGCTTCCTCCTGGGGGACGGCGTTTGGGAAGGCCTGCGCGTGACGGTGGGCGGGGTGGCCTTTCTGGACGCCCATCTCGACCGGCTCTACGCGGGCGCAAAGACCATCGATATGGATATCGGCCTCACCCGCGAAGCACTGACCTCACGCCTTTTCGATTGCCTGAATGCCAATAAGATGGCGGACGGCGTCCATGTACGACTAATGGTGACGCGCGGTGTGAAGAAATCGCCCTATCAGGGGCCGCGCTTTACCATAACGCCGGCGACTACAGTGATCGTTCCGGAGTACAAGTCGCCCGTGCCGGAGGTGATCGCCAAGGGGCAATCGCTCTTCACGGTTCACGTCCGCCGCACTGGCCCGGCCGAGCAGGATCAAAAGCTGAACTCCCATTCAAAGCTGAACTGCATCCTGGCCTGTATTCAGGCCGACAAGGCCGGTGCCGACGAAGCCCTGATGCTCGACGCCGACGGATTTGTGGCAACTTGCAATTCGACGCATTTCTTCATCGTAAGAGATGGTGAGGTCTGGACATCGCCGCCGGACTATTGTCTCGGCGGCATCACGCGCGGGAACATCCTCCAAGTTTGCCGAGAGGCTGGCATTCCCGCTTATGAGAAACGGTTCTCTCTTTTTGATGTTTACTCCGCGGACGAGGCGTTCCTTACGGGGACGTTTGCCGGTGTGAGCCCAATTAGAGATGTCGATGGACGGACAATCAGAGAACTGAGCGGTCCCGTGAGCCAGCGCATATCAAAACTCTATCAAGCGCACGTGCAAAACAATCTGACACCAATCCGATGATTGCCAAACCAAAGCGCATCGCTGTATGGTCAGGCCCGCGCAATCTTTCGACGGCTATGATGCGAAGCTTCGGTGCGCGGAGTGACACACTTTGCATTGACGAGCCCTTCTACGCATCATTCCTGAAATTGACCGGCCTCGACCACCCTATGCGGGATGAAATTCTGGCGGCGCACTCCGCCGATGCTGATGCTGTGGCCAGGCAGTTGAGCGAGGGTCCAGCGATGGCTCGGGTGATCTACCAGAAACAGATGACCCACCATATGGTGGACGGTATTCCGCGCGACTGGATGGAGCAGGTCACCAGTGTTTTCCTGATCCGCCACCCGGCCCGTGTCCTTACATCCTATGCTCGCAAAATGGAAAAGGCCGACATCTATTCGATCGGCTTTCCTCAGCAGGCTGAGCTTTATCACGAAGCGAGAGCGCGAACAAACAGCACACCAATTATTGTTGATGCAGACGATATACTAAATACACCGGAAACTATACTGAGCGCCTTATGCAGCGAGTTGGAGATTGATTTCGAATCTTCAATGCTCGGCTGGGAAGCTGGCGGCCGCCCGGAAGACGGAGTTTGGGCCAGCCACTGGTACGATGCGGTCCTTAAATCAACTGGGTTTGGGCCAGCACCAAGCGATCTGCCCGACTTGCCACCAAACCTTCAGTTAGTTTGCGATCGTGCCCTGCCGAATTATGAAATGCTCGCCAAGCATAAACTCGGTCTAATATAGCGGCACGCCCTTAAGAGTAATGCGGTGCATATATCGACGCTGGCCATGGTAATCGTTCATGGCCCAATGCCAGGTTGATCGATTGTCCCACATGGCGATGGAGCCTGGCTCCCATTGAAAACGATAGGCGAATTCAGGCTGGACACAGTGTGCGTAGAGTTGCTGTAGCAATGCTTGTGCTTCATCATCTGGCACTCCGACGATGCCGGTCGTAAACGCAGCGTTTACATAGATACATTTTCGACCTGTTTCAGGGTGAGCCAAAGCGATTGGATGAATAGCGTCTTGTGTTGCTTTATCGGCATTGGCGAACCGGTCGCCGACAGCCTCGGCCTCCGCCGCCCCTGCTCCGAAGATGTGGCGGCTGGAGTGGCGAGCCTTCAACGGCTCAATCTGGTCCTTCGCCTCCTGATCCAAGGCATCATAAGCCGCCTGCATGGACGCGAACAGCGTGTCGCCGCCCGTCTCCGGGAGATCGATCGCACGCAGAATGGACCCCATAGCCGGGATCTGATCATAGGAATGATCGGTGTGCCAACCACCACCAATATTTGATTTCTGATGCGGTTCTTTCAGAACAATGGCTATTTCAGGGTGCGTATCCAACGGCGTAAAGAAGCGATTGATATCGATATCTGCCCATCTGCGAGCGAAGGCGACATGATCATCCGGTGTCATATATTGGTCGCGGAAAAAGACGACACCATGCTCAAAGAACGCATCTTTGATGGCGGCGAAGTCCTGATCGGAAAGGTCTTTGAGTTGAACACCGTGGGCGAAGATGCCGACGGCATCGCTCGCCTTTTCGAAGCGTAGATCTGACATTGCGATATCCCTTTCACATGCCAGATGAGAGTGTCAGCGACGAAAGGGGTTTTGGCAAGAGGCGTGTCAGATCTCTTCAGCTCTCAGCCAGATACCTTCGCGCTCGCCGACGCGGCGCTCAACCAGCAGCCGGGCAACCTGATGGTCATCTTCAAAGACATTGCCGGTGAGCGCATCGAGAAGCGCCTTGGCAAGATTGTCGAGATCCATCCACGGCGCATCGCCAGTATACTCCATAACGATGTGAACGTAGTATTCCCCATATCCCGGACGGAGGCGCTGAAAGTCCTTCCGAAAAAACTCGCGCAGATGGGTCTTGTAGTACTTCGCCTGGGTGGTGAGACCAATGCAGCGAACCTCCAGAGCACCATCTTCTGTGATGCGGGCAGCCGTTTTGTTTCGACGTGTCCAAGTATCATCCATCCGGGCTTACTGCCCGACCTTCACCGGATGGAAAAGCGCCGGTCTGCACTTCGGCAAATCGGAGAAAATTTGCATATACAAGTGCCTGTGCTAGAACGCATTCATGGCTGATCTCGAGTTGGTTGCTTCAAGCTGCGCGGCATTTAACTTGCGACGGGCAAGCCGCATGGTGACAAGGCGGTTCGAGCAAGCCCTGCGCCCCGTAAATCTATCCTCTTTTCAATTCACAGCCCTTGTCGCGATAAGCAAAGCCGGGTCACTTCCGCAGACACGACTGGCCGATGCTATGGGCATGGATGTCAGCACGCTCACACGCAATTTGAAACCTCTTATTCATCGCCAACTAGTGGTCCGAAATGCCCACAAAGAGGACGGCCGGGTAAAACTGATATCGATAACAGATGAGGGAAAATCTGTCCTGAAAACGGCATTGCCCTTGTGGGAAAAAGCCCAGGCGGCAACCCTGAAGGATCTCAGCTCGGCTGAATGGGCAACGCTTAAAGAGGCAATTCGGGCGTTAGCCTAGTCCCCATGCAGAAATCTGTTTGAACCGAAGCGTTAGAAATATACTTGTATATGCAAGTTATAATCTAAGCGCTTTTGGAGACCACTCGAATGCTAAACCGGTTGTTCGCCGTACTCATCCTTTCCTTTGTCAACGCATTCTTATCCGCCCTAGCTCAGCCCGATGGAAATCCGAACAATACTGGCCAATCTTTCCTTGTGGTTGGTGCGGCGGCCCTACCGGAGTTTGAGGGGGCAGAGCGTCTGCGACCGGTTCCCCTTATTGTCTCCCGGTTTTCCCTGTTCGACAGAGAGATAGAGCTGGAAGGGCTGGAAGGCAGAGTGGATCTGTTACCCCATCCTATATGGCGCGCTGGTCCAGCATTCGGCGTTGTACTTCCACGAAATGACGATTTCATAGATACTGAGCAGGTGACAGCGCTTCCGAGCATTGATGCCGCGGTTGAGCTTGGCGGCTTTGCCGGCTTTCGCATAGCATTTGGGTCACTGAAGGAAGGTACGCTGACCGGAACCACGACAGTGCGCCACGACGTGCTCGGAACCCATAGCGGGCTGACTATCGATGGCGAGTTGGAGTACTTCTTCGCAGTAAACCGCATGTTGAGGATAGGTGTGGCGGCAAATGCGAGCTTTGCCACGGGAGACTATTTCAACACATATTTCTCAGTAGATGCAGCCGCCGCAGACCTATCCGGCATCAGCAAATTCGATGCCGGCGGGGGCGCTCGCGATATCGGCTTGGAAGCATTTTCCATCCTGTCCTTCTCGGAGCGCTGGGGCGTTTTCTCACGAGTCGCCTATAACAGGCTGCTGGGCGATGCTGCCGACAGTTCCATCGTCAATGAAGTTGGATCAGAAGATCAGGTCTTCTTCGGAGCGGGGCTGTTCTACAGGTTCTGACGCTACACGCTGGCCCAGCCCGCAAGCTCCTTACGGGCAAGGGCCTCAAGCACGTCGATACACTCATCGGAATCGTTCAGGCATTCGAGAGTCGCAAATTGCTCGCCACCCGCCTCCATGAACTCTTCTTTGCCCTCAATGGCGATTTCTTCCAGTGTCTCAACACAGTCGGAGATGAAGGCGGGAGCAGCAACGGCAACGCGCGTGATCCCATCGCCCGGAAGAGCCTCCAGTGTTTCATCCGTATAGGGCTGCAACCATTCTTGGGGTCCGAAACGGGACTGGAATGTTGTGCGACAATAGCTGTCCGGCCAGCCGAGATATTCGCGCACCATTCTCGTCGTCTCCAGACAGTGGCAGTGATAGGGATCGCCCTTGCTGACGCATAGCTTTGGAATGCCATGATAGGACAGCAGCACGACCTGCGGATCGAAGTCCAGCGCATCGATCTGACGCTGAAGCGAATTGGACAAGGCTTCAATGTAGGCTGTATTGCTATAAAATGGCGGCACAGTCCGAACCGATGGCTGCCAACGCATTTTCTTGAGCAGCTTGAAGGTCTTGTCATAGACCGTTGCCATGGTCGCAGCGGAGTATTGCGGATAGAGGGCAAGAACAGCGATCCGCTCGCAGCCGCGCTTCTTCAGCGCCTCTATTTTGCTCTCCATTGAGGGATTGCCATAACGCATGGCGAAATCGACGATCAGATCGTCTGAACCAATCCGCTCATTAAGCTTCCGGGTCTGCTCTTCGGTAAAATAAAGGAGCGGCGACTTATCGATGTCGTTCATCCAGATTTTCTTGTATGCCTCACCGGATTTTGATGGGCGGATAGACAAGATGATCCCCTGAAGTAGCGGCTGCCAGGCAAACATGGGGATTTCGATGACGCGAGGGTCAGACAGAAATTCGGAAAGATATCGCCGCATGGACCAGTAATCAGTACCATCCGGTGTGCCAAGATTTACCAGTAAAAGGCCCGTCTTATCGAAGGGAACACTTCGGCAATCGAAATTCGGATCATCGAGTTCGACGTCCGGTGGGGCGATCGTTTCGGTGTCGGGCATAGGCCGCTCCTGATAACCTCCTCTTCTATTTAGGTCGCAACGCAAAAGAGCAAGTGTCCGCCCTGTCGCAGAAGCGCGAATTAAACGCCCTAGCCGTATGGCTTTTTCCCAATTAGAGAGGGATCAAATCGATCCAGGCATTACAAATAGGGATTGCATAATAACATGATAGAGACACGAACCGAAACCGATAGCTTTGGGCCGTTGGAAGTGCCCGCAGACCGGTATTTTGGCGCTCAAACGGCGCGCTCGCTGATAAACTTCCCAATTGGTAACGAAACCATGCCTGCGGCAGTGATTCGCGCCTTGGGCATCATCAAGCGTTCTGCAGCACTTGCGAACAGGCGAATGGACAATATCGAGGCGGATATTGCCGATGCGATCGTACAGGCAGCCTCGGAAGTGGCCGAAAACAAACTTGATGATCATTTTCCACTCTCTGTCTGGCAGACGGGCTCCGGCACGCAATCGAACATGAATTCCAACGAGGTTGTCTCCAACCGGGCAATCGAGATCATGGGCGGCGTGATCGGATCGAAAGATCCTGTGCACCCGAACGACCATTGCAACCGTTCGCAAAGCTCAAATGATACGTTCCCAACCGCCATGCACATCTCTGCGGCCGAGGAAATCGTGCACTGCCTGCTGCCTGCGCTACAATATTTGCGGAATGCGCTGAACGACAAGGCAGAGAGCTTCAAAGACATCATCAAGATCGGCCGAACGCATACTCAGGATGCGACCCCGCTGACCCTTGGCCAGGAGTTCTCTGGCTATGTTGCGCAGATGGACCTCGGCATTCGCCGGGTGAAGGAAGGTCTTGAATACCTCTACCCGCTCGCTCAGGGCGGCACAGCGGTCGGTACGGGCCTCAACACCAAGCCCGGCTTTGCTGAGGCTTTTGCAGAGGAGGTCGCCGCATATACCGAACTGCCCTTCGTAACCGCACCGAATAAGTTTGAAGCCCTGGCCGCCCACGACGCTTTTGTGTCCGCCCACGGTGCTCTGAACACGGTGGCCGCATCTCTTTTCAAGATCGCCAACGATATTCGGTTTTTGGGCTCCGGGCCGCGCTCCGGCCTCGGCGAACTGGCCTTACCTGAAAATGAGCCCGGCTCCTCCATCATGCCCGGCAAGGTGAATCCGACCCAGTGCGAAGCACTGACCATGGTCTGCTCACAGGTAATGGGAAACCACACAACCATGACCGTCGCAGGATCGCAGGGCCATTTTGAACTGAATGTCTACAAGCCGGTGATGGCTTACAATATGATCCAGTCGATCCGGATCTTGAGCGACAGCTGCATGGCATTCTCTGACAAATGTGTCGTTGGGATCAAAGCGCGGACGGACAACATCACCGAGCTGATGAACCGCTCTCTTATGCTCGTCACAGCCCTTGCTCCAACAATTGGCTACGACAAGGCGACCGAGATTGCCAAGAAGGCGCACAAGGACGGCACAACCCTCAAAGAAGCCGCGCTAACGCTTGGCTATGTCGATAGCGAGACCTATGACCGTGTCGTGCGGCCAGAGGATATGATTGGGCCGAAATAGGCGCGTGAGTGGTTAGCTATGCGGAAACTGTTGAGCATTGTCTCCTTGCTGATGGCCGCCATGGCCTATCAGGGGAATGTCGGCCTTTCGTCTGCACAGGCTAGCCTTAAAGAGGGTTCCGAGACGATGAGAGAGAATCTCGGGTCCATACGCGCCAATTTGGCAGCCTGGCTCACAGCGTATAATGCCAAGGACATAGATGCCCTGATGGCACTCTATGAAGTTGAGAGCATTTACGCGGGCGCAACAGCCCCATTACTGACAAATCTTGATGAGATACGCGCCCGCTACGCTGCAGGCTTTGCCAACAATCGTGGAAAACTCCTTTTCAAGGAGGAAAAGGCCTTTGTCTCCGGTGATATGGGTCTACTTCTGGGCAAGTATTATTTTCAACCGCCGAAGGGAGTGAACGCGCCAGGGCCAACTGGCCGCGTCACCCTCGTTTACCGGCGACAGGACGATGGCCGCTGGAAACTACTCCTTGATATGGACAACAGCCCGCCCGACGTGCTCCCCAGCGATTTTGAATAAGTTGAAAGCTCGCCCACCCACAGAACCAATACAAGAGAGGGATAACGAATATGACTGCAGCTCTCGTCGGCTCAAAAGCCAACCCGTCCCAGTTCGACTGCTACGAAAAGCTTTCCGATGACGAACCTTATTTCGTTCTGAGGGCTGATGATCCGCTTTCATCAGCTCTTCTAGAACTTCATGCCTACATAGGTGCTGCCCAGGCAGGTGCAGCTCACAACAAGCTTGCCGAAATTATGGACATGGCGCGGGTGAACCCACCGCGTCCGGCAGCCAGCCCCAAATATCGGGAGACCTTCGCGATTTCCCTCGCCATGGAACAGTGGCGGGAGGCAAACCCGAAAGCCGATTAGCATGGTCACGCCAATCAATCTGAATAGGGCGCGAAAAGCACGGGCAAAGGTTGCAAAGGAAAAGAGCGCAGCCGAAAATCGGGTAAAGTACGGCCAAAGCAAAGTGGAGAAAGCCGCCGCCAGACAAACCTCCAAAAAGACGGAAAAGGATCTCGACGGAAAGAAGCGGTCCGAAGACTGAGCGAGGCATCGCATCGAGTTCCGGTATGGCCCTTCCCTTGCATCCTCTTCAGCACCAAAGGACTGATGGGGTTGTTCATGGCAGACATCGCACGCGACATCGTGGCTAGCCTTGCATTACTCTTCTGCGGGCTGAGCTTCGCCCTCGTCTTCCTTTGATCGCTAGCCGACGCTTAGTGCGAGCAAACGGCTGATTTGCGCGCGGGGTAAACCGCTTTCATCATGAAGGCTATTCACCGTGTCCTGCACTTTTCGAAGTGCTGACTTGGACGTGGCCGTGGGCTTATCGAGTATGCCTGCTCCAGCAAGCGCCCGACAGACGTCGCCTGAAGCAATCCAGGCATCCCATCCGGAAAAGCGGAGATAGTACTGAGCTGTCGCCCCACCCAGTCGCGATCCATCCTTTGATAGCCAGGCAAGCAGACCCAGTTGATCCGCAGCATCCCAATTCGCCAGTTTGGCTGCAAAACCGCCGTCTTCAGTTTCGATGCGGTGGACGAATGCCGCATTCTCCAACGTTGCCCTGATCTTCTGTCCATTGCGAACAATACGCTCGTCGGACACAAGCTTACCCATCATTTCATCACCGAAGAATGCGAGTTTGCCGGGATCAAATCCTTCAAAGGCCGCCTCGAAGCCTTCCCACTTGGCATCAATGACCTTCCAGTTGAATCCGGCATTAAATACGCAGCGCGTCATCACTGAGAGGAGGCGGTCAGCAGGGATCCGGGCGTAATCGGGAACAGCATGGCCGTTTTCTGACATGGCGAGCACGGCATCTTTGCCGCCATGATGGACGGAAGCATTTGAAAGCACAGCATCGAAGCTCAGCATGCTGCCAGATTGCTCGATGCAGACTCCAATGACAAGGGTCTCGAACTTTTGCGAGTACCGTCGAATGGTAGCCATCAGCCACCGGCGCGATGGACAGGCAGCCAGCTGCGATTAGGCCCTTGCATGAAGTCTGCGCTCATAACATCATCAGCCGTCGGCAGATTAAAGCGCAACCATGTTTCTTTCAGAGCAGTTGCCAGGCCAGCAATATGTCTTTCTGAATGATATGGTCCAGGTGTTAGCCGTAAACGCTCTGTACCGCGGGCTACTGTGGGATAGTTTATCGGCTGAACATATATATCGTGAGCGGCCAAAAGATGATCAGATGCAGCCTTGCACTGCTGCGGATCACCAACAAAGAGCGGTAGGATATGCGTTTTCGTGGGCATAACCGGAAGGTTTTCTCCAAGCAGTGCATGTTTGGTTTGCTGAACGCGACGCTGATGCAAATCTCGCTCGGCAGATGAGAACTTTAGATGTTTGATCGATGCGGAAGCTGCTGCTGCGATAGCTGGTGGCAATGCTGTCGTGAATATAAATCCTGGCGCATAGGAACGAATAGCATCAATGATGACATTCGAGGCAGCGATGTATCCGCCGAGCGCCCCGAAGGCTTTTGCCAAGGTGCCCTCGATAATATCAATCTTGTCAGCTAACCCCTGGGCTTCGGAGATGCCGCCGCCGCGATCGCCATACAGCCCGACAGCATGCACCTCATCAACATAGGTCAAGGCATTGTACCTTGTCGCAAGGTCGCAAATCTCACCAATCGGTGCAATGTCGCCATCCATTGAGTAAAGGCTTTCAAAGGCAATAAGTTTGGGGCGCTCGAAAGGCTCCCGCTGAAGCAGCTCTTCTAAATGCTCGACATCATTGTGGCGGAAGATATGTTTCTTGGCTCCGGACCGACGAATGCCCTCGATCATGGAGGCATGGTTCAACTCGTCTGAGAAGAATATAGGGTCCGGAAGGACCTTGCCCAAAGTGCTCAGTGTTGCATCATTCGAGACGAACCCGGATGTAAATACAAGCGCACTTTCTTTTCCGTGAAGGTCGGCCAGTTCAGCTTCCAAATCGACCAGAGGGTGGCTTGTGCCCGATATATTGCGAGTTCCCCCCGCTGTTGCTCCCAACGCGCCAGACGTTTCCTGAAGCGCCTGCAATACCTTCGGGTGCTCGCCCATGCCAAGATAGTCGTTGGAGCACCAGACTGTGACTTCGCGAGGCGTATCCCCGCCGCGGTAGATCGCCTGCGGATAACGCCCGGCGATGCGTTCCAGATCTGCAAAGATCCGATACCGTTTCTCCGCGTGAAGGCTTGCAACCGCCTGTTTGAAGTAATCTTCATACACCATGGAATTTACCTGGCCTGCTTTTTCTGAGTGTCCCACCCGCGCCGCTTCTCCTTGGGCTGAAAATCAGCGCGGGCGGAACCAGGTTATTTTTACGAGCGCTCCGTATCGAACCTGCCAAGCATCATGACCTTTACCCAAGCATCGACGAAGTGGTCAACGAACGTCTCCTCACCATCAGCATACGCATAAAACTCAGCGACAGCGCGAAGCTCAGTATTAGACCCAAAGACCAGATCAACCTCCGTCGCAGTCCACTTCAGATCCCCTGTCGAGCGATCACGACCTTCAAAAACGCCATCATCGGCCTCGGACGGTGCCCACTTTGTCGACATGTCTAGAAGATTGACAAAGAAGTCATTTGTCAGCGTACCCGCTTTATCGGTGAACACACCGTGCTGCGAGCCACCAGCATTTGCATCGAGCGCCCGCATGCCGCCGATCAACACAGTCATTTCAGGTACCGTCAATGTCAGCGTATCAGCCTGGTCGATCATCATTTCAGACGGTGACCGGCGAGCTAGGTGCCCATAATGATTTCGGAATGCGTCTGCTGCCGGTTTCAGAAGATTGAAGCTGGCAGTGTCGGTTTGCTCCTGAGTTGCGTCCGTGCGTCCTGGTGTGAACGGCACTTCAATCTCATAGCCAGCCTTTAAGGCCGCACCCTCGATACCAACCGCGCCGCCGAGAACAATTAGATCCGCAAGTGAAACCTTGCGCTCGTTCTTACTGCGAGAGAAGCCAAAACCTCTCGCCGGGCGGGAATTAAACTCAGTCCGGACCTCTTCAAGAGTGGCGACGACCCGTGCAAGTTCCTCAGGATCATTAAGCGCCCAATCTTTCTGCGGAGCGAACCTGACACGTGCGCCATTAGCACCGCCCCGGTAGTCAGTATCGCGGAAGGTGACCGCCGACGCCCATGACGTACGAACAAGTTCCGATGTCGTCAGACCCGTCTCGCGAATGCTCTCCTTAAGGGTTTCAATATCGCTCTCATTGATAGGATCATAATCCGCTTTAGGCAGTGGATCTTGCCAGATATTATCGCCCTCCGGGACTTCCAGACCGATATATCTCGTCTTCGGCCCCATATCCCGGTGGGTCAGCTTGAACCACGCACGGGCAAAAGCGTCATCCATATCCTCCGGATTCTCGAGGAACCGCTGGGCGACCTTGCCGTATTCAGGATCATATCGAAGCGCGAGATCGGTCGTGAACATAATCGGTGCATGGAACTTGTCCGGGTCGTGAGCATCGGGAATGAATCTCACTTCCTCTTCATTTTCGGGCACCCATTGCTTGCCGCCGCCAGGGCTGCTGGAAAGCTTCCATTCAAAGGCATAAAGATTCTGAACGTAATTATTGCTCCAGGCAACGGGCGTTGCGGTCCAGGCACCTTCGAGCCCGCTTGTAACCGCATCTGCACCCGCACCGGATCCGCATTTGTTTTTCCAGCCTAGTCCCTGCCTGTAGAGACCCGCCGCAGCCGGTTCCGCGCCTACGCAATCAGCTGCCTTGTGAGCACCATGGGCTTTGCCCAGCGTGTGGCCGCCAACAATCAGAGCAACGGTTTCCTCGTCATTCATTCCCATACGGCCAAACGTCGTCCGAATTATATTTGCAGAGGCAAGGATATCGGGATTGCCGTGCGGGCCTTCCGGATTGACATAAATCAACGCCATTTCAGAAGCGCCAAGCGGCTCTTCCAGGTCGCCACCTTCGTCAAATCGGCGGTCGGATGCCAGAAACTTGGTTTCAGGCCCCCAGTATACGAGTTCAGGTTCCCAGTCGTCTGTGCGACCACCAGCGAAGCCATATGTCTTAAACCCGCTATTCTCAAGAGCAACATTGCCTGCGAGTACGATCAGATCAGCCCATGAAAGATTATGTCCGTACTTTTGCTTGACCGGCCACAACAAGCGGCGCGCTTTGTCCAATGATGCATTGTCTGGCCAACTATTCAGGGGTTCAAACCGCTGCTGGCCACCGTCGGACCCACCGCGGCCATCACCTGAACGATACGTGCCAGCAGAATGCCAAGCCATACGCACCATAAAGCCCGCATAGTTGCCATAATCCGCAGGCCACCAATCCTGGGAATCCGTCATAACCGCGTCGATATCAGCTTTGACCTCTTCGAGATCGAGCGAGAGGAATGCTTCTGCATAGTCGAAGTCCTCACCCATCGGGTCGGCATCGTAGCCATTCTGCCTCAAGCGAGAGAGGTCCACGTAATCAGGCCACCAAAAGTCGACAGACTTCGCTTCACCACCAGATGTAGGGGGTGTTCCACCCATGGACGGAGGCAGAAATCCAGGCGGTGTGGCCATAACTGCATCGGACAACAGTGCCGAGGCAGAAGCAAGCAATACAGCTTTGAGGGTGTATTTCATAAGTGAACTCCAGGTTTTTGATATGAAGCGAAAGGGATCCGAATCTGCCGACTAAGCGGCATACCGTTTGCCGATTTCAGGCTGCCGCCGCGGTGGCCATATCGATGAATTTGAAGATCACGCTGGCACATGGGTCAGGAACTCTCTGAAATCGCAACGAGCCTGCCGAAGAGTTGCAAATGACTTGCAAATTCATTGACAGAAGCTATTAAAATCTTTCTGGCAATAGGCGAGATCAATGTACAATTGATTGTTCAAATTGTATCGATAGAGGTCATCAATAGCGGGTCGTCATGAACATCAGAGACTTGGAATATGTCATAGCAGTTGCCGATCTACGAAGCTTCAGCAAAGCCGCAGCGCACTGTTCTGTCAGCCAGCCTACGCTCAGCCTACAGGTTAAAAAACTCGAGGAATCTCTTGGCGTTACATTATTTGAGCGCAACAATAAGCATGTCCTGCCGACCGATATCGGACAACATATCGTTCAGTCTGCCAGGCGTGTCCTCCAGGAAACCGATCAAATCAAGGAACTCGCAACGTCGGCTCAGGATCCACTGGCCGGCCGGTATCGCTTGGGTATCATTCCAACCCTTGCGAGCTACATTCTCCCCGACCTCGTGCCTCTTGTGAAAGAACGCCTGCCGGAACTTCGCTTGGTTTTCGCTGAAGATAAATCCGAGGAGCTGCATGAGAAACTGCACAATGGGACAATCGATGCAGCGTTCCTGGCCTTGCCATTGCACGACTCATTTCTGACGGCTGAACACCTTTTCGACGACCCGTTCCTTCTTGCGGTGAATGCCTCTCATCAGCTTGCTGATCTTTCCTGCGTTGGCACGGGCATTCTAAACCAGCACAGCCTTATGCTTCTGGAGGAAGGCCACTGCTTCCGAGATCAAGCCTTGTCCGTATGCGAACTGCTTGGCGTAGGCGACAGAACCGACTTGTCTGCCACCAGCCTGGAAACGCTTCGACAAATGGTTCGTGCAGACACAGGCATAACACTCATGCCGCAAATCGCCATAAGCGAACCTGACCCACACATAAAGTACATCCCATTCCTGGGAACGCCACCCTTCCGGTCGATTGGGCTGGCACGCAGAAAAACACCCTTTCGTCAGGAGGTTTTCAACATCCTCTGCGAGATTACAGCAAACGCATTCGGCGGCGCAAAGGCCAGCCATGCAGAATAGCGATCTTCTAGCCTCGTTCTCTTGATTCAAGAAAGCCGGAGGGACTCACCATAGTTTGGCAACCCCTCCGCCTACTGCATATTGAGTTAACCGCTTTCAGGCGAACGACTCAAAGAAAACCCTAATCCTCATCATCGATTTCTATGGCGATACCGTCTGCGTTGATGAGGACTTCGACCTCGTCGCCATTTTCCAGCAACTCGCCGAGCGTCTCCGGCAGATCGCCGAGTGGTATATCTGATTCAACATCCTCATCGTCGCCGCGTGCCTCCTCAATGATATCATCATCGATAAGTGTGTCATTCGTCACGGTAATGAGAAAGCCGGATACGAAAAAAGTATTGGCAGACGCATTTAGCTGACTGACATCTCCGGACACCTCAAGCGTATTGATACCATCGGCATCATCATCGTCATCATCGTCATCATCGTCATCATCGTCATCATCGTCATCATCGTCATCATCGTCATCATCGTCATCATCGTCAAAGGAACCATTACCAACAATATCGTCATCGTCTTCGAAGCCAACTTCGCCATCATCGAATGTTTGAAGCAGACCATCGGAGCATCCCAATCCGTCATCGTCGCTTTCAGCTTCGACCACATCTCCGGGCATCAAGACGTTAAAAAATCCGGACCGCCCAATCGAGTTATCGTCATCATCTTCGAAGTCATCATCTTCGAGACCAGTCGTATCTATCGTAACACCGAGAATACTGAAGGTAGGATCACTTATTGAACCGCCCTCAACTGGTCCCTGCAAACTACATTCATCATCATCGTCGTCATCTTCGACTTCGATACGCGTCCAGACAATACCATCTGTTTCCGGGATGCCGCGCGCCTCGACTTCATCGCCCACAGAGATAGCATTTAGAAATTCATCGGGTGTGAGATTATCATCATCCAATGCGTCATCATCGATTTCGAGACGGCTGGCACCGGTCGGTGTGATTTCGATACCGAGGCGCGTTGTGAATGTGCCTGCTGCAGTATCGATACTTGCGATGAGATCCTCGATCTCCACAGAGTTGCCTTCCTCCACCCCTGTTTCGGAGAGGGTGAGAACACCGTCCGTATCGAAAGTACCCTCAAGATCGACAATCTGACCAACGAGGCTGGAAAGCCCGCTTGCATCGGCGACAGTGATATCAACGCCATTGATAATGATCAGATCTGGATCGGCATCGAGATCCACGGATTGGAGCAGGCCTTCAATATCGATTTCAAAATCGTCATCGAAATCGTCATCAAACAGATCGTCGAACACGTCTGCTTCGTCTTCGACCTCGACCGCAATAAAGTCGCCGGCACCATCAATGTCGGCTTCGACTTCTACGAAGGCTCCGAGCAGCGTATCGTCAACTACAATCCCGTCGTCGAGATCGGTGTCTGCGTTCACAAAAAATGTCGCACCGTTGATGGCAAAGAAGTTACCAAGCGGATCAACAGTATCGACAAAACCAACGACCTGAACCTCGTCATCGTCGTCGCCCGGCGTACCGATATTGGTGGCGTCGAAATCGTCCTCGTCATCAATACGCGCCGCAATCGCACCGAATTCCGTCGGGAAGCCGCTAATCTCCACGACCAGTCCGAGACCACCCGGAGAGAGTGCAGGATCCAGGTCGCGGATATCTACACCCGCAACACCATCAAGATCATCAATATCGTCGTCGAAAACAGTGTTCCCATCAACAATGATCGTCTGACCAACAACAACGAAGGTGCCGAACTCCGGATTGGCAGAATCGGATGAGATGCTTTCGATCACGCCAAGAATACCATCGTCGACGACGAACTCCGTTGCCGTTAGAGATCCATCATCGTTTTGTGTTGCATTCGCGGAGACGACGGTGCCGAGGGCGATGACACTGTCATCTCCAATCACGTCGTCTTCACCTTCAATGGCAAATACCGTCATATCGGTTGTTTCCAGAACAACACCATCGACGACAATACTGGAGAAACCTGTCACCGCTCCTGAAGATACCGTCGTTCCCGCTGGGGGAGGCGGTGGTGGCGGAGGCGGCGGTGGTGGAGCTGGCGGAGGCGGCACATCAACTGGCATCGGTTGCGGGTCTGAATCCCCGTCGCCACATGCGGAAAGTGCCGTAGCCAAAGCTAATAATCCTACAGATAGTTTAAGTTTAGACATATCGCCTTATACTCCCTAGTTGAGTAGGTCATATCAATCGACACGCGAAAAAAGAAATCGAAAGTTCAAGAAAGCACTATAGGATAAATCTATAGACCTAATGTGAACCTTTGACTTTCCTTCGGAGCAGCGGCTCATCTCCTTCAAGTAAAACCTGACTGAAATTGAGCAGATATAAAAGTCGCATCAAAGATATTTACGCGGGGACCGTCGTAAACTTATCCAGGCTCAAGGTGCGTCTATACAATGACGCGGACGGGAACAGTAAAACGGCGCGGTTAAGATAGCCTGCAACCTTTAATATTTTTAATGTTCATTTCTACTTAAGTACAAAAACTCCTCCTTTGTGCTATGCTACTCAATAAGAGGAAATACTAATGGGGCCAAAGCATCCTCCAAGCAGCCATGCGGCGCATGCAGAACGAGTAGTCAAGGCGGCCCAATCCGCAGCCGCCGCCTCGGCCGTCGCCGCCTCCTGGAGCCGGTCCTTGAATTTCCATGGACTGGTGCCGGACGATCCCTTGCGGCGGGAGCCGGTAGACCGCTGCAGCCTGCGGGAAGCACGGGAACGCATGGGCCATATGCTGCCAATCGCGGCTGGCATCATGGATAGACTTTTCGCTGCGGTCGGCGAGTCAGGATGCAGCGTCATTCTCGGGAACGCTGATGGCGTCATTCTTGAGCGTCGCGGTGCCCCTGGTGATGATGAGGCTTTTGTCAGATCGGGCCTCCGAACTGGTGCCAACTGGAACGAAAGTGCCGAAGGTACCAATGGAATCGGCACATGCCTCATCGAGGAGCGCCCCGTCATCGTCTACCGGGATGATCATTTCCATAGCCGCAATATGGCCATGAGCTGCATGGGCGCGCCGATCTTCGACCACCTTGGCCGGCTTGCGGCTGTGCTCGACGTCTCATCCTGCCGGCAGGACATGACCATGGGTGTGGCCCGGCTGACAGCGCATGCCGCAGCCGACGCCGCCCGACGGATCGAATCCGACTTATTCCAGAATGCCTTCCCCGATTGCCGCATCATCATCGCAGAAGGCCATGGCCCCGGCGGTGCCATGCTGCTGGCGGTTGACCGCGATGATCTGCTGGTAGGGGCAACACGCAAGGCGCGAAGGACGCTGGGGCTCGGAGATGACAGTTTCGACACGCCATCACCTCTCAGCGACATCATGGACGGGACCCACAACAGAAGCGATCTCGGCGATGCCGAACGATCTGAAATTCGCCGTGCCCTCGCCAGGGCAAGCGGCAATGCCAGCGCGGCAGCGCGCGATCTCGGCCTCAGCCGCGCAACGCTTTATCGGCGCATGAAACGTCTCGGCATCAATCGACAAGCGCCAGCCAGCTCAGCACCGGACGAATAGGGCCGGATTTGTCTCAGAACTGAGACAGTCAGTGCTGGGTGTCGCCCGATCCAGAGGTGACAGGCACGCCTTGCGTTTTCATAGTTCATCAACGCGCCAAATCTGGTGGCGCACGATTAAGACGCAAAAGAAGAAGCATAACAAACAGGAGGATATGACCGCCATGGATGTCAAGACATTAGAAAAGCCCCGCCTCAGCGCACCGTTCAATAAGCGCTATGATAATTTCATAAATGGTGAATGGACGCCGCCGAAAGCCGGTCGTTACTTCGACAACATCTCGCCGGTAATCGGCAAGCCGGTCTGCGAGATCGCCCGCTCCGACGCCGATGATGTAGAAGCAGCACTTGATGCAGCCCACGCTGCCAAGGACGCCTGGGGCCGCACATCCGTAGATGCGCGCGCATTGATCCTGAATCGCATCGCCGATCGCATGGAGGAAAATCTCGACCTCCTCGCGACAGCGGAAAGCTGGGACAATGGCAAACCCATTCGCGAGACCAAGGCGGCGGATCTACCCCTCGCCATTGACCATTTCCGCTATTTTGCAGGCTGTATCCGCGCCCAGGAAGGCGGCATCAGTGAAATTGATCAGGACACGGTCGCATATCACTTCCACGAACCGCTCGGCGTCGTTGGCCAGATCATCCCCTGGAACTTTCCGCTCCTGATGGCCGCCTGGAAACTGGCTCCGGCACTCGCTGCTGGCAATTGCGTCGTCCTGAAACCTGCCGAACAGACGCCAGCCACCATTCTTCTGTTTGCGGAGCTTGTCGGCGATCTTCTACCACCCGGCGTTCTTAATATTGTCAATGGCTTCGGTCTGGAAGCTGGAAAGCCCCTCGCATCCTCACCACGTATCGCAAAGGTTGCGTTCACGGGAGAGACGACGACTGGCCGACTGATCATGCAGTATGCGTCGGAAAATCTGATTCCAGTGACGCTGGAGCTTGGTGGGAAATCGCCGAACATCTTCTTCGAGGATGTCGCCCGCGAAGACGACGCCTTTTTCGACAAAGCACTCGAAGGGTTTGTGATGTTTGCCCTCAATCAGGGCGAGGTGTGCACCTGCCCATCTCGCGCTCTCGTGCACGAAAAGATCTATGACCGTTTCATGGAGCGTGCCCTTGAGCGGGTGGCGGAGATCAAGCAAGCCGACCCCCTGTCTCCAACGACCATGGTAGGTGCCCAGTCTTCAGCCGAGCAGAAGGAAAAAATCCTCTCCTATATCGATATCGGCCGCCAGGAAGGCGCAAAAATCCTCGCCGGTGGCGGAGCAGCCGATCTCGGTGGAGACCTGTCGTCCGGCTATTACGTCAAGCCGACTGTGTTGGAAGGCCACAATAAAATGCGAGTGTTTCAAGAAGAGATCTTCGGGCCTGTCGTTGCCGTGACACCCTTCAAGGATAATGATGACGCGCTGTCGATCGCCAATGACACGCTTTACGGCCTCGGTGCTGGCGTGTGGAGCCGAGACGCCAATACCTGCTACCGCTTCGGGCGGGCGATCAAAGCAGGGCGTGTATGGACAAACTGTTACCATGCCTATCCAGCCCACGCAGCCTTTGGCGGTTATAAGCAGTCAGGCATCGGACGAGAGAACCACAAGATGATGCTCGGCCATTATCAGCAGACGAAGAACATGCTCGTCAGCTACAACCCCAACAAACTCGGTTTCTTTTGATCGGACATGCGAGGCTCGGGCCTTGAAGTAAAATTGCGCCAGATCAAAAAATACTCAGCATTAGGAAGAATTCGACATGACGAAGAAGATGAAAGCTGCCGTTGTTCACAAATTCGGTGACCCTTTGAGAGTGGAGGACGCACCGATCCCGGAACCGAGCGAGGGACAGATTCAGGTAAAGATTGAGGCTTGCGGGGTTTGCCATACCGACCTTCACGCCGCCGAGGGTGACTGGCCGGTCAAGCCTGAGCCACCCTTTATTCCGGGCCATGAGGGTGTTGGTTATGTTTCCGGCGTCGGCAAGGGCGTGATCCACGTCAAGGAGGGAGATCGCGTCGGCATTCCCTGGCTTTATTCCACCTGCGGTCATTGCGACCATTGCCTGGGCGGCTGGGAGACTCTTTGTGAGGGGCAGCAAAATGCCGGATATTCCGTAAACGGTGGATTTGCCGAGTACGCACTCGCCGACCCCGATTATGTCGGCCAACTACCTGACAATGTCGGCTTTGTGAATATTGCGCCAGTCCTGTGCGCAGGCGTGACAGTCTATAAAGGGTTAAAAACCACCGACACCAAGCCAGGGGACTGGGTTGTCATCTCCGGGGTCGGTGGGCTCGGCCATATGGCTGTACAATACGCCAAGGCCATGGGGCTCCATGTCGCCGCCATCGACATCGATGACGAAAAGCTGGACCTGGCCAGACGCCTCGGGGCAAAGATCACAGTAAATGCAAAAACGACGGACCCGGCAGAATATCTGCACAAGGAAATCGGTGGGGCCCATGGCGCACTTGTCACCGCTGTCTCACCCAAGGCCTTCGAGCAGGCACTTGGCGTTCTACGCCGCGGCGGCACCATGGCCCTGAATGGCTTACCGCCGGGTGACTTCCCCCTGCCCATCTTCGAGATGGTTCTCAAAGGCGTGACCGTGCGCGGATCAATCGTCGGCACTCGGCTTGATCTTGCTGAAGCGCTTGCCTTCGCAGGCGAAGGCCTTGTTCACGCTACGACGGCAACAGCCAAGCTGGACGACATCAATACAGTCTTTGATCGCATGCACAAAGGTGACATTGAAGGCCGGATCGTGCTTGATATGGCGAGCTGAGATATAAAGAATGCAGCGTCACCCCGGAAGACAACAGTGGATCCGTCAATCCGGCACAGTACTCACAAAGAAAAACAGGGCATACTAAAAGCATGGCTATCAATAGCGAGCCACCGCCGCGCGTTACGGCAACCGATGCTGCACTAGTACTTCTCGCCGAGATCCGGCGGGATTATCCGACCGTCATCTTTCACCAGTCCGGTGGATGTTGCGACGGCTCTGCCCCCATGTGCTACCCTGCGGACGAGTTCCGCATCGGCGCGAGTGATGTAAAACTGGGCGATGTTGCTGGCGTCTCTGTCTATATCTCCGCGCCGCAATTCGAAGCGTGGCGACACACTCAGCTCATCATAGACGCGATACCGGGCCGCGGGGGCATGTTCTCCCTCGACAATGGCCGCGAGCAGCGCTTTTTCGCCCGGGCACGTGTGTTTACTGAAGCCGAACAGACTGCTCTAGGTTAGCACCCGAAGTGCAAGAAGGCATTCAGGTATTTTGTTTTGAGCTTCCATATCCGATAATTTCAGATAGTACATCAAAAGAATTTGGGGGGCGACTACGCCGCAGCAGCTCGACTATCTATTGAAACTGTCATGGATAATAATAAAGCGATTGTCGGAGAGAAATAACGATGAAACAGCAATCATAAATTTGGAGTTGAAGGTTGATACTTGGGGTTTTCAACACAGAAGACGGAAAGGGGTCACGACAGCGCATCAAGTCATCTTGTTCACTTTGAATGCAGAAGACGGTCTGCGCGCATCGTAGGCTGCTAAGCGCGCAGGCACAGCAAATCAAGACTGACCAATCTGGTCGACACGCTCAAACCGAAGGCTTGATCGAGCGTCTTACCTCCAAAACCGACGGTCGAGTGCATGCGCCACACATCACCAAATCGGGGCGCGGCCTCGTTCGTTGTCATACAAAACGCACGCAGGAAATAAATGAGCATATCCTTGCGCCGTTTGATGTGTCGGAGCGGAAAATGATTGCCGATTTCCTTGAACATGTACGCCGCGAGGCCGAAAAAAATCCGAAGCCTCTTACTGTTTAGGGTAGACGCTGTTTCCGAAACCTCACTGCCACATCAGAACACAGATTGATCTGTCATGAAGTATTTTTCGCTGCTTGTTCCATTCGCCCTTGGCCTTGTCCTTTTGTTGTTGAGCGCATCCTTAAAAGAAGCCGCACTTATCAATGCGCTCAGCCAACTCTTCTTGTTCCTCGTCGTTGTATGTATCCCGCTATATCGGACGGGGCGAATGTCCTATGTCGATATCGGCTGGCCGTTCGGGATTGTCATTATTGGCGTGGTTGCCTTTTTCACGCTGGATGGCCATTGGCTTAAAGCAGCAGCTATTGGACTGGTCTACTTTCTCATTGGTGCCCGAATGGGGGTGATGGCGCTAAAGCATCTAGTCGCCTATGAATTGTCAGAAGAGCTACCGCGCTATGCCTATCAAAGACGCCGATGGAAGAAGACCGGCAAATCGAATCAGATGCTGGCGGCGCAAGTAGAGGTCATTGTTCAAGGCGCGTTTAACGCGACCTTTCTTGCTTATCCGGCGTTTATCATCGCCTCGAACCCATCTCCCGTTATCTCAGTGTTCGAATGGATCGGCCTGGCTGTCTGGTTCTCCGCTTTCGTGTTCGAAGAGACTGCGGATCGACAGAAGCGGCAGTTCATTCGACGCCAAAAGGATGCGGGCATTCGAAACGGGGTCTGTGATGTCGGACTTTGGGCATATAGCCGTCATCCAAATTACTTTGGTCAATGGATGGGCTGGAATGGAATATTGATTGCGACCATCCCATCTTGGTTCGCGCTTTATCAGGCGGAGTTCATTGCAATCTGGTTGGCGCTCGGCGTTGGCGTACTACTTGTATCTTACTTCATGTACAACACACTGGTTTTCTATTCAGGGGCGGTTCCAGCCGAGTATTATTCCGTCAAAAAGCGACCGGGCTTTGCAGATTATCAACAGCGTACCAGTCGGTTTGTTCCGAAACCTCGCCTACGGTCGTGAAATTACTTTAGTGCTTGCCCGTTGGGTGTCCGTTTATATCAGGAAAATATGTCCCAATTAGCCACAATGACTGTACCTCTTCTCCCAAGCTAGCAATGGCAAACGTCTTAACTTAGGGCGTTTTAGATGGCTCAATTTTGTCTTTGCAAGTTTCGTAATGGGCAAGTTCAAAACCAAACTTAAGTGCTGCGACGACCCGTTGAGCTCACACGTCTGTGCGGGAGCAGAACAATCAGTTGGCAGACTGCGTCAACGCAATTCGATTACCCTCACTGTCTTCAAACTCTGCAACATAGCCCGCTTCGCCGAGGTTCGTTTTCTCGTAGAGTACCTGTGATCCAGCAACCAAAACGCGCTGAAGCACTGCATCTATACTTTTCACATCGAAGTAGATGATCGAGCCATCGCGTGAGGGCCTGTAAACACTGCCCTTGGCAAGAGCACCGCTCGCCCCCGGCTTGCCATCATCGCGCGGAAAGAAAGCCATTTCATAACCGTCAACCGTGTCTCTTCGCAATTCCACGTCGAGTACGTTCTGATAAAACGCAACTGCGCGATCCATATCGGTTACCGGGATTTCAAAATGGAAGACAGGGTTGCTCACTGAGGCCAACTCCGGTTCAGGGTTATCTAGTTTCACCGCATAAGCAGATTGGCAAGCAGAAACAGCCGAAAGCAAAGCGCCCACGCTTGCCCATCCGCGAAAAATCAAAAACGTCATTATCGGTCGGGTTCCTTGTGTTCTGTGTGTTCAATGAACCACTGCTCGACGGTCTACAAAGACAGCGTCTTAGTCTCAAAAGTGCCGTGTTGTCATCAAAAGAGCTTTCGCTCGCTTTGCTCTCCATTCACACGTCAGTCAATTCGGGAACCGGCCCACAATAGGTTGATTTTGGTCGAACAATTCGCCCTTCAAATATCTGCTCTCTAGCATGGGCAATCCATCCCAGAACTCGACCACAGGCAAAAACGGCTGTAAAAGTTTCTCTCGGAATCTCAAGTGCTTCTGACCTGCGTCCTTTTTGTCCCTCGTTTATTTCGAGAGTCTGATCCTTTCATAGTTGATGTTTTGGTTGCTGGCGAGCGTGTAGGGAGCGGAGCTCCCAGCAAGCTCGAGCGACCGGCACGCTGCAGGCGTTCGCCCGCCCAGAGATGAGTGAGGCCGGTGGTGGTTATAATCATGTCTCCAGCGTGCGAGGATCTTTCTGGCGTGGGAGAGGCTGTCGAAGACTTCCTCGTTCAGACACTCGTCGCGGAGCTTGCCATTAAAGCTCTCTACGATAGCGTTCTGGGTTGGCTTACCCGGCGCGATATAATGCCAGGCGATGCCCGTATCATTCTGCCATTCCAGGATCGCACGACTGGTGAGTTCGGTGCCGTTGTCGGAGACAATGGTTTTAGGTTTTCCGTACAGACGGATGTGTCTAGTCCCCATCGTATAGGCCACTGATTAGGGGTTTCTCTAATAGTGTTTCCGTTACAGGCGGGCGCCTTTTCAATGCCTGGTGTGGTCGGATGCCGTTGTACTGTTTGAGCCATGTGTTGATGACGGTCTGGGCCTGATCGATCGAAGTAAACCACTCTGCATTCAGAACTTCCCGTCGGAGTGTCCCGTTGAAGCGTTCATTATATCCATCCTCCCATGGCGAGCCTGGATAGATACGCAGGGGCTTGATGCCGACCCTGGTCAGCCAGTCTTGTAAGCCAGCCGCG
>JBCCUK010000019.1:0-82203 GCA_039196965.1 Pseudomonadota bacterium | reverse complement strand
GATACCTCCCTTGGCCGGACGCTCGCCGGAGCGACCCTTGCCGACGTGGACTTCATCAAGGCGTTCATGGCCCTGCCGGAGCCCGCGCGCAACCAGCTCAGCCGCGCGCTGATGGGGGATAGTGCGTGAGGCGGCTTCCTTATCATCCCATTCTTTTTTAACTGTCATCCCGGACGCCGCAGGCGATCCGGGACCTAGAAAACAGAATGCGCTCTTTATCCGCCACTGCCATGGCCAAGTTGAGTTTAAATGGTCTGGGTCCCGGCTCTCCGCTGCGCTTCGGCCGGGATGACAGGCTAATAAGTGCGGGCCAGCTTTCAAGCGTCACCCTCGACGCGCAGAGCGCGTCAGAGGGCCCAGCTCGGATTGTTTCAGCGTGTGCTTTGGGCCTTTTCGGAGAGTTCGTCCCGGCACCTCCCCCACTGAACCCCTACAAGCCAAAGACCCGCCTGGCGTTTCCTGCCAGAAACAAATCAAGGGTCTCGGCGTCGAGTTCCAGCTCATCCATCGCCTCCAGCGCCTTGGCGTGGCTGAACATCGGATAGTTGGTGCCGAACAGAACCTTGTGTCGGCCATGGGCCTTCAAATAGCGGACAAGCTCGGGTGGATAGCGCTTCGCCGTATAGGCCGATGTGTCGATATAAATATTCTGATGCTTGGTGGCGACGGCGATCGCCTCTTCCGTCCACGGATAGCCGATATGCCCCGCGACGATCACAAGCTCCGGAAAATCGAGCGCGACCTGATCGAGATAGAATGGCCGACCGACCTCGGACGGCATAAGCGGGCCGGTGTGACCGATCTGTGTACAGAACGGCACGCCAAGCTCGCAGCAAGCGGTGTAGACCGGATAGAACAGCCGGTCGGTCGGAGCCCGCTCGGCAAGCCAGGGCAGGACGCGGATCGCCTTGAAGCCCAGATCCTCGACGCAGCGGCGGATCTCCCGAACCGCCTGCATCGGCTTTGAGATATCTACAGAGCCAACGCCGACCAGCCGCCCCGGAGCCTCGGCCACAAAGGCGGCAACTTCGTCGTTGGTGATGAGATCGCGGTTCGGGGCCTGCCAGGCCGAGATCAGGGCGAGATCCACCGATCCCGCATCCATCGAGGCAATCGTGGCAGACACGGGCAAGGCTTCCCTTGGAGCCTCCGATTTCGTCCAGCGGCGAAGCGAGGCGAAGATTGGAGACTGGCTATGTCGAAGGGTCGGGTGCTGTGCCCAGGCATCGATGATCATGGGCCGCAGAAAACAACATGCCGATCCTTACCGCAATATGTAGAGGGCTGCCAAACGCTCTCATCCTGAGCCTGCCATCAGAGACGGTAGACAAGCCTTGGCAGCTTTCGTCCGGGGATGGAGCCCGAGCTTGCCCAACCGTCTTCGACGCCTCCGAGTTTCAAATAGAAAGGCACAGCGCCGGGGTCGGCCTCGATGATCAGCGTGTCGGCGGCGAGGCCCCTTGCCGCTTCCACCGACCAGTCAAACAGTGCGCGGCCGATGCCCTCGCCCATGCGATCCGGATCGACGAACAGTTTCTCCAGAAAGCACCCCTCCGCATCCATCGCGACATGCGCGACACCGGCGAGGCCCTGATCATCGACTGCAATGGTGACGTGGCCGGTCTCAAGGTCGGTCTCGGTCAGCGTCAGTTCCTCGACGCAGGCGTCAAGGAAGGCCCGGTCATATCCCCAATAGGCCTTGGAGCGCAGGCAGAGCTTCGATGCGGTGTCGAGTTCATCGCGTTCAGGTTTACGGAGCTGAATAGGCATCCTACCAAACTCTATCAGCGACGTGCGAGATGTCTCCCCCCGGAATAATCTCCCCTCCCGCGCGAGGCTCAAAGGTCGTATTCGCGCACGGGGTTAATGAACGTCCATTTTCATTTTATTTTCGAAATAATTTTGACCCCGTACCGACGATTTCTGCGCCTTCCATAGTGACGCCGATCAATTGCCAAGGGGAAAAAGATGGATGGGGATGAACCAGTTGCACTGGATTTCGATGTTGGAACACTCGGAGTTGGCGTTGATCTAGATGTTTTCGCTGAAGATCTGGTCGCGGAGTTCGCGACCGATTCAGACACAGCACTGTCCGCCAGCGATATCACTTTCACCACGGCCACGGTTGATGGCATGTCGACCACCTTCGACGCCATCGGTTTCGCTTTTATGCCCGGCTCAGGCGTAGAGGGACGCTTCTCAATCGATACTGAGGATGCTTCAGCCTTTGCCGGCTTGGGGACAGGCGAAACCGCCGAGGTCGTGGTGAATTTCATCGTCTCCGACGGTTCCAATATCGATATGGGAAGTCTTACATTCTCTGTCAGCGGCACAGAGGTATTCGCCGATATCACGCTCAGCTATCTTGGCGCGGCGGTCACCGACGAGGAACTGACCGCGGATGTTACGTCCGGTACGGGTAGCGATGATGATCCGATTGCGGAAGTGGTCGTCACCGGTGCTGCGACGCTGGAGGAAATTCTGGATGCGGCAGACTTCACCACGCCGCTCATTTCCAGCTCTGGGGATCTGACAGGCGCAGTGCTTAGCGATGAGCTTCTGAACTTCATCCAGACCAATGGACTGACGGTTGCGGCGGCGCTGGCAAGCGATGGTGCGGAGGCAACCGCCATCGCCGAGGATCAGAGCCTCGCCACGGCGCTCGCATTTGGTGAAGGAGCTGACGCGGAATCCACCGCGATTGATCTGGCGTTTGCAAGTTCGACGGCGTTGAACGAAAGCGACGCAACGGCGTTTGCTGAGAACGGATCGACATCAGATGCGACAGCCGAGTTTGACAGCTCTTCTAGCGCAGACGCTTCCAACATTGCTGAAGCAGTCTCAACGGCATCGAGGAATTCAACTAGCGTAGTGACATCCATGGATGGCGGTGTGGCCAATGCGATGTCGAACGACGGCTCAAGCGCGTCGGCTGATGCTCAAGGAAGCGGTGTTGCTAACTCTTCGATGGCAATCGCATTTTCCGATATTGGTTCCGTGTCGAGCGCATTTGCCGGAACCGGTTCGGAGGCAAACGCGGGTGCAATTGATGGCTCCGTTGCAAGCTCAAACGCCACGAGCGCAAGTGACGCTACGTCGTTTGCAGAAGACGCCTCGGCAGCCAATGCCACAGCTGATGGAGGCAGCTCCGCGACAGCAACGGCGACGGTAGGCGCTTCGGCGGCTGGCTTTGCCGAAGCTGAATCGACATCTACGGCGACCGCGGATCAGCAAGCTGTCGCAAATGCGACGGCCAGTGATGCGTCAATCGCAAGCGCGAATGCTGCCCGCGGCGACGCGGAAACGAGCTCCACAGCGACGGCGACGGCCGATGGCAGTTCGTCCGCAGCAGCCGTTGCAGCAGACACTTCTGACGCTTCAGCCTCGGCTGAAGAAGGATCCGTTGCGACGTCAACCGCAACGCTTATGAGTGACGCAACGACGTCGTCGGATGGTGGCTCAATTTCCAGTGCGACGGCTGATGGGGAGAGTTCTTCAACGGCTAGCGCTTCCAGCGCAAGCAACGCCGCCGCGTTTGCTGAAGCAGCTTCGACGACACTTGCAACGGCTGACGATTTTGCTGTGGCAAGCGCGACAGCACGGCAGTCTTCCGTCGCATCGGCAGATGCGCAGCTAGGCGATGCAGAGACGAACTCCACAGCAACCGCTACGGCTGAAGGTGGCTCCGTTGCCACTGCATCAGCGACCGACACGTCAGATGCCGACGCAATGTCAATCGATGGCTCTGTTGCGACATCGTTCGCTACGCTAGAGAGTTCTGCAACGACCACGTCGGATAATGGTTCTGTCGGAGGCGCGACGGCGGACGATAATGCAATATCTGTTGCGACAGCAGATGATGGCAGCTCGGCGACGGCTCTCTCAGGGGATAACGCGTCGGCGAACGCAAACAGTCTGAATGCAAGTATCGCAAACGCCGTTGCTACAAGCGGGTCTGGTGCTTCGGCTGATGCCTCGAACACATCCGATGCAACTGCAACCGCGTCGAACAGTTCATCGTCCGTCGCCACGGCCGACGATCGTGCAGATGCGACAGCTACGGCCGATAATGGATCCATTGCGGCGGCGGATGCCCAGCGCGGCGATGACGAAACCAACTCGACGGCCACTGCACTCGCTGACATTAGCTCATCAGCGACCGCGACGGCTTTGGACACATCAGATGCCGGCGCAGTTGCGGTAAACGATTCCGTATCGTCATCGACAGCGACAAGTACCAGCAGCGCAACGTCCAACTCGGATACAACTTCGACAGCGAATGCTACAGCTGATTCAGGATCAGTATCACAAGCGACGGCCGAGACCGGGAGCACCGCCACAGCCTTCTCTGGTGACGACTCCACGGCAAGTGCGAATGGTCTGAACACCGGTATTGCGAACGCTGTCTCCATTACAGAATCCGTGGCCACAGCTGATGCTTCAAACACGTCCGATGCCACGACAGTAAGCACCAATGCCTCAACAGCAGACGCAACCGCCGACGATATGAGTTCGGCATCTGCCGCTGCTAATAATATGTCGACGACGACGGCGAGGGCATTCGAGAGTTCGACCTCCGTTGCTATCGGTGAAACAAGAGGTGTTTCAAGCACCTTGGCCGCTGCTGAGAGTGTCTCTGTAGCTATCGCAAGGGACGTCAGCGATGCAAACAGTGTGGCGACGGATAGATCCGGGGGCTCCTCATTCGCAGATGCAGGTTCGCAAGCGTTGGCTTTCGCTGAGGTTGCATCTGCCAGTACCTCTGCGGCGACAAATGGTTCGAGCGCCAATTCGAGCGCAGTTGTTTCTGCATTAGCGACCTCTACGGCTATCAACGATTCAATATCAAGCGCAAATGCGGCCAATATCGCCGATGGCGTGGCGGACGCCCGCTTCGATGAGATCACGGCCGATGTGACCGTGGCGAAGGCCGCCACGGCTGATAACGCGATAGACGCGATTGCGGGCTATGTTTCTGATGGTGGATCATCCGTTGCGGACGATGCCTTGTCCGGCTCCATTGATCAGTTTGCGCCAGATCTTTCAGTCGCTGCACCAGACGCGCCCGGTGCCACAGCCCTGTCAACAGATGCAAGCATCGCGAATGCTGATGCGGAAAATGACAGTACCGCAGTCGCTACAGCTAACGAATTGGCTATGGCAGAGGCGACGGCAAGCAATTCGTCAATTGTTAGAGCTGATGCGGCTCGCGGTAATGCAGAAACGGTTTCCGAGGCTTCGGCTATGGCAGATGGTGGCTCTGCAGCATCTGCCATAGCCGAAGATGAATCGGATGCGACATCCTTTGCCGCAAATGGGTCTATCTCAAACGCAACAGCAACATTGTCATCCTCTGCAATAGCGTCCGGAGAGAACGGCTCATTTGCGACATCAAATGGCAATGCCGATTCTACCTCCATCAGCAGCGCCAACGATGGAAGTAACGCGACGGCTGAAGCCGATGCGTCATCGCTCGCGACCGCCGATTCAAACATTAGCAGCTCCACAAGTTCTGTCGCGACGGGCGGGTCTGTTGCATCATCAACAGCTGATACGGCATCGGATGCCACCACGACCGCGAACAATTCGTCTATTGCGTCTGTCACCTCGACCAACACGAGTTTAGGGACCGCGACGGCAGATAATGCAGCGATTGCGAGTGCGACGGCAGATATGGGGTCAAGCTCCATTGCGACAGCAGATGAAGGGGGCAACGCGACAGCGCTCTCCAAGATGGATTCCAGCGCGACCGCAGATGCTCTGGCATTTCAGGTGACAGCGGGCGCGGCGTCAGAGATTCCGCCGAGCGCTGTTGCGGATGACTTGGCTGACCCCGTTCAGGAGATTGTCTATTCCGGGTTTCCAGCGGGGACCATTTTCTCCGATGGCACGCCTTCCGCAGACGGAACGTCCGTCACTTTTACAGGTGAACCACCGGAAGGCTTTACCTTCACGACACCAATCGGTTTCGAAGGAGATTTCGATCTGAATATCCGAGCGACCGACGGGGATGATTTTGCCGAGGCGTTTCAGACGATCACCGTGTTTGAAGGTGAAATACCGGTCGAGCTGTCTTTAGCGATCGAGCCAGATATGATTGCAGAGAACGGCGGCATAGCGGCTGGCACGGTCACGCGGACCGGCGATCTCATGGGCGGTCTCGTTGTGACGCTTGCGAGTGACGATGAGTCGGAAGCAACGGTGCCGGTAAGCGTGACAATCCTCGACGGGCAGGCCTCGGCCAGTTTCGATGTGACGATCATCGATGACATGGATGTCGATGGCGACCAGACGGCCTCGATCACCGCGAGCGCCGCAGACGTGATATCCGGTTCCGCATCGGTCACGGTGTTGGATGATGACATGGTGATCTCACCTCCTCCCCCGCCGCCGCCGCCGCCTCCACCACCTCCGCCAACCGAGCTTACGGTGACAATAGACCCGGACATGATTGCCGAAGATGGCGGGATGGCTGCGGGGACGGTGACACGGACGGGCGATCTCGTTGGGGATCTGATTGTCAGCCTTGTGAGTGACGACGAGACCGAAGCGACCGCACCGATGAGTGTCACCATTCTCGATGGGCAGGCCTCGGCCAGCTTCGATGTGACGATCATCGATGACATGGATATCGATGGCGACCAGACGGCGTCGATCACGGCAAGTACGGCAGACGCGATATCCGGTTCCGCATCGGTCACGGTGTTGGACGATGACATGGTGATCTCTCCGCCACCTCCACCTCCACCTCCACCTCCACCTCCACCTCCACCTCCACCTCCAGAGGATGAGTTTGTTTTCACCATTGTCGACACGAATGCCGACACGTTCTTCGCTGATCTGCAGGACGGCGATACGATCGATGTCTCGGGGCTTCCTGCCAATTTCAGGAGTATTACGGCTGACTTTGTCGGCGATGGCGTGGCCGGAGACGATGACGGCTCGATCCGGTTCCGCCTCTTCGATGAGGACGGGACGCTGATTGAGGAACGCGTCGAGATCAATCAGCCTTTCGCCGTCTTCAGCGATGATAATAGGGGTGACTTCTTCGATGCCCCTCCATCCTTTGTCGATGGTGACTATTCGCTTGAGGTCACAGCCTTCAGCGAAAACGGAGCGCGGGGTGATGTGCTGGGGTCGGAGACGATCAGCTTCACATTGAACTCCGATCTGCCGCCGCCACCTCCGCCACCTCCGCCACCTCCGCCACCTCCGCCACCTCCGCCACCTCCGCCACCTCCGCCGGAGAGTGACTTTGTTTTCGCTGTGGTCGATACCGATGCGGACGGATTTTTCGCTAGTCTCACCGATGGTGATACGATCGATGTGACGGATTTGCCGGCCACCTTCCGCAGCATCACCGCGGACTTTGTCGGTGACGGCGTGACAGGCGACGATGATGGATCGATCCGGTTCGAACTGTTCGATGCCGATGGCCATCTCATCGAAGCGCGAGTTGAGAACAATCAGCCCTTCGCCCTGTTCAGCGACGACAATCGCGGTGACATCTTCAATGCCGATCCTGCCTTCACAGACGGCGACTACACGCTGTCGGTAACGGCGTTTAGCGGCAATGGCGGGTCGGGCGCTGTCATCGGTGAAGAGACGATCGCATTTACCCTGGCTTCGGATGTGCCACCCCCACCACCTCCGCCGCCAGAGAGCGATTTCGTGTTCGCCGTGGTCGATACAGAGGCGGATGGGTTTTTCGCCAATCTCACTGATGGCGACACGATTGATGTGACCGGACTGCCCGCAACATTTCGCAGCATCACCGCAGACTTTGTCGGCGACGGTGTTGCTGGTGACGATGATGGCTCGATCCGGTTCCAACTCTTCGACGAAGATAGCAATCTCATCCACGAACAGACAGAGGCCGTTCAGCCATACGCCCTGTTCAGCGATGAAGAAGGCGATCTTTTCAGCGCCGATCCCGCCTTCACAGACGGCGACTATTCCCTCACCGTGACAGCCTTCAGCGGCAATGCAGGCCAAGGGCGCATTATCGGAACAGAGACGATCTCGTTCACGTTCATCTCTGAAGAAGGTGCCTTATCCGACGACGGGGCTGAATCAATGAGCACCGTCTCCTTGTCCATCGACCCCGCCTTGAACGACGTTCTGGCGAGTGATGACGAATATGAGGTAAGCGACAGTTTCGAGTTCTTGGCGAGCAACACATTAAGCACCGAAGAGATCAATCCCTTTAAGGGCTTCTCTGATGACACGGCAGCTGATCCAGATACGGATGATTATATCCCGATAGAGCGAGAGACATTCGATTTCAATATAGACGGTATACTGAATGATCCAGCTGATGACGGCTTCGTTGGTATGTAAGTTATGCAGGAGGACGCGCTAGTCGAAAGAACGGCGCTCCTCTTCAAGGGCCGCGAGCAACCAGGCTCTGGCAGCTCGCCAACTTCTCTTCACGCTTGATGCTGACGTATCAAGGACCTTAGCCGTTTCTTCTACGGTCAGTCCGCCAAAATAGCGCAGTTCGACGATTTCTGCACGAATGGGATCAATGCCTTGTAAGCGAATGAGGGCTTCGTCGAGACGCTGGAGATCCATCGCCTCACCAGCACCACCATTTAACTCGGTAATCAGTGTAACCCGGTAATGTCCTCTCTTATTCGCAGATTTCTTGCGCGCATGATCGACCAGCACTCTGCGCATCATCCGTGCTGCCAGAACCATGAAATGCGCTTTGTCCTGCCAATCTATGCGGTCCAGAGCGACGAGTCGGATCACGGCCTCGCTGACGAGATCGCCCGTAGACAGAGATATGTTGCCTTCGCGCCGCAGAAGCGCCGCCGAAAGAGACCTAAGCTCCTCATAAAAGAGCTCAAATAGTGTGTCGCGAGCGGTCTCATCCCCCTTGCGCCAGGCAGCCATAAGGGCTCTGACTTCCTCGGTGCCATGCTCCATCATCCAACCCAGTCTAAAAAAACACGCTAAGCAACTGGCCCTATCTATGCAAATCTTACGCCTATTCTGGTAGGCAGATGTCAACCGGGGAAAGGGATGGGATGGTTGACGTGGAGTTAGAAAAGCGGGCACTGGACCTCATTGAACGAGCTTTCGATCAGCCATCACCCGAACGCGAAGCCTGGGCTTTGCGAGAAGCCGGAAATGATCCCGCGCTCACCGAGCGCGTCCGAGCCCTATTAAGGTGCGATGCCAAAGCCGAGCGGGCACTTCAGACTGGCGGCGCGATTCTCACGGCCGATGATACGCCGCCACCGGAAAAAATAGGTGCATATAAAATCGAGGAAGTCATTGGTCGGGGTGGCATGGGTGCTGTTTATAAAGGTGTCCGAGCCGTGGGGGATTTCGACCACACGGTTGCCATCAAAGTTATTCGTCCCGGACTGTTGCAAAATGAATTGATCAAACGATTCCTCCAGGAACGTCAGATCCTGGCAACTCTGAACCATCCGAATATCGCCAGACTTTATGATGGCGGCACCCTGCCCGACGGGCCACCCTATATCGTAATGGAATACGTGGAAGGCATACCTATCACAGAATGGGCAGAGCAAAGAGACCTTCAGCTGAATCAGAAACTACAGCTTATAATAACCGTGTGCGAAGCGGTTAGATTCGCCCACCAGAACCTGATCATTCATCGGGATCTCACGCCAGCAAATGTTCTGGTGACCGAAAACGGCGAGGTAAAGCTTATCGATTTCGGTATTGCTCGTCCGCATCAGGATGTTGGGGCATCAGGTGATAGCGGCACTGTATCGGAACGTCCCAATCTGAGCTTCACGCCGGGCTTTGCGGCTCCAGAAGGGCTGAACGCCGGAATCACCAGCACACTGAGCGATGTCTATTCCCTGGGGCACCTTCTGAATACACTCATTTCCAAGGAAGAAGCCGGCACGGACCTGCGTGCGGTCATAGATAAGGCAACGGCCTCCGAACCAGAGGATCGATATGGCTCAGTAGATGCGTTGATTGATGACCTTGCCGCTTACCTTGCTCATAGGCCGGTCTCAGCCAGACATGGCGGCGCACTCTATTTCTTCAGCAAACTGTTCAAACGAAGACCTGTCGGGGTCGCGATCAGCGCCATGGCAATTGTTGGCCTTGCCGTTGGGTTCGTCACCACGAGCAGTCTTTATACACGCGCCGAAGCTGCGCGCCTCGCGGCAGATACAAGATTCGAGGAAGTCCGCTCACTATCAAACTACCTCCTATTTGATCTCTACGATCAGTTGAATGGCGTATCAGGCAATACAAAAGCACTGAATGATCTTGCCGATACGGCGCGCTCCTATCTCGATGCGTTAAGCCAAACCGAAAGGCCAGCACAGGATGTCCGACTGGAGGTGGCGATTGGATATAAGAGACTTTCCGATGTCCTCGGTAATCCGGTCGGCCCCAATCTTGGACGCCGCACGGAGAGCGGTGAACTCTTGAACGTGGCCTTGGAGAGATTGGAAAGCCTCCATTTGGAGGAACCAGACAACGAGGACGTCATCAGAGCCAAGGCGCAAGCCTACTTTTCCAAATCTGTATTTGAATACATTGTAGTGGATGACAATGTAGCTACTCACGCTGCGGCAGAGCAGTCTGTCGCCTTGTACGACGATCTTGTTCGCTCGGATGCAGCAACCTATGAAGATAAAATTGGCAGGCTTTATTCTCTTATAGAAAGCGGCCTCCCCCTCTCCTGGATAGATCAGTATGAAGACGCTATCCGCATTCTTGAACAGGCAGAAAGAGAAGCGTCTGCCTTGCTGGTTGAATCGCCGGATGATGAAAAGACGCTCGCCATTGTCGCCCGCGCGAATGTTGCTTTGTCCGAATCGCTTGCAAGATGGATAGAAGAGAAAGAGCTGGGCGACATGGAGAGATCGTTACCCGCGGCAGATCGGTCCATTGAGATTTATAAGAAGCTGGTCGAAATACCCGACAGCAAGGATGATTATCAGCGATCCTTATATGTTGCTGCATTTAAAAGGGCACTTGTATTATATGACTTGCAGCGGTGGGAGGCTGCCCTTGAGGATCTTGAATTGTCCTTATCTCTGGCCGAAGCTCTTTCTGAAAAGGATCCGGAAGATATTCGTCTTCGCCGGAATTTAATATCAGTTCTCGAACAGACTTCTATAACGCTGGCTTATGCGGGCCGTGCCTCTGAGGCGATCGAAACTGTGGGAGATGCCATCAGTGGCAAGAGGGAACTTGCGGATACGAGCCCTAAGGACGTAGGTTATAAGAGAAACCTCGCAAGTGGTATTCTCGTTGCTGCAGAAGTCTATGAAGTGGTCAATGAACCAGCGCTGGCCTGTGCGTCCTACGCGGAGGGCAGACGCATCTATCGAGAAATCGAAGCCGTTCAGCCCCTGTCGGATTATGACAAGAACGTCGTCCTGGCTGGTGTCGATGACAAAATCGCGAATTGCGGCGGCTGAAAACCGACCAGAGTAAATATCTGCGGAGCTTTGTTGGAGCTGTTCACTGCAAGATCAATCATTCAATGCCGACGATTTTTTCGAAGCGGCTGTCCATGCATACGCTAATATTGGTGGTGATAAATTGGCCGTCGAGAAACAGACTGAAGATAGTCGCAGGAGTCGGGGCAGCCTGAGCAGCCTCGCATGTGGTAAGCTTGATAACAGTCAGTGGAAGTCCACGGGCCCGGCAGGTCTCTTTCAGTGATGTTTGAACATGAAACTCCGAATAGGGGCAGCGATTGGAGTAGTAGGCCACAACGCCCTTCCGTTCTGCCGAAACTCCCTTGCGAGCACTTTCGTTGAAAGCGGGGAGCGGGGCTTTGCTATCAAATCGAAGTGCAAGCAATTGAAATCCAGTTGTCAGAGTCTCACAAGTCTCAAAACCCTGACGGACCAACCACTTTCCATCGCTCATGAAGTGGAACTTCTTCGTCCCGGCAACCGCTACAAGACCAGTTTTTCCGGCAGCTTTTGCAGCTTTAATCGTATCGGCAAGCAACGCTTTTCCGTGACCCTTTCGTTTGTACTTTCCAGACACCCAAAAGCAGCCCAGCATGATATAGTTCGGTGCCGTAACAGGAACCCAAGCCATCTCGGCCGGCCCATGTTCTATGAAAACCTTCGCGCGCGCATCAAGCCTACGGAAAACGTAGTCGTGATCGAACTGCAACCTCAGCCAGTCCTTTTTTCTCTGATAGGACTCCGCACATTTCTTGTCGGAAAAGGCACAACAAATATGCTCTGTATCAATATTGTCTTGGGTCAAGTTCAAGTATGACATGACTTTAGCTAGATCCAGCCATTCGCCGGCAAAATCCGTAGCTTCCCTTATGCATTGATGCCGATAACTGACTTTAGAAAGAAACATCCCCTACCTGTTATCCGTGGGCGAGCTAAGTCTATCGTAGGAAATTGGAGTCAGGTCTCATGAGGAAGGCGGCGGTCGTAGCCTTAATGACCCTCGTCGCTGCTTGCGGTGCGGAAACGATCGTTGCGGCCGGCTCCGATGGGTCACAGACGACACCAATTCTAGCCGTCAAGCAGACAGCAGCACCAGAGACCAAGCGAGCAGAAGGGACGCCTAATATGACCGAAACGGACAGCCTGCTCTATAAGCTGGACCTTGAAACGATTGAGGGAAAGCCCCTCCCCTTCGAGACATTTCGCGGCAAGGCTGTACTCGTGGTGAACACAGCGTCGCGCTGTGGCTATACCGGACAATATGCCGGGCTGCAGGAGCTCTGGGTAACATATCAGGACAAAGGGCTTGTGGTGATGGGCGTGCCGTCAAACGATTTTGGCGGGCAGGAGCCAGGTAGCGAGGAACAGGTGAAATCCTTCTGCGAGATCAATTACGGGGTGGACTTTCCGCTGACTTCGAAGACGGCGGTGGTCGGTACAGACCGCCATCCGCTCTATGCTGGGTTGGAAGATGCCCTTGGACTGGCAGCGCGGCCGAAATGGAATTTCCACAAAGTGCTCATCGGGGCGGACGGTGTGCCGATGCAGGCATTTCCATCTAATGTGACACCGTCAGACCCAGTTCTGATGAAAGCGATCGAAGCGGCGTTGCCGAGGTGATGCCGACTTGCGGGTAGCGGAGGGTTGGCTGCAGACACCGATTTCGTGCTGAAAGATGACGTAACGGCATTATTTTGTCGGCAACAAAACTCTGGTAATGTCACAAAAAAGATCTGGGAGGATCGACGATGGAGCTGATCAGCGACGAAATTCTGATCGATAGTGGTCAGATGATGCCGACCCATAAGGCGGTTTACCCTATGCTGAAAGGGTTCGAGCTTGCCAATCCGGGGGCGTGGGTGGTTGGTCAGCCCTGGGATTTCTATAAGCAGATGCGCGAGGAAGCGCCGGTGCTCTGGTCGCCAGGCAAGAAGGGGTTTTCGGGCTTCTGGTCGGTCAGCCGCTATGAAGACATCAAGGCCGTAGAGCTTCAGCCGGATGTCTTCTCCTCCCAAAGAGGCAGCATCAATCTCGGCGTTGGACCGCGGGAAGACTGGAAGCCGAAGAAGCTCGTGCCGGCGGCATTCAACTCACTGATCAATCTCGACGCGCCGCACCATATGGAAATGCGGATGCAGCAGAAGGATTTCTTCATCCCCGCCTATGTCAACAAGGTGAGCGAGCGGGTCGCCGCACACATTGATGGGTTGCTCGACAAGATGGAGCGGAAGGGCCCGGTCGTCGATTTCGTGAAGATGTTCTCCGAACAGGTGCCGCTGTTTACGCTGTGCGAGATGCTCGGCGTCGATGAGGCGGATCGGCCGCGGATCGTGCACTGGATGCACTATTTGGAGATGGCCGGGATGTACACGGCCAATAAGTGGCAGGTGATCCTCAGCAATCCGCTATTCCCGTTCAAGTTCTTCTCAGCGGTGAACGAGATGTTCGAGTATGGTGAACGCGTTATGGCGGACCGCCGGGCCAATCCGCGCGAGGATTTGCTGACGCTGATCGCGCAGTCGAAGCTCGGTGGTGAAGAGCTCGCTCAGGAATATCTCGACGGCTCGTGGCTGCTGATCATCTTTGCCGGGAATGACACGACACGGAACTCTTTAACGGGAACCATTCAGCTCCTGCATGAGTTCCAGGACCAGCGGCAGATGATCCTCGATGATCCAAGCTTGATCCGGCCGATGTCACATGAGGCATTGCGGCTTGTCTCGCCGGTTAAGCACATGCGCCGCACAGCCATGGAGGATATCGAGCTGAACGGGCAGATGATCGCGAAGGATGAGAAAGTCGCCATGTGGTATGGCGCGGCGAACCGCGACCCTGAGCTATTCCCGAACCCGGACGTGTTCGACATGACGCGGGAGAATGTCGACAAGCACCTCGCCTTCGGACATGGCGTGCACAAATGTCTCGGAATGCGTATCGCACAAATGCAGCTCAGGCTCTCATATGAAAAGATCTTCGAGCGCTTCCCGAATATCGCTCCGGTAAGCGATGTGGTTTTTGCGCCGAACGCGCTCGTTAACGCCATGTCGAGCCTGAAAGTGAACCTTTATGGCGTTGGTGGCACCCGCCCGACGCAGGTTCAGGTCAGAGAGCTGGAAGCAGCATGAAACATCAGCGCTGCTAAGCGATTTAGCAACAGCTCGGGATTGAGGGCTGTATGATTTTTATACTGATAAAACGTTCTCTTCGCCCCAGACTTTGAGTGCCAACAGGATAGGCTCAAGCGTTTTGCCCTTCTCGGTGAGACTATACTCGACCTTCGGGGGCACCACGGCGTAGACCTCGCGGTGGACAAGGCCAGCACTCTCCAACTCCCGAAGCTGCTTTGTCAGCACTCTCTGGGTGACAGAGCCGATCTCGCGCTGAAGTTCATTGAAGCGTTTCACACCGCCGAGGAGATGAAACAGGGCAACACCTTTCCACTTGCCGCCGATAAGTTCGAGCGCTGCTTCGACAGGGCATCCTTCAGAACAGTCATATGAGGTAAAGCGGGGCATAGCTAACAGTATCCAAAATGTGCGTATAGTTATAATTTGTGCGTACTTGTACGATTGATTGCGTACCATAGATAGGTGGCTCAATTCAGAAGGGCCACCTGATGACTTACTTTTCCGTGCTTTCCGTAACGCCCACATCGGACGACTGGGTTGCAAATTATATCGCGTCCGTCGGTGATATTGTCTCGCGCCATGGCGGTGAATATCTTGCAAGAACAGCGAGCCACGAGCAGCTGGAAGGCGATGCCGAGATGGCCGCGCTCAGAATAATCATCAAATGGCTATCCCGCGCCGACGCGCTAAATTTTATGCAAGACCCAGATTACGCGCCGCATCTGGCAGCGCGCACCAAGGGGTCAACCAGCATCCATCACCTCATCGAGGCGAAAGACGATCTCGCCTGATCCGTCGCGAAATCCAAATTCAAGAGCCCAATTCAAGAGAACGCCAATGACCCAAGATATTGTGCAATACGCCCGCTCGCGCCACACGGTGAAAGCATTCGACAGAGCACGGAGAATTCCGGAAGAAACCGTAGAAAAGCTGAAGGACCTTCTTCGGTTCAGCCCCTCAAGCACCAACGCGCAACCGTGGCATTTCATTCTGGCGTCGACGCCCGAAGGCAAAGCACGGATCGCGAAGTCGACAGAAAAAAAGTATCCCTTCAATTCTCCGTCCATATTGAATGCGTCCCATGTTGTCGTCTTCGCAAGCCGCCTCGCGATAGAGGAAGATTATCTTCTGAGAGTGCTGCAGGTTGAAGAGGACGACGGGCGCTTTGATGGTGACGTTGAAACCAGAAAAGCCGCCATGCATGGCGGCCGGTCCATGTTCGTGAATCTGCACAAGCAGGATTATAAAGACGTCCAGCACTGGATGGATAAACAGGTCTACCTGAATATTGGGCAGTTTCTTCTCGGGGCCGCCGCGTTAGGGGTGGACGCAACACCTATGGAAGGCATCGATATCGCCGCGCTGGATGAAGAGTTTGGATTACGTGAAAGAGGATATTCAAGTCTGGTGGTTGTGCCGCTTGGATATCATGATCCAGAGGCAGATTATAATGCAACGCTCCCGAAATCACGCCTTCCCTTCTCCGATATACTTACAGAGGTTTGACACAAATAGGAGCCTGCCGCTGGCTGAGTTCTGAACCGGAAAAAGAAATCGAGACGAATATGGAAAAGACAATCCTGCTGACCGGTGCGACCGACGGAATTGGTCTGGAGACAGCGAAAATGCTCGCCCGTGAAAATCACAACCTGATTTTGCACGGCCGCAATTTAGATAAGCTGGACCGCGTCGTTTCAGATCTTCAAGGCAAAGCCAAGATAGACAAATGCGTAGCTGATCTTTCTGATTTGAAAGAGGTCAGCGCATTGGCAGACACCCTAGCCAATCGGTATAATGCTATAGATGTCGTCATCAACAATGCAGGGGTTTTCCGTACTCCCGCGCCCAGAACAGATTCAGGTCTCGATATCCGCTTCGTGGTCAATACCCTCGCGCCTTATGTTTTGACGTGCCGACTCGAGACGCGCCTCGGCACTTCATCGCGCATTGTGAATGTCGCTTCCGCTGCGCAGGCACCTGTGGAGATTGATGCTCTGGAAGGGCGCACAGCACTGACCGATAATGCAGCATACGCACAAAGTAAGCTCGCACTGATGATGTGGACCTATTCTCTTGCGCAGGAGAATGACGGCAATGGGCCCATTATGGTCTCCGTCAATCCAGCCTCTTTGCTCGGCAGTAAGATGGTCAAGGAAGCCTATGGCATGGACGGCGGCGATCTCGGCATAGGCGCTGACATTCTCTTTCGCGCAGCGTTGTCAGATGAGTTCGCCGACGCATCCGGTCGATACTATGACAATGATCGGAAGGCCTTCGGCGATCCGCATCCAGATGTGTTTGACGATGCCAAGCTTAGCGCTGTCATGGCTTCAATGAACGAGCTTGCAAAAGAGCATCTGCCTGTAAGCGAATAATCCGAAGGTTTTATTCCACAGCAATTCGCCGTCCGAATTTTCAAACAGCTAGTCCACGAGCAACCCTCTCATCGGTTGCGCGCAGAGGTCTCTTCGCTCTAGGCTCCATTGAGGAGGCGGAGTGCATGACAGAAACATATGTACTGACGGGAGTAACCTCCGGTTTTGGGGACGCTGCTCTTAGAATTATATTAGAAACAGCCGAACAATCGGTTGTCGTAGGGGCCCGAAACCCGGATGCGATCCAAGCGGTCTATGGCGACAGGATCAAAGCCCTGCCTCTGGACCTCGCATCATTGGAAACTGTCAGAGCGTTCAGCGCAGCCATAGGTAGCGGACCCATCGCCGGTTTGGCCATGAATGCAGGCATGCAAACGCGAACCCTTGCCAAAACTGAAGACGGTTTCGAAACAACATTCCAGGTGAATTACCTGTCCCACTTTCTGCTCTTCGATCTTCTGAAAGACAGGCTCTCCGAAAACACCCTTGTCATAACAACGGGAAGCGGAACCCACGACCCGGAAGAGAAAACACCTGTGCCGCCGCCGCGCCACGCCAATGTCGAGTGGCTTGCCTACCCTGAAAAAGATCCGCAGCCCGATCGCCTCACTCCCATAAAGTTGGCGCGCGCCTATTCGACATCGAAGCTCCTCTGTATTTTGATGGCGATGGAAATTGCGCAGAGATTTCCAGATCTCCGCGTGGCGAGCTTTGATCCGGGTTACTTGCCCGATACCAAACTCGCGCGGGAGTACCCGGCTCTCATGGCGGGGCTCATCAAACTCATCGTGCCTTTGGTGATGAAAAATGACCGATCCGGCTCGGTCGCCACAACAGCTCCTCAGTATGCCAGAGTCCTTACCGGAGACCTCTCACCAAAAGAAAACGGCGGCTACATCGTCATGCGGAGCGGAAAAGCGATGAACGCGCCGCCGTCAGAACTCGCCCGGCAACCGGGTCTCGCGAGCAAAGTCTGGGAAGACAGCCTTGCACTGATAGGTGCCGCTTAGTCCCTGCCCTAGCGCTTATTCGGCCCCATGAAACCAAACAGATGCCCGGCAACCTTCCGCATCTGAATCTCTTCGGAGCCTTCGGTGATGCGATAGCGCCGGTGGTGGCGGTAAATATGCTCGAATGGTTTGTGGCGTGAGTATCCAATCCCGCCATGAACCTGCATCGCCCGGTCTGCGGCATCGCAGCAGAGCCGGTTCGCACGATAATTACACATGGACACTTTGTCCGAGAGGTGGACCGCCACATCCGGCTTTGACATAGAGTCCATCTCCCATGCTGTTTTGAAAATCAAAAGACGGAGCATCTCTGCTTCGGTTTTCAATTCGACAAGCGGAAACTGAATAGCCTGATTGATCGCGAGCGGCTTGCCAAACGGCTTACGCTCGCGGGCATAGGCAACGCTCTCATCTATACAGTAGAGCGCGGCACCGGTGGAACTTGCGGCCTGGCGGATCCGGTTCTCGTGAACAAAGTACTGTGCCAGAGCAAGTCCGCCCTCCGGCGGCCCGAAGACAGCCGTATCAGGCACCCAGACATCCGTTATAGAGACCCGGGGGTGATCCGTCGGCATATTAAAGGTCCAGAGATACTCCTCGACCTTCACCCCGGCATCATCTGCGGGAAGCAAAAGGCAGGTAATCCCCCGCGCATCACCATCATCGCCTGATGTACGCGCAAAGCACATCATATGCGTGGCGACATGCATGCCCGTCGTCCACATCTTCTCACCATTGACAAGCCAGCCATCTACTCCGTCGCGAGTTTCGCGAACAGCACGCGTCTCCATATGTGTTGCATCAGACCCGTGATCGGGCTCCGTCAAACCGAACGTCGCGATGAACTTGCCGGCCAGAGCATCTTCGGCGAGATGCTTTTGATCCTCCCTGGCGAAATCCCGCAGCATCAGGATCTGGGGAAAATTCGCAACGATGGAGTGCTCATTCTGAAGATCATTGTGGAGACCAAGCCCTCTACGGGCGAGATGCTCCCGGATGACCGCCATGGCGAGATTGGACCCATTCTTACCGCCATACTCCTCTGGCAGACCGAAACGGAAATGACCTGCGACATCGGCGCGGCGTTTGGCTTCTCTTAGGAGTTCTTCCCATTCTGGTCGCGGCAGGCCCCCATTCTCGAAATCTGTCCGGGCCCATTCTCGACGATGATCGAAGAAACGAATATTGTCATTCTCTTGTTCAAGCGGACGGATGTCCGCGTCGATAAACGCATCCAACTCATCAAGATACGTCGCCAGATCGGTTGGAATTTTAAAGTCCATGCTCGCTTCCCTCATTTTTTTTGTAGCTGAAATTCTAAGCGACATCGGCGTATCTGGCCAGCAAAAGACAGTTTCATGAATAATTACGGCTGAACGTTTGACATTTCGTTCAGAAGATATAGATTAGCAGTACGGTTTAAGAAGCCGACTACGAAATAAGGACAAAAACAATGACGCGTTTCCTCCCAGCAGTCGCAAAACTCGCTACAGCTGCAATTGCCGCCACGAGCATTGCAACCTCAGCCATGGCTGAGGATACAATTAGCTACGATGTCACGATGCGCTTTGACGAAGCCAATCTGAGCACGCCTGCAGGTGTTTCCGCTGTGCTTGTAAGTCTCAACCGTCAGGCCGAGGACGCATGCAGCTTTGTGGAGCCTATCCTTCGCACAGAGCGAGTTGATGCAGCGTGCGCTTCCGACGTTGTCCGTCAGGCTGTTGCCAGCATCAACAATGCCGCACTTACGGAAGCTTTCAATATTGCTGAAGGCAATCAGGTCGCCCCAACACTTCGCGCCGCCAATACAGAAACAACAATTCAGTAAGGATCCTGTCAAAATATGATGGCTGAACAATTGAAACAGCGTTTATCGTACATCATATGACCAACAGGTGGTGATGAACATCAGCATCACCAAAACTTCCTCCCTTGGCAGGCCGTCCGTACTGGGCGGCCTTTTTTTATCCAGAAACAAAAAAAGCCTCCATCGGCAGATCGCCGATGGAGGCTAAGTTTCAGTACATGAAATACCGTCTATATGGTAAAATTGATCAGCCTGGACGAACAGCGATCGGACCTAGATTTTCGATCACTTCCTGAGCATTAAATGCCATAACGTCTTCGGCGTCTTTCGTCCCTTCAAAAGCCTGGACGAGTGCGGCTACGTCGAATGATTTGCGCTCGCGTGTCCGCGTTGATGCCGTTCCGGCACCACCAAACCCATTATTGAATCCGAAAGCGCCAAATCCACCGAAGCCACCGAAACCGCCGCCGAAGCCAGTGGTAGTGGAATTAAAGGACCGCCGGCCGCTTTCACTGTCGTCAAGGATGGTGAAGTGCCCATATCCGTCGGCGACAGCCAATTCGGCAGCGCGTAACAATATGTAATTCTCAACGGTGGCAAGGTCAGTGCTGGAATTTCCACGGAACGTAACGCGGTATTTGCCCGACTCAATTTTTGTCTGGCCGTAGCCATAATTGTTGATGCCGCCTTTGGACGGCTGATAAGGCGTTGCACTGACGCACGCCGCGAGGGCTATCGCCGCCACAGCGGTCACGCCCGCCAATTTGAATGTCGATGTTTTCGTCATTTTTCGGCTCCTATTCGCGATCATACCGAGATAATAGAGCATTTTGTCACTCAAATCATCTCACCCTTCGTCGGTACATCATCACATATGGTTCAGTTTTCAACGAGCTCAATCGGCTCCCACAACTCAATTTTGCGTTCATCGGGGTCCATCAGCCAGGCAAACTTGCCATAAGGTTCGGTCACAGGCTCCCCCTCCAGTGGCACCCCCGCATCCTTCACTCTCTCCAGCATTGCGTCCAGATCGTCGACCATCAGGTTCATCATCCAGTTTTCCGTGGATGGCTTGAAGTACTCATTATCGGATTTGAATGGCGACCATATCGTCATAGCCCCATCGCCACAGGCACTCGCAGATGCTTTGTGTGAAAACGAAGCGCCGCCGAAATCATTGATTTCAATGCCGAGGACGCGCGAATACCATTCGCGGGTCGCATCCACATCCTGGCACAGGAAGAAAATCCCGCCGACGCCGATCACCTTGGCCATTTTATCGCCTCACCATTTGCAGTCTGCGACAGTTTGCCCCAAAGTTTCCAACAATACAAAGGAGAACTGACCATGGGACTCGAGGCCAAACGCACACCGGACGAACGCTTCGCCAATCTGCCGGGATTTGATTTTGCACCTCACTATATTGAAGATCTGCCGGGGTATGAGAGCCTTAGGGTCCACTATTTGGACGAAGGCGCAGACGATGCCGTCGAAACATTTCTCTGCCTCCACGGCCAACCCAGCTGGTCCTATCTATATCGAAAAATGATCCCGGTTTTCACAGGCAGTGGTGGACGCGTGATTGCGCCTGACTGGCTGGGCTTTGGAAAGTCCGACAAGCCAGTTGATGACGAAGCCTACACGTTCACATTTCACCGCAATATGATGCTGGCTTTCATTGAACGTCTCGATCTGACGAACATCACCCTTGTCTGTCAGGATTGGGGCGGCATTCTTGGGCTCACCCTGCCCCAGGATATGCCCGATCGTTTTTCCCGCCTGATAGTAATGAACACAGCAATTCCAGTCGGCCAGTCCCCCGGAGCCGGGTTCGAGGCCTGGAAAGCATTCGCCGCAAGCCAACCCGATATGGACGTGGGGGCGTTGATGAAACGAGGCACGCCGATCCTCTCCGACGAAGAGGCAGCGGCCTATGCTGCTCCCTTCCCTGACATCACATACAAAGCGGGCGTTCGCCGTTTTCCGGAAATGGTTATGGTTTCACCAGAGATGGACGGTGTGGAGATCTCGAAGAAAGCCGCACAGTTCTGGGCGAATGACTGGGCGGGAAAGAGCTTCATGGCCATTGGCATGGCGGACCCTGTCCTCGGAGGCGATGTGATGGATAAGCTGTGCGAGGGCATAAGAGGCTGCCCGGAGCCGATGCGCATCGAAGACGGCGGTCACTTCGTTCAGGAATGGGGCGAGCCAATCGCGGAGGCTGCGCTGACGCACTTCAGCAATTCATGAGAGAGAAACCGGAGGCCGGATGCGGTGCCGCCATTCTGAATGACGCTGGAGAGCTTCTGCTGATCCAGCGCTTGCGTCCGCCTGAGGCAGACCATTGGGGCCTGCCTGGCGGAAAGATAGACTTCGGGGAGCCGGCAGAAACCGCGGTGAAACGAGAGATCGCCGAAGAGCTCGGCATTCAGATCGACCTAACCCGCCTCGCCCTTCTCACCGAGACGATCGGCAAGGATGATGGCCGCCACTGGGTCGCCCCAGTCTACGAGGCGCGCATTGCCTCCGGGGATCCGACAGTGCTCGAACCGGAGAAGCATGGAGGCTGGGGCTGGTTTGCTCTCGACCAGCTTCCTAACAAACTCACCACGCCAACCCGGCAATATCTCGCCTCACGCAAACGCGATGTCTAACCTTGAAACCGGTCTTGTTAGACACGTTGTGGGCAGTTGAGAGGAGGCTCGCAGCCATATGTCCGATCCCAGTTCGCCAAGTACAGTGCTCGCGCTGTTTCTGATGCGAAAGCAGGACACGGTGTTCCGTGTGCCGCTGGGTTGATCCGATCGATCACCTTCAATTGTGAAACATTGGAAGAAGCTGCCCCTCCGTTACCCCTAGCGCTGGGGCAAGTCGCGCTATAGTGTGCGCCGCAACAAACCATCCACAAAAGGGAGATCATCCATGCGCGAAGCAGTTATCGTATCCACAGCCCGTACCGGCCTTGCCAAAACCGGCCGCGGATCACTCAACAATACCCACGGCATCACCATGGCTGGCCACGCCATCAAGGGCGCGCTGGAGCGCGCCAGCGTCGAGGCCGAAGCCGTTGAAGACGTCTATCTCGGCTCGGCCCAGCCGGAAGGCGCAACGGGACATAATATTGCGCGGAATGCGGCGCTCTGGGCGGGTTGCCCCTCCTCTACCTCCGGCGCGACCATCAACCGGTTCTGCTCCTCCGGGCTGCAGGCGATCGCCAATGCCGCCCACACTGTGATCAATGAAGGTGCTGACGTAACGATTGGCGGTGGGGTTGAAAGCCTGTCGCTAGTGTCTCGGTCTGGGCACATGAATCTGCACCGCTACACCGAAGACCAATTGATGGGCCAGTGGCCCGCGATCTGGATGACCATGATCGAGACCGCAGAAGTCGTCGCTGACCGGTACGGCATCAGCCGGGAATACCAGGACGAGTATTCCGCAGAGAGCCAGCGCCGCACAGCTGTGTTCCAGGAAAAGGGCTACATGGCCGAAGAGATCGTGCCGCTTGAAACCACGATGATCCTGACCAACAAGGAAACCGGTGAAACCACCGAGCAAGCAGTCACCTGCGATAGAGATGAATGCAACCGCCCCGGCACAACCGTGGAGACCCTTGCTGGTCTACAGCCAGTGCATCGCGGCGGCATGGTCGTAGAAGAAGGCAAATACATCACGGCCGGTAACGCGTCGCAGCTTTCCGATGGCGCGGCAGCGGTCGTCGTGATGGAAGCAGACGAGGCGAAGAAGCGCGGCATCGAGCCCCTCGGCCGGTTTGCAGGCTTTAATGTCGGTGGTGTTGACCCCGACGAGATGGGTATCGGGCCTGTGAAAGCCGTACCGCGCCTGCTGGAGCGCCACGGACTGAAAGTCGACGATATCGACCTCTGGGAACTTAACGAGGCTTTCGCATCGCAGTGTCTCTACTGCCGCGACCATCTCGGCATCGACCCGGAGAAGTACAATGTGAATGGCGGATCGATTTCCATCGGCCACCCCTTCGGTATGACCGGCGCACGCTGCACAGGTTCGCTCCTTCTGGAAGGTAAGCGCCGGGGCGCAAAATGGGGTGTCGTCACCATGTGCATTGGTGGCGGCATGGGCGCAGCCGGTCTCTTCGAGATCTATAGCTAAACGTCACCCGACGGACTAAATTGAAACCCGCGCTGGAGACGGCGCGGGTTTTTTGCTTCAGCCGAGCCGGCTGGCCACGGCAGCATTGCCCTCTACCATCCGCCGCACTTCATCTTCACGGGGTTCAAGATCCCAATCGCCGAGATTACCTGATCCACCTAGCAGGATTCCCGTCTTGCGTGGGAAGGCATATAGAAGCCCGAAGTCGGTGCCATGGGCGACATAGCCATAGTCGATATCATTCTGCGGCAACAAAAAAGAAAGCTGGCCGCGCATCGGGGAAATAGTTTCATCCTCGAATACCTTGCCCGCACCGAGACCCATACAGTTCACGATCGTATCTTCTTTCAATGCCTCGACATCGGCGGCCGTTTCAAATGTCCTCTGTACGAGCCGGCCACCATTCGATTGGAAGTCATTCAACAAAGTCCGCATGTAAATGTCGCTGTCAATCATCAGCGTATAATAGGCATCCCAATGGGGAAAATTGAACGGCCCGACACCTGTCTGGTTCCGCACGAGCCCCGGATAGAGATCTTCCCCGCCAATATAACTCGTATTCAATTCGGCTTCGCTCAAGGAGAACTGGCGGATCCAGGTGACACCGTAACGCGGGTCATTGGCGTAACGGATGAAGCGGGAAAATGCGATGCGCGAAGCCTTGTGCAGCATGGCAAGCGTTTCAGGTTGAACCTCATCTCGGCGGAACAGCGTTACGGGATGCCACATCGCTCCAGCGACATTGGATGTGGTGTACGGAGGAAATTCGGAAGCATAGACTGTAACTTCAGCCCCGGCGCGCTGCAGATCGAGTGCGGTTGAAAGCCCGATAGACCCCGATCCAAGGACGGCAATCTGTGTACGGTTGAAAGACTTCGCCATTCCGGCGGCCATCTCGGCGACGCCCCAGGAGATGGACACACCTCCACCGCCATGGCCGTAATTGTGGACAACATCCTTTGCCCCGACTTTGACTACTTCAAGGCGTGGTCCGGGTCTGCGGAACGGGCGAAGACCAACAATGGTCCGTGTCACCCGGTCCATGGACGCTTTGATCGGCGCAATTGGCGCATCGAATGGTTGCACAAGGGCATCACCGGTAACCGCAACTGATGCGCGGCTGCCAGCGGGAGCAGTTGGCGTCGCACATCCTGCCAGACCAACTGCGCCAAAGGCCAGGCCCGATTTCAATACGTCGCGTCGATGCATTGTCTGTCCGCCCTCTACTTCATTATCGATGACCTAACGTTGCGCCGCCATGCAAAGTCAAGCGCGGCGGACGTCTTATCAGCGGACGCCGGAAAGGTGCTTCAACCAGAGGCCGCCGATCAATCCGAATATTCTGAGACCGGTCCATGCCATGCCGGGATTATCGAGCACAAAGTCTCCGTTCGGCGTATCGATCGTGACGCCGAGGGATGACGGTCCGCTACTTATAGGGACCTCAATGCCCAAGTGGGCGAATACATTACTCAGTTGAACAGCTTTGGGATGAACCAAGCGAAATTCCTTAAGCGTGCAACCGCTCTCCCCAGAAAATCGTTTGGGTCGATGGGTCCACTCAATGACGTTTGGTCTTTGGCTAAGGAAGCCCGGCCCAACAAAGCCCCGGCTATACCCCGGCTGTTTCGGGTTCGCAGCATCAAGATTTATGTCCTGGATCTGCTGAAGCGGTATCTTCTCTTTTTTCATGAACCGGCGAACGTCAGCGAAACTATCGACCGCGACATACCAGAAGAGCACGGCCGGACCATCTAAATCTTTCAAGTAGGTTTTGAACGGCTGGAACCCCTTATACTCCGGATTTGGACCGATGACCTCCAGAAACGATGAGCCGCCGATGGAAACACTGCCGCTCCAATACCACTGGCCGGGTTCGGGATCGCCAATATAAACGTCCGCGCCGATCTGTTCCTTCAGCCATCCAACGCCTGCTTTCGTGTCCGGAACGCCGAGGCCGATATGGTCAACCTGCAAGCCATGTGAATGCCGAATGACCGTATACGGCAGTTTATTCTGAACGTCTGAAATTGCATCTTTCATGATGCCAAGAAGATCACTTTTGCGAATGTGTTTCAAGCGCAAAAAAGCCATGCATTCTCAGATATTTGTGCGAATGGGAATTAGACCCAATTGGAGGTGAAATCGAACCTTTCACAATAGATGATGACCGCTCGACAAGGTCGGTAAATTGAGGATTGGTAGGTCGCATCTGAAAACGATCAGGGAGCGATGCCATGTTCCTAAACAACTTCGAACTCGGCACGGCCGCCGCTAATCTCAGCGAGAGCGCAGGTGGAGACGCACCGTCAAGGAGGCCGCCGCGAAATTATAACGCTCGACCCGATCAGTCCCGTAACAGTTCGTTCACACCGGTCTTTGACCGCGTGCGTTCATCAACCGTCTTGATAATGATCGCAGCAGCGAGGTTAGGCCCGCCATTATCACTGGCAAGGGTACCCGGCACGATCACGGAATACGGCGGCACCTCGCCATAGCGAACCTCGCCGGACTGGCGATCAACGATCTTCGTCGATTGAGAGAGAAAGACACCCATGGCAAGCACCGATCCCTCGCGCACAATGACGCCTTCGGCCACTTCCGCCCGCGCCCCAATGAAACAGTTGTCCTCGATGATCACCGGGTTGGCCTGCAGGGGCTCCAATACGCCGCCAATCCCAGCCCCACCGGAGATGTGGACGTTTTTACCGATCTGGGCACAGGAACCAACGGTCGCCCAGGTATCCACCAAGGTCCCTTCACCGACATAGGCTCCGATGTTCACATAGGACGGCATGAGCACGGCATTCGGCGCGATATAGGCTCCCCGGCGAACGGCACACGGTGGCACGGCACGGAAGCCAGCCGCCTCAAACTCAGCCGCACCCCAGCCTTCGAATTTCGACGGCACCTTATCCCACCATGTGCCGTTCATCCCAGGTCCGCCATCCATCACGGTGTTGGGGTTCAGCCGAAAAGACAGAAGCACCGCTTTCTTCAGCCATTGATTGACCTGCCAGCCACCGGCCCTATCGGGTTCAGCGACCCGCGCCTTGCCGCTATCGAGCAGAGCGAGCGTTTCATCTACGGCGTTGCGGAACTCGCCCTGCGTATCGGTTGAAAGTGCGGCGCGATCTTCCCAAGCCTGATCAATAATGCGGGCAAGTTGATCGGTCATGGCGGTCTCCATCGGAAGTGAGGTTTGGGGGACGCCGCGTTAAACAGAGTTAAGTCGAGTGATGCAAGGCCCTGCACCACAGGGGCCTCAAGCTCCCTCCAGTTCCTTGTCGTCAAGAATCTTGCTGATCCGGTCTCGCAGCTCAGCCTCCCAATGTCCCTGCATTTCGCGCACGCGGGAGATGTATTTCTCATTCTGGTGGGCCGGCACGTCAACATCATAGGAGTCGGCAACCTCGATCATGGCTTTGCGGTCCATCTCGTTGAAGGCCTCAGTCATCTCGTCCGCTGCCTCCCTGCTGATGCCCATGGCTTCGAAGGCTGACCGCCCCATACGCAGGGAACTGTCATAGGTTTCGCGGATAATGTCCCGGCACCCTCGCGCCCATAGCTCATAGACATGGTCGCGATCCACGGCGCGCGCGATGACATGGAGATTGGGATAGGTGCGAACGGCATAATCCACCAGTTGAGTAATCTGCTGCTTGCCGTCGATGGCGACGACCAACAAAGTCGCTTCCTCGACACCCGCAGCATGGAGAAGCCCCGGCCGGGTAGCATCACCGAAATAAACATGAACACCGAACCGGCGGAGCACATCGAGATGATCTGAGTTGTGGTCGATCACGACAGGGTCATAGCTCGCACTTTTCAGCATCCGCTCGACAATGCCACCAACACGGCCGCGCCCCACAATGATGACTTTCTGTTTCTCTTCTATCGTATCGTCGGGCTTGTCCGAGACGGCCTGCAGCATCGGGGCGATCACGCGGCTGTAGAGGACGAACATCGCTGGCGTGAACAGCATCGTTAGCGTCACGACCAAAAGCAGCTCGTCGGCGAGTGCCTGAGGCAAAATAGCATTGGCCACCCCAAAGCTCAGCAGCACAAAACCAAACTCACCCGCCTGGGCGAGACCCAGTGTGAACAGCCAGCGATCAGACTCCGCCAACTTGAACACCGTCGCCAGTCCGAAAAGAACCATTCCCTTGATCGTGATCAGGCCGATAGCGAGTAGAATGACACGCAAGGTATCATTCATGAGCAGGACAAAATCGATGCCCGCTCCGACGGTGATGAAAAACAGTCCCAGCAGTAGTCCGCGAAAAGGATCGATGTTCGATTCCATTTCATGGCGGTACTCACTGGTTGCTAGCACCACACCCGCCATGAAGGCTCCAAGCGCAGGCGAAAGCCCCACCACCATCATCAGAAGCGCCGTGGCGATAACGATGAACAAGGCCGTTGCGGTGAACAGCTCGCGAAGCTTCGCCGCTGCAACGAATTGAAAAAGCGGCCGGGTTAGAAAGTTTCCGCAGAAAATTACAGCCACGATGGCGGCAATTGTGACCAATGTCGCTTCGATCCCGCCCATATCGGAGACCATGCTGATGCCACCGCTAGTCCCGTGGTCGCCTCCACCATGATCCGCCGCCGCATCGGCACCATGGCCTGCAGCAGCATGGTTCGCCACATCCTGAAGTTCCGGCACCGCCAGCAGCGGCATCAGGGCCAACATCGGGATAACGGCGATATCCTGAAACAGGAGTACCGAAAAGCTCGACTGACCGCCCTCGGTCCGGTTGAGCCCTCTTTCGTTCAGGGTCTGCAGGACAATCGCCGTCGACGATAAGGCGAGCACCAATCCGATGGCCAGGGCGATCTTGAAGGGCTCGCCAAGGAGGACGGAAATAATCGTAATCAAAATTGTTGTCACAAGGACCTGACCGCCTCCAAGACCAAGCAGCTTTGTTCGCAGTTTCCAGAGAAGGCTTGGCTCCAGTTCCAAACCGATCAGAAACAGCATCATCACCACACCGAATTCGGCAAAGTGTTGAAGCGCGATCACATCGACATTCAAAAATCGAAGAAGAGGGCTGATCGCAATACCTGCAATCAGATAGCCAAGCACTGATCCGAGCCCAAGGCGCGAGGCGATTGGCACAGCAATCAGACCGGCACCGAGAATCACAAAGGCGAGGATGAGAAAATCAGACATGTCTACTATCTATCTGGGGCAAGACGAAAAATCAGCCAGATATTATCGTATTGAGTCCGAATTGCGCCAAACGCCCTACAAATAATCGAGTTCAGGTTTTTCCCTTCGACCGCCAAGCCAGGCATCGCGATGAAGCCTTTTGGCATAGCGGCCTGCCCGTCGATCGCCTTGGGCGCGATAGGCCGCTGCCAAGCCGAAATAGGCATAGGTGTTATTTGGCGAATAGACTAGAGTTTCGGTGAAAAGCTGCTCGGCCCGCTCCCCATCCCCTGACCGTAACACCATGGCCGCCAGAGTCTGCTTGGCTGGATAATACCAATATGGCGGCTCCGTATAAGGAAAGCTCTCCTGCAGCGCGACGGCTTCTTCCATATGTGCGATGGCCGTATCAAAGTCGTCCTCCGCCGCTGCGATGCGCGCGAGCACTGTGTGGCGTGACAGATCCAGCACACCTGAGGCAGGTACGCCGCCGTCTTCGAGACCGGACAAATCTGCAGCCTTCAAAGTCTCCAGATGCGCCGCCTCAGCGCGTGCGTCCTCGAGCCGCCCCAGCCGCGCCAAGGCCTCGCCGCGCGCATAGTGCCAGGCCCCTTGCAGGAATGGCAGCGCATCACCCGGATCCGGCATGGCCAGGATGGCTTGTGGTTCCGCAAATTGCACGAGGGCATAATAGGGCGCAGCCTTGATGGGTTGTATCCATGGCTGGGTCGATGCCATTGCGATCGGCAATTTCTCGTCCAGCATACGGGCCATTTTCAGCGCCGTCTCACGGTCACCGCCCATCTGCGCCGATGTCATGGCAAAATGGATATTGTGGGTAAAATAGCCGAACTCGTAGAGCGGACTCGCCTCATGGGCCGCAAGAAAGGCCTCATCCGCCGCCACAGCTTCAATATTGTGGTCCAGCGACTGTTGCCATCTGCCGATGCGGAAATAGGTATGCGACGGCATATGCACAAGGTGACCGAGGTCGGGTACCTCCGCGGCCAATGCGTCGGCGTACTTTGCTGCCCGGAAGGGATCGGTCGACGCTTCCGTGATATGAATATAGAGGTGTATCGCCGGTGGATAATCTGACCGACGCGCCATAACGCCCTCCAGCAATTCGATCGTCCTCGCCGTGCGTCCCTCAGGCAGCCGCCCGGTACTGTCCCAATAGGCCCAGGCCTGCGTATCCATATTCGCTTCGGCAGCGATCACTGTGACGAGGTCGTCTTCCGGAACAGCGCGCGACACCTCCTCCATGGCATCAGCGAATGCTTGATCGAGCGATGTCCGATCGGCGCGCGGCCCTGTTGCATAACGCGCCATCATTGCCTCGATCAGCTGCCGTTCCGTTTCTCCAGCATTGCTCCGCAACTGAAACGCTTTTCGTGACGCATTGAATGCCGGCTCATTCGCGTCCTCAATCATTGGCGCATTGATATTCGGCCCAAGAGCAAAGGCCTCGCCCCAATAGCACATGGCACAGTCCGGATCCGACGCCTGTCCCCGCTTAAACGCCTCTATGGCGGCGGCGTGATTGAAATTGAAAGTGTAAGCGAGGCCGCGATTGAACCAGTCCTGCGCCTCAGGAGATTTCGTCGAGATTTCATAAGCGACGCTTTCCAGTGTGTCCGGAGCGAGGTCATCGAGCACCACCTCCCCTTCCGTACTTTGCGCCACAGCATAGCCGATCCGCATAAAAGCGGCCTTGCGCGACTGCCGCTCATCACTCGATGAACACACAGCCTGGTTCATGATCAAAGGATCGATGAAAGGTGGCGCACTATCCGTTTGGCTGGCAAAATCGATTGTTCCAGCGGCTCCAATAACCAGCGCAGCCGCACCTGTCATGAGTAGGTATTTGTATATCATCGCCTGTGTCCTCCCCGGTCTTGCGATGGAGCCACCCCCATAGATCCATCTCTTCTGTTCTAGGCGTGTCGTTAACCATAGCACAAAAGCGCTAGTGGCGACCAGAAAACGATTATGGATAATCGGCAGTCATCTGTTCGGCGATTGCCGCCTGGCTGGAAAAGAATTACCTCTCATTCAATGCGCTAAGGCAACTGGCAAGCTGAGCGCCGAAGAGTATTCTGGGAACGAACAAACCGTGTCTGAAACATTCGATGTCTGTGTTATAGGGGCCGGGATCAGCGGGGCAAGCTTCGCGTATCGCTGCGCGTGCGAAGGGGCTTCCGTAGTGGTTCTCGAAAAAGAGGCGAGTCCCGGCGGCTGCATCAAATCCTACAGGCATAATGACGGCCTCGTCTCAGAACTCGGCACCCGGACGCTAACAAACCGCTACCGCACGATGATTGAACTGCTGGAAGACATGGCCGCTGACGACCTCATCGAACCGCTTGGAAAGTCCTCGTTCAAGCTCTCCACTGGTAATGGCGAAGCCAGTATAATGAGCCACCTCTCCATACCCCTGGCGGCGCTCTCCATGCCGAAAACGCTCTGGACATCATCAGAAGGTAAATCACTTGAAGAGCATTACGGCAACATTCTCGGCAAGGGGAATTATAACCGGCTTCTGCGTTATGCGTTTTCCGCGGTCCTCTCCCAGCCTGCCGATCAGTTCCCGACAGAGCTTCTCTTCAAAAAACGCGAACGAGACAAAACCCGACCTAAACAGTTCACCTTGAAGGGCGGGAATCTGACCCTTGTCGAGAGCCTTCTGGGGCATAGAAATCTAGAATTGAAGCCGTCCTTCAACGCGGCTTCCATAACGCGAACGCCGAACGGGTTCTCCGTACTCGGCAAAGACCGAAAAGAGATTCGAGCGAAAAGCCTCGCCATCGCCGTCACACCAGAAGCGGCAACCGCCCTTTCAGCGGAGATCGACCCCGACCTATCAGCATATATTAGCGAACTTCGCTCAAGCCATATTCATTCCGTTCACGTCTCTATTCCGAAAAACGATGCAGAGGACAACATAGACGCCAACCTTATAGGCATCGATAAACCCTTCTTTTCGGTGATCTATTCCCCCGGCAAGTCAGATGACTTTTACACGTTTCATTTTGACGGGAGTAAAAAGCCAGACGATACCGCCATTCGCACCACCGTGGCGGACACGCTTCACCGCCCCATAGAGAACATCAATTTTATCACAAGCCGAAACTCGTCCCTGCCCCGCCTGTCGACGGATAATTTGCCCATTATAGAAAAAATTGAAAACCAGCTCCGGTCGAGCGATATATATTTGCCCTGCAATTATATTCAGGGGCTGTCGATAGAAGACTGCTGCATCCAGAGTAAACAAGAATATTCCCGCTGGGCTGACCGCCGGAAAAGTTCTTCAAGTGCGACAGCAGCATGAGAGAAGAGGCCAAGCAAGTAAAATGACCTTACTCAGATACTTCATCCTACCGGCCGCCTTCCTGCAATGGCTTGCAGGTTATGTTCCCCGCGCATTGGGTCTTGGCGAGTCCATAGGTGACCGAACCATTGCAGACGGCATCCCACCCGAGCTTCCACCAAGCTATTTCTTCGCCATTTGGGGCATTATATTTCTGACCTACTCCGTTTTCGGTGTTTACGCCTTGATCAGGAATGACGAACTGGTCCGGCGGCTAGCGCCGCCCCTCGTCGCCGTCGGTCTATTGAATGCAATCTGGATTCTGTCGGCTGAGTTCATCGGCAATCCGGTATTGGACCTCGTCCTTATCGTACCTCCGGCAATTGCCGCATGGGCAGCAGCTTATCAATTTGATCGCCTGCGAAATCTGGCAGGCGGCTGGATCCTGTGGATTGCGGATATCGTCACCGGCCTTCTCGCCGGCTGGCTAACCGTCGCAACCGCCATCTCCGTCCCCCGTGCCGGCCGGTATATTCTAAATCAGGGACCGACGGATTCTGAATGGATCGCCTTCTGGTCCGTGATTGCTGTCGTCAGCCTCGGAAACTATGTTTTCAAACGCCGGATCAGCCGGACCTGGTGGTTCTACGCCGCCGCATGCTGGGGCCTGCTCGGCATAGTGGTGAATAACTGGACCCGAACCGGTTTTGGGTATTTCGGCTGGATCGCCCTCGTCTTTGGAGCGTGGCTCCTTTACCGGCGGCTGACCCGCAGCGCGAACGGCGCTATGCCTCAAATATCATAGTGATTCGCAGCCTCTGGAGAATTCCATGGATTTCTCAAATATCGATTTTGATGCTCTACTCGAGCAATACTGGCCCGTGCTTCTTTCCGGTGCTTTGAAAGTTGTCGGAGCCCTGATTGTCCTGATTGTGGGACTGAGGGTAGCAGCCTGGCTTGGCCGCAGAGTTAAAGCCGTTGCCATGCAGCAGGAAGCGATCGACGATACACTCGGCAGTTTCTTCGGCTCCCTTGTCCGCTGGTTCACAACCGCCGCCGTCATCATCGCCGTCCTTCAGGTCTTCGGCGTTCAGGCCACAAGCTTCGTCGCGGTGCTCGGTGCCCTCACGCTTGCCATCGGTCTCTCGCTGCAGGGGGCGCTCGGCAATATTGCATCCGGAGTCATGATCATGATCTTCCGGCCATACCGGCTGGGTGACTATGTCGAGGTGGCTGCCACTGCCGGATCGGTGAAGGAGATCAATCTCTTCCAGACCGTCCTCGCCACACCCGACAATATCAAGATCATGGTCCCGAACAGTCAGGCCATTGATGGCATTATAAAAAATTATACAGGCTTCGACACGCGTCGCGTCGATGTGGTGTTCAATATCGATTATGATGACAATATGGACATCGCGCTGAAGACGATCACAGATCTCGTCGATGCCGACACCCGTATTCGCCGCACGCCCGAGCCCTTTGTGAAGGTGACAAATCTCGGCGCGAGTTCGGTGGACATCACCGTGCGCGCCTGGACCACAACAAAGGAATACTGGGATGTCCGCTTCGACCTGACCAAAAAGGGTAAGGAAGCCCTCGACGCGGCTGGGATCACAATCCCCTACCCTCATACGGTCATGGTGCAGAAACAGGCCGCCGAATAGTTCAGCCCCGCCGATAGTGGCTGTCTGGCCGTAGCGCCGGACGCTCCACCAGATGCCACAATAGAAAGCTCGACACTACAACAAGCCCAATCGCGCAGGCGCTGCCAAGCCATGGGCTGATGGAGAAGACGCCTCCGGCCACCAGAGCCTGCACAATCGGAAAATGGCAGATATACAGCCCATATGAGACGTCGCCATATTTTGCCGCCGGCAAACTTGGTCCGCGCCCCCAGACGACACCGGCAATCAGAGCAGCAAGCCCGGCGGGCCTCACAAACTCGCCAGCGGGCACAAGGACAGATACAGCGAGGAGCATTATCCCAACCCGCCAGACGAGGGAGAGCCGCGACCTGATCCAATCCTGCCAAATCCAGAGCGCAATGCCCGATATAAAAAACGCCATTTGGCCGGGCAACTGTCTTGCCACCATGGACCATAGAGGACGGCTCTCAACGGTTGCCAGCATCTCGAAACTATATCGCCAGACTTCGCCAGCTACATAAGCGAGGCAGAGGAATGCGATCAAGAAGCCGCGCCGTCTGGCTGCCAGCAACCCAATCAGCGGCCCAATAATGACAAGCGAGAGATAGAACATCACTTCGATCTTCAGGGTCCAAAGCGCTCCGTTCACCACATTAAAGCGCTGCCCCTCAAAGAGGCCCGGCAGGGTTGGAGCGAGAAAATTCGCGAAGATAAGATTGGCCCCGACATATCGAACAACCCCGTCGAAAGCGCCGCCCATGGAGAGCGCGACGGCCGCCGGAATGAGAATGATCACTGCATAGGCCGGATAGAGCCGACGGAACCGCTTGCCAGCATAATCGGCGAGTGTCGTCGATCGGCTCCATGATCCGTAAACAAGCGCGCCGGAAATGACGAAAAACCCCTGAATTGCGAACTCCGCCAGTCCGGCAAGATGCGTTTCCCACACCCCACTCACATCCAGCGCAGCCAGCACCACCAGGTGGTAGACAAACACCAGACCGGCAAAAACAAGCCGGAGAAAATCAAATCGGTTAGCCCTCATGCCACGTCCATGACACGCACCGCCCATGGCTTCCACGCAAGAATGGCAGTAATCTCAGGCGATGGCAGCCGATACGCTAGATTTCCCCGAACCGGCGACAAAACCGGCTCAGCACCCGTCACGCTGGCGATTCTGGCGGCGGGAGAAGAAACCGAAACGTCCCCTCCTCATCCGGCTGTTCGGGGTGTCCATCTGGGGCGGCACAAAGCTATTGCTTATCTGTATCCTCGTCGGATTTGTCATGCTGACCATGCAATTCGACCCGGCAGATCCGGCGTTTGATGCCTCGGCGGCCATCGCCGAACTTGCCCGGAACACCATCGCATCAGCCCGATGGACAATCACCAATTTCTGGAAACCTGCCCTTACCGGCGCAAGCATTGTCTTGCCCATCTGGGTGCTCTGGCGTCTTGCCACATTGCCGTTTCGTAAGTAGCGCGTCCTCGGATAATCCGCTCCTATGTTGCCGACACCCGGGCTGATCCCATATCCATGGCATAACCACAGAGAACTTACCGGAGAGGGTACCCATGGACATTTCACAGCTGATGTTTCGCGATGGACTGATGGACGGCGAGCGTATCCTCGTCACCGGCGGCGGTACAGGCCTTGGGAAGGAAATGGCCGAAGGCTTTCTGAAACTTGGTGCAGAAGTTCATATTTGTGGACGGCGCGGCGGCGTCTGCGAGGAAACCGCAGCTGAACTAATGGAAGCTCATGGCGGAAAAGTCATCGCCCATGGCTGCGATATTCGTGTCGCTGAAGCCATCTCCGACATGAATGATAAAATCTGGGCGGAGCATGGCGCGCTCACAGGCCTTGTCAACAATGCGGCGGGCAACTTTATTGCTAGAACAGAGGACCTCTCCATTCGTGGCTTTGATGCCATCGCCAATATCGTCTTCCGCGGTACATTCTACATGACCCACGATATCGGCACGCGCTGGATCAAGGCCGGCGAAAAGGGAAATGTCTGCTCCATCCTCACCACATGGATATGGAATGGCGGCCCCTTCGTGGTGCCGTCGGCCATGTCGAAGGCCGGCGTCAATGTGATGACCCAGTCCCTCGCCGTGGAATGGGGACGCTACGGGCTCCGCTTCAACGCGATTGCCCCTGGGCCATTCCCCACTGACGGGATGACCAAGCGCCTCGCGCCCCAGGCAAATTCTACCGAAGAAATGGGCTCCGGAGGCCGGGCTGAAAATCCTATGGGCCGGATCGGCAAAATGCACGAGCTCGTGAATCTTGCCACCTTCCTCATGGGTCCCGGGGCGGAGTATGTGAACGGTCAAACCATCGCCATTGATGGGGCCATGTATAATGCCTCCGGCGGCAATTTCAGCCAGCTTGCCGCCTGGGGAGACGCCGAGTGGGAAATGGCGAAAGCTGCCATCATGGCAACGAATGACAAGGATAAGGCCAAACGAACGGTCTAATCGTCGGCCCCGTCTCACGAGCGCGGAGGCCGCAACAGAAAGGACAGGACGTCCGAATGTTTAAGTTCATACCCCCAGTACTTGCTATCCTAGCAATGACCGCCTGCGTCTCCGAGGATCTGACACCGTTTCCCACCCAGCCAGATCCATCGGCTGTGGCGGAACGTTCACCTGATGACAAGTACACCGTCGTTTATCGCGGTGCTCCCGATATGCCTGCTTCGCAAGTGTTCGACCTCGCCCTGCTGCGTGCCTCGACCATAACGCTCCAGAAAGGCGGCGACTGGTTCGAAATCGTCACCGACTATTCCCGCACCGAAACGCGTAAACAGACCGCTTTCCAGGCCGACCCCTTTGCCCAGCGGGTTCAGCAGACAGCCAATTGCGGTGTTCTCGGCTGCACAACTTCGGCGACGCCGGAACCCGGCTCCAACGATATAGAGCGCGTTCGGGAGAGCCAGCCATTCGTCACCCAGTCTCTGGAAATTCTGGTTCATTATGGGACCATGCCGCTTAGTGCCGATGGCTACGAAGCTGTGGCAACGTCCGAACGTATACGTACCCAGTACGAGAAGTCAGAAGAAGATTAGGCACCAGCGCGTTCGCTAACGCCAATAAGAATCAGTATACCTAATAAAAACAGCAATTTCCTAGCGGATTTTACGCTCGGGCAAGCGGAAAATGTAGAAACTCCCGCACCGGTGCGATGGGATCATCTCTACCGGCGACAATATTCTCCGCTGCAGCGAGAACCACCCGCTCATGTTCGCCCATGAATTTCGCGACCTTTGCCGCTTCGGGGTCTTCCTTTTCCGACACGAGGGTCGCCAGTTCGAGATATTTCGGCAGGTACATGGACACGATCTGATCGCGCATGATTCCAAAACCTTCGACCCAGGTCATCTGCGTCATCGCAGTACTTGCCGCTTGCCCGGCTTCCTGAGACTGCTGATCATCGTGCATATCGAGGGAGTAGCGCGAGAGCACTGGACGCATAATCGCCTTACCCTCCGTCTCCAACTGCAAAAGAGAGCCGAGAATATATTTTTGCTCGTCCGTCTCAGCCTGCCGAAGCATAGCTCCGAACGCTGCCTCTCCCATCTGTTCGGCTTGATAGATTTCCTGCAGGCATTCGCAAAATTCTTTATTCGGCATTTCTGTCTCCTCTACGGAGCCCGCTATAGCATATTTTGCCGATATGTCGTTCTATTCTTTCAAACTGAGCATTATTCTCGCTCTATCCGGGCCTTCCCGCGACCAACAGCAAGCGCCTTGATAGCCCCCCGGAAAGTTCGGATTTCCTGGGACGTCCATCCACCACGGGTAAATGCGGCCCGCAGATTCTGCACCATTACCGGCGTTTTTTCCGGCGGAAAGAAATAGCCTGCCCGGTCGAGCTCTTCTTCAAGGTGACCAAACATGCCGACGAGTTCCCCGCGCGGCGCTGGTTCCAAAACCGACTCGAATCCGTCCGGAGTGGAAGCAGACACCTCACCCCAGGCTGCGGCAAAAACGCCAACCGCCATAGCGAGATTAAGCGATGCAAATGTGGCATTCACCGGATAGGTAAGGATCGTGTCGGCCAGGGTGACTTCTTCATTTGTAAGGCCGGAGCTTTCCGAACCAAACAGAATACCAGCTTGCGACTCCGGTCGGCTAAAAATGGATTCTGCCGCACCTCTGGCACCTAATATAGGCTTCTCCATCTCTCGCGGCCTCGCCGTGGCAGCGTAAACCTGGCTGAGATCCTCGATGGCATCTTCGAGGGTACCATAGGTTCTTGCCGTCACGCCGGAAGAAAATGCCCCTGCGGACAAGGTGTCCGCATCGGGGTTCGGCCAGCCATCCCGAGGTCGTACAATCCTGAGATCGGTCAATCCGAAATTCAGCATCACGCGCGCCACCGAGCCAATATTTTCGCCGAGTTGCGGGCGAACAAGAACGATTGCAGGTGGGGTGACTTCCTTAATCATAGCGTGTTTGACTGCCCGACACGACCCACTTCGTCAAACACAATCCGGTAAACGCAGTGCGGGAAATTCCACTTCGCCCAATCACTCCTTTTGACGCCATCGCTCAGCCTGCTATAGGCGCTGCAAATACGTCTCAAACTGTAAGGACATACGCGCATGGCAAAGATCAAAGTCGCCAACCCCATCGTTGAAATGGATGGGGACGAAATGACTCGTATCATCTGGCAGATGATCAAGGACAAGCTCATTCATCCCTATCTTGATGTGGACTTAAAGTACTTCGATCTCGGCATCGAAGCTCGCGACAAGACCGATGATCAGATCACCATCGATGCGGCCAACGCCACGAAGGAGCATGGTGTCGCGGTTAAGTGCGCCACCATTACGCCGGACGAAGCCCGTGTTGAGGAATTCGATCTGAAGAAGATGTGGCGCTCACCAAACGGTACAATCCGGAACATCCTCGGCGGCGTTGTTTTCCGCGAACCAATCGTAATCTCCAATGTACCACGCCTAGTGCCAGGCTGGACCCAGCCCGTCGTGGTTGGCCGCCACGCTTTTGGCGACCAATACCGCGCCACGGACTTTCTCGTTCCCGGTGCTGGCAAGCTGACCATGAAGTTCGAAGGCGATGACGGCAAGGTGATCGAAGAAGAAGTTTATCGGTTCGAAGAAGCCGGGATCACTATGGGCATGTACAATCTGGATTCCTCAATCCGCGATTTTGCCCGTGCCTGCATGAATTACGGCCTGCAGCGCGAGTGGCCGGTTTATCTCTCCACGAAAAACACCATCATGAAAAAGTATGATGGCCGCTTCAAAGACATCTTCCAGGAAGTTTTCGACACTGAGTTCGCCGACAAGTTCGCGAAGTTCGGCGGCATCTATGAACACCGCCTGATCGATGACATGGTAGCTGCCTGCCTGAAATGGTCCGGTGGTTATGTCTGGGCGTGCAAGAATTATGATGGCGATGTGCAATCCGACACAGTTGCCCAAGGCTATGGCTCTCTCGGACTTATGACGTCCGTTCTTATGTCTCCAGACGGAAAAACTGTTGAAGCCGAAGCGGCCCACGGCACGGTGACCCGCCATTATCGCAATCACCAGAAAGGTGAAGCCACCTCGACCAATTCCATCGCATCGATCTTTGCATGGACACGCGGCCTCGGTCACCGGGGCCGGATGGACGGCACGCCAGAGGTTCAGAAATTCGCCCAGCTGCTGGAAGATACCATCATCAAAACCGTCGAAGGCGGTCAGATGACCAAAGACCTCGCGCTTCTGGTTGGACCGGATCAGGAATGGCTAACCACCGAGGGTTTCCTCGAAGCTGTGGCCAACAATTTCGAGAATGCGATGGCAGCGGCTTAATCACGCCATCAATGGAAACGCTGAAAGCCCGTTCTTCTGGAGCGGGCTTTCTGTTGTGCTAAATATATAGATTATATTCTAACAGCACGGTCTCGCGTAAGAATATAAATCAGCGCCCCTGCCCCGATCAAAGCTGCGCTGAAAGCGACTTCCACCGGGCGCTCAATCACCACGTAAATAAGCGTCCATGCCGTCAGAACGAGAAATATGATTGGCACGATGGGGAACCCCGGGACACGGAAAGGTCGTTCCAGTTCTGGCGCTCGGGCCCGAAGAACGAATAATCCGAGCACAGCAAGAAAACTATTCAATGCCAGGGTAACGCCGGCAAACACCAACACCTGATCAAATGTCGCCGAGACGACGAATAGAAGCGCGATGACCGACTGTAACGTCACTGCGGTTGTCGGTAGACCGTCTTCTGTTTCTTTCGCGAGAAATCGAAAAGCTCTGATGTCCTGACCGATGACTTGCAAAACACGCGGGCCGGCAATGGTCATAGCACTGACTGTGGAAATCAGCAGGACGCCGAGAACGCCGCCGGTAAACACCGCACCTGCTTGACCAAAAACATGGCGCGCCACAATCACGCCAACCTCCACTTCTCCCACCATGATCTCCATAGGGGTCGTTAAGAGAAATACAGCATTGAGCAGGATGTAGAGTAACATCACACCAAAGGCACCGGCGAAGAGAACGCGCGGAAGACTGCGCTGAGGATGTTCCAGCTCTCCAGTAAGGTAAGTCGCGACATTCCATCCCGTATAGGCGTAACTCACATATATGAGAGACACGGCAAATGCGCCCGAGCTTACTGCAGCAGCATCTCCCGCTCGTGGTAAAAGGCTGATGGGCTGATAGTCGGCAACAATAACAAGCGCGATAGAGCTGATACCGAGGATCACGGCGACTTTGATAAATGTAAAAACGATCTGGAACTGGCCGCTCGTTTCCCTTCGGATTGTATGAATAAAGGTCAGCAGAATGATCAAGCCGACCGCCAGCCCGCGCTCTATCCAGTTTACCAGAGATTGCTCTGCATCTGGAAAGAATGACGCGGTCGTATAAGCGCCAAATGTCATGGCCGCGAGCGCCACCGGAGCGGAGAACCCAATCGTCGAAGATATCCAGCCGGAGATAAATCCAGCCGATGGATGATATATCCGTCCGAGGAAATTATATTCGCCGCCCGATCGCGGCAGGGCCGCTCCAAGTTCCGCATAAGATAGCGCACCGCAAATTGCGATAATCCCCCCGACAACCCAAAGCATAATCAGCGCAAAACCGGATTGAAGCGTCACCAACTGAAAACCAAGGCTCGTGAAGACACCGGTGCCGATCATGTTCGCTACGACCACCGCGAGCGCTGTCATAGGGGAGAAATGAGTTTTCATATTGTTAGGTAATCCAAAGCAAAAAGCCGTTCAGCCAAACGAATTGCGAAATGACGAGTTCGGGTCGCCCAAGCAATACCGCCTGTCATTGGCAGAGCGGCGACAGCGAGACTGAATGCTGCGGATTTCTCATGGGGTGCGAGCTGAAACCAGCCTGTTCGATCAAGCAGCAATTACCCTCCCCCTACAAAGATGCTGGATAACGAAGTCGCGACTTGCATGCCCCGCAATGCATCCGCGCGTTCATGATCTGGCGTTGACATCAGACCTGCCTCCCTCAGCTCCGTATGAAGCTTAGCACCGCGTCTACCGGATTGCGCAAGTCAGCCTCAGATTTCAGCAACAACATCCCATTGAAGCGGCTCCTTCCCTTCCCTGGCAATCGCGAACCGTTCGGCTTTGAATGGCCTGATTGGCAACGGTAATTGCGAAAGCACGTCCTGCCGCGCACTCTCATCCGCAGTGCCATAGTAGAGGCTGATATGGGGCACGAATCCGCGGACGGGCAATAACGCGACGCCATGCAGGCTATGGCGAATGGCATGAAGCGCCGGCCCGATCTTGCAGCGCAGGTAGAGAGCGGTGAACGCCGTAGTGCCGATTTCATATTGTTGCGGAATCACCGAGACTGCGTCTCCTTGAAGTGTTCCGGCGGATTGGCCGGTCAGCAGTTCGGTTTCGCAGATTGATTTGACGTGATCGAAATCAGTATCGAACGCCCCAGCAAGCGTTAAATGAGGCACGAAGTCCAGACCACCGAGCGCATTATCCGCCAATTGCTTAGCCTCTCGAAACGTGGCTTCAATCTCGGGTGGCAACAGTATCCAAAGAGCGTAGCGAACCATGGCGACAGCTTCGATCATATCGTCTGCACCCGTCAATTCTTCCACTTGCCTTGGGCTGTTGAAAAAAGTATGTGCCGCTCTTCTGTCGGAGTGTGGCGCAGCCTGGTAGCGCATCTGGTTTGGGACCAGAGGGTCGGAGGTTCGAATCCTCTCACTCCGACCATGAAGGGCAACCTGGCTGGCTTCTTGACCGATGAAACATATCCGCCCCTATAGGGACACCGATCTGCAAAACCTCCACGCAATCAATGTAGCTGGGGAACCAGGCGTTGGAGCCGTTTCTATAGATCAGTTGAAGAGCGTTATTGAGTTGGGTCATTGCACTGTCGCGGTAGACGACACTGACAATCCCTTGGGCTTTCTGCTCCTTCATATGCCCGAAGCAGAGTATGATAGCCAGAACTTCAAATGGTTTGACGATCGGTATGAGGACTTTGTCTATGTCGATCGTATTGCCGTTTCACCTGAAGCACGCAGCCAGGAAGTAGGGGCGGCACTTTACGCCCATGCATTTGAAGCTTTTACGGGCAAGGCACTGCTCATCGGATGCGAAGTGAATGCTGTGCCGCCGAACCCTCGATCGTTGCACTTCCATCAGCGCCTCGGGTTTCGCCAGGTTGGCGAAAAGACATACACAGCGGATTACGCTGTGATATATCTCGCGCGGCGGCTTACCGTATGAGTATCTCAAAGGTCTATACCGGCGACGAGCCCCAGCGCGTGAATAAATTCATGGGCCAATCGGGCCTAAGCTCCCGGCGGGAAGCTGAAGAACTGATTGAAAAGGGAATGGTCTCTATTGATGGAGAGGTGATCTCTTCGCCGGGTCACAAAATAAATCCGGGCCAGACTCTCACTCTATCGAAGCAGGCGGCAAAATCACTGGGAGCAAAATTCACCGCAGTAATTCACAAACCCGTCGGAATTGTATCCGCCCAACCAGAAGATGGCCAGATACCGGCTGCCCGGCTATTGACCCGAGAAAACCTTACAGGCCCCGGCCGGCCACCGTCCAAAGCAGCTTCCCTGCCGGCGCTCGGACGGCTCGATATGGACTCACGCGGCCTGCTGCTACTCTCCGAAGACGGCGTACTCGCCAAGGCTCTTATCGGTCCGGAGAGCAAGATGGAAAAGGAATATGTGGTGAAAGTGCGCGGCGCGATTACGTCCGATAAGCTGGAAATGCTCCGCCACGGGCTGGAACTCGATGATCGAAAGCTGAAACCTGCCCGAGTAACCGAAATGGGTGGCGGGCGGTTACGCTTCATCCTGCGCGAAGGTCGCAACCGCCAGATCCGCCGCATGTGTGATCTTGTTGATCTTAGAGTTACTGATTTGCTCCGGGTCCGGATTGGATCTTTGAAGCTCTGTCGACTGAAGGAAGGCAAATGGCGGCCCCTCTCCCGACAGGAGCGGGCCGCCCTGCTCAAGCCCTAGGTCTTTTTGCGGCGGTTCCGCACCCACGGCCAGATGGCCCGAAGCCAGATGAAGAGCAATATTCCCAGTACGAACAACCAGGGCAGCGCCATGGCAAAGAAGGTGATTACCGAAGCGAGTGCATCAGACAGGTTGTAGAAAAAGTCACCAAAGGCCCGCGCCAATGGATTGCGACGGCCACCCGGAACAACTGTGCGCTTGGTCTCGTAACTGACCGTAAGCTCAGACATCGAGACGCGAAGCCGAAGGGCTTTGAGATTTGATGTGATGGATTCGATATCTCCAGTAACCCGGGCGAGCTCCCGCTCAATCTGAAGGAAGTCGGATAGGTCCCCGTCCCGCGTTGCAAGAAGCTCTTCAAGTCGCCTTTTCAGCGTTGTCTGGGCATCCAGCCGCGCATCGGTGTCGAGAATGATCCGTGTCAGATCTTCGGCACTGGACGAGCGCTGGCTGACCTCGCCGCCTGCGTCTTCAGCCGTCTGATCAACACCGCCGAGAAAGTCCTCGATCCAGTCCGGGCTTGCCCGCAGGGATAGATAACCGGAGGCATATTCCTCAGACTGTTTGTTGAGATTGGAATTGGTGACGATGCACTCACCCGCACCGGCGGCTTCGCATGCTGAAACATGCTCCTGCAGAACCGTCTCAACGGCCTCAAGCGGCAGCCTCAGGCCAAGACTGTGGCTGTAGGCAATATACTGCTCCGCTGTTTCATTGGGCTCAGAGGGCTGACCTTCTGGCACGGGTGATGGCCCTGATTGCCTATACTTCGGAGCCCCGCCGAAGGCGACGACATCAAGCTCAGCTTCGTCAAAAGCAACCGCAGAGGGTGCAGAAGGTGAAATATCATAGGCGTCGCTGGCGTAGTTTTCGTCGCCTCCACCGCCGCAAGCAGCGAGCACCAGAAAGCTACCGGCTATGATCTTCATTTTGAACATGGAGTGTCCCCTAAACATAATATGTATCTTTCGGTTTGTTTATCAGTTCAGCCACAGGGCAAACGGTATTCCCTGTCCGCCGACACCGAGTGAAAATTCGCGCCAGACGCTAAGGTCGACCAGCTCGCCCTCTTCCATATGTGGCGCGAGGCTCGCACCATGGAGCAGCAAGGCAAGTTGGAAATCGCCCGGGTCGTTCAACAGGCTCTCCAGATTGATACCGACGTTTGCATTGTTTCCTTCCGAGATGCGCCAGTGGGGGATGAGCTTCTCGCCATTGAGCACCTGTTCCATTTCGCTGAGCACGGTTTGCCAGTTCGCAGCAGTTTCCGCCGTTACCTGAACACCGAAGGCGGATGTCTGGTTTGCATTGGGCAGCCATTCATTTTCATTGTCGGTCTCCTCCGCAACAGCGGCCCAGAAAGCCCGATTGTGCTCAACCATCTCCTTCAAATGGGCAAGCGCGGATTGGGTCCTCTGGGCATCTGGCACGCCATCCAGGGCAGCGAGCACGACAGCAAAGGTGTCGATCTCGTTGCGCGTGCCGAAGAAAGGATCGGGTGAGATGACGCCAAGCTCGCGCATGCGCTCATTGCCTTCAAAGACAGTAGAGATCGCCGATGTCGGATCGACGGACAGCAAGAGCTCCGCGCTGGCAGATGCGAGATGGACATAGGCCGAGAGCCAGTCGGCATCGGCGCTATCAAACCTGACAACTGTATTTTCCGGTTTGGGCTCGGCATCGGGTGCCTCACCGAGCAGAAACCCAATCTGGTCAAGGGCATCCTCACCCTCATTTCTCGTGCCATCGGCATTGATGTCGAACCAGATCTCGGCAAGGTTTACCTCAACCGCGAAGTCCTTACCGGTTGCGTTTCGCAGAACGAGATCGGCGCGCGCAAAGTGCTCCAGCGCTCCCTTGGCAGCGGTCTCCACGAATGCAGGGTCGAACTTGGCGTCAGGATTGTAGGCGATTGCAATCTGTCCGCCGGGCGCTAAAGGCAACTCGCCGGAATAGGTGGCGTAGCGAACCTGCAGGACATGTTCTATCGCACTTAGTGCTTCGGCCATGCCGGAAAGATAGGCCGCTCCAGGGCCAGCATCCTGGGCGGCAGACCAATCGGGCACGCCGCTAAGACCGTCCTCAGCCAACACTTCAGAGAAGCTGCGTTGGTCGGCGTCCGCCGGGCCGCCACAGGCGACGAAAGACAGGACAGCAAGCGAGCCTGCGCAGGTTTTTAAAAGATCTATCACGACACATCCCCTGTGATTGTTTGCTCACTTATTTGATGCTCGGTTCAGGCGAAACTAAGGCAAATTCGGGGAAATCTGCTCGGAGACAAGATTATGGCCGGGGTCCGAATTGGGTTGCTCCGGCTTCGAGCGCACGCTGGGCATGGTGGACAAAGTCGACCAGCAAGGGGCGCGTCTCGCGCGGATCGATAATCTCCTCGGCATAAAAACTCTCTGCCGTCCGAAAGGGAGACCGGATCGCATCGAACTTCTTGTAAAGCTGCTTGAGAAGCGCCTCAGGATCATCGGCTTCAGCAAGCTCTTTCCTGAAAGCTGCCTCTATACCGCCGGCCATCGGCAGGGAGCCCCAATCGCCGCTCGGCCAGCAATATCGCCATTTCGCTTTCGATGGGTTCATCATCGCTGACCCCGCAAGGCCATAAGCCTTACGGATCACCAAGGCGCAGACCGGCACCTTCGCCTGATACACCGCCGCCATGGCACGAACGCCCTTCCGCGTTACCCCTGCCGTTTCATGCTTCACGCCGACGGCAAATCCCGGACAATCGACAAAATGGACGACCGGCAGGTGGAAGATGGAACAGAGGTCCATATGGCGGACGACCTTATCGCAAACATCGGCGGTCCAGGCTCCGTCAAGGAAGAACGGATCGCCCGCCAGAATCCCGACGGGAAACCCATCGATCCGGGCGAGCCCGGTGACAATGCCCCGGCCCCACTGCTCGCCGATTTCAAAAAAAGAGTTCAGGTCCGTTGCAGCTTCGATGATCGTACGCGGTTTGTAGGGCGTCACCCCATCGGTCGGCACCAGCGAAATTAGGCGCTCATCCTTGCGCCCAGGGTCATCCGTGGGCGTTGACCGCTCAGGAAGCTGATGAACCGATGACGGAAGATAGGACAGAAACCGTCGCGCGGCCGCGAACGCTTCAGCCTCGCTATCAACCACCGCATCGACAGTTCCGTTACGCGCCTGAATCTGCCAGCCGCCAAGCTCCTCTTTCGTAACATCTTCCCCAAGAGCACGGCTGACCGGTGGGCCTGCCACAAACACCTGGGACAACTCCTTTACCATCACCGAATAATGGCTTGCCCCCACGCGACCGGCCCCCAGCCCGGCGCATGGCCCCAAAGCAAGGGAGACGAACGGCACCTCCCCGAGCCCCTCAACGATGTATTCCCATCCGGGCGTCTCAGGGATGTAGGTCCGCGGATCAGCCTCCAGCATCTTGACCGAACCGCCTCCGCCCGTGCCATCAATCAACTGAACAAGCGGCATGCGATACTGAATCGCCTGCTTCATCGCCTGGACCATTTTCTGCCAGATCGCAGCATCAGCAGCACCGCCCCGCACGGTAAAATCGTCTCCGAGCACCATCGCCGGTTTACCCGCAAGCGTTGCTCGGCCGAATATCGAGTTCGCCGCCATGAAGCCTGTCAGATTGTCGTCGGCATCGTAGGTGGCTTTGCCGGCAATCTTGCCAATCTCATGAAAACTGCCGGGATCGGCGAGAAAGGAGATTCGTTCACGGACGGTCAGCTTGCCTCTACCACGCTGACGGCTGACGGGCTCTTCACCCCCCATCTCTTCGGCGAGGCGTTCCCGCCGCCGGAGTTCTTCAATCGATTTTTTCCAGTCCATGAAAAAACCAGAGACGCGGCACCCTGCGGAAGGTCAAGCAGAAATCTTGCGACCGCCCGCAACCTCTTGCTTTCGAACGATTTAGCCTGTTAAGTCCGCCCAGAAGACTAAAGGCCCATAAATCAGGAGACGCAGATGGATCTTTCAGAACTCACATCGAAAGCAGCTGAGGCTGTTGCCGGCGGCGGTGCATTCGCGAAAAAGGTGAAATTCGACTTTGGTGACGTTGGCAAACTGCTGATCGACGGACCGGGCGGAACCGCCACGAATGACGATGGCGATGCTGACGCAACGATTAAGGTCTCCTGGGACGATTTCGAAAAGCTGCGCAGCGGCGAACTCGATGGAACAATGGCCTTCATGCAAGGCAAGCTGAAAGTTGACGGCGACATGTCAGTTGCAATGCAGCTGCAGTCCCTGATGTCCAAATTCGCTTAAGCGAAATCCAAATAGGTTTGCGGGAACCCGCCCCTCAGAGAATGCGGGGCGGGTTTTCTATTTTGGTCCATAGACAATGAGCCCCCAGGACACTTCGGACAAAGAGCATTTTGTTGAGATCCCAGGCAATCCGGTGCCTTCGGGAGCTGAGGTGATTTGGTTCAAGGGCTCCGGCGGCCGAAATCTACGCGCCGCGATCATTCCGGCAAGGGATCCGAAAGCGGCAAGGGGTACAGCAATCGTCTGCCCGGGACGCAGCGAGTTCATTGAGAAATACTTCGAAGTGGCCGGCAATCTGCTGGACCGCGGCTTTGCCGTGCTCATTCTGGACTGGCCGGGCCAGGGTTTGTCGGACAGGCTCCTGCCAGATCGCGGGAAAGGTCACATCGACCGGTTTGAGACATTCATGGGAGCGCTGAAGAACGGGCTCTCGGCCCTCGAAGAACGACTTCCACGACCATATGTTTCAGTTGCCCATTCCATGGGCGGGGCGATTGCCCTTGCCGCCATCGTGGAGGACTTGGTCCGCGTGGAAGCCGCCGCCTTCTGCGCACCGATGTGGGGTATCAAACAACGCATTTTCGGGATGAGATACCTCGTCTGGGCCATGCGGGTTATGGGCCGGTCGAATGACTATATCCAGCAGCCCGGCCCCGCTGAGACATTCGATAATAACATTGTGACCCATGACAAACGGCGCTGGGAGATGAACCGCGATCTCGTCAATGCATCGCCGGATCTCTTCCTTGGGCCGGTCACCTGGGGGTGGCTCGGTGCCTCCCTCCAGATTTTTGCCACCTTCGCCAAGGCCGCAAAAATCCGCCGTGTGACAATCCCGATGATGATCGCAACGGCCGAGAAGGAAATGCTGGTTGAGAATGAGTCCCATGCCCGCATCGCAGCGCTCCTGCCAGATGCGGAACACATCATTGTGCCTGGTGCATTCCATGAAATTCTGATGGAGACGGATGATCTCAGAATGCAGTTCTGGGATGCCTTTGATCGGCTTCTGGAGCGCGCGAATATATGAGTGGGTGGATTTATCTCGGCATAGCGATCATTCTTGAAATCGCAGCCACAACATTTTTGAAATTATCTGACGGTTTTGAAAAACCAGTTTGGGGCATGACCTCAATCGGGCTTTACAGCGTCTGCTTTTTTGCCCTCGCCCCCGCCCTGAAACTTCTCCCCGTAGGCATGGTCTATGCCCTGTGGTCGGGGGTTGGCATTGTCGCGATCGCCATTATCGGTGCGTTCTTCTTCGACGAAAAACTCGCACTGATACAATATATGTACATCATGCTGATTCTTGTGGGTGCCGTAGGATTACGTCTGACCAACGTCCAGGGCGGACATTAGTCTGAACGCACAGCTTACGCTCGCCAGCGTCCCATTTTACTCCGCTGCAAGCCGTTCGATTTCAGCGTCGGAAAGCTCGGAATTATCATAGACGTTCTGCACGTCATCAAGATCGTCAAGCACGTCCAGGAGTTTCATCAACGTTGATGCCGGATCACCCTCCACCGGAACAGTATTCTGCGGCTTCCAGATCAGCTTCGCTGACTTTGCGGGCATATCCTCACCAAAGTGGGCAGAGAGAGCATCGGCGACCGACTGCAGATCCTCTCTCGCAGTATAGATGTAATGAGCATCGTCCTCACTCTCTACATCTTCCGCACCGGCTTCAATTGCCGCCTCCATAATGGCCTCTGCGTCGCCGGCATCAGTCGGATAAATCACTTCGCCAACCTGATCGAAGCCGAAGGAAACGGACCCCGTCTCACCAAGATTGCCGCCATTCTTGGAAAAGGCAGTACGGATCTCAGACGCAGCGCGATTACGATTGTCCGTAGACGCCTCAACAATAATGCCTACGCCGCCCGGACCGAAGCCCTCATAGCGGACTTCTTCATAGTCTTCACCGCCACCACCCTGACCCTTATCGACCGCGCGCTGGATGTTGTCCTTGGGCATCGACTGGCCCTTGGCGTTCTGGATCGCCAAGCGCAGGCGAGGGTTCCCGTCCGGATCAGGCCCACCCATCTTCGACGCGATAGTGATTTCCTTGGACAACCGCGAGAACAATGCGGACCGTTTCTTGTCCTGGGCACCTTTGCGGTGCTGAATATTCGCCCACTTGCTATGGCCAGCCATGGCAAGACCTCACTTCTATAGGTTTCATCTCTGTCTCAGCTGCATTAGCGCGGTCGTCTGACCTTTGCAAAGTCATCTCGTTGCCGGGGCCGCAATGATTGTCTGATAGACAGCGATGGAATCTCGCTGAAAAGCGACTTTTGTAAACTGCGCTTCATAGGCAGCCCGACCCCCATCAACGAGCTTGCCCGCTAGACCATCTTCCTCAATGACCCTTCGCAGCGCTGTGGCAAGTGCCTCGTCGTCATTCTTCGGCACCATGAGGCCGGACACGCCATCCTCGACATAGGCAGCAGGCCCTACAGCATCGGCTGCGACCAGCGGTTTGCCCGCTGCCCAGGCATCCACTGTAACGGTGCCAAAAGGCTCGTACCGGGATGGAAACGCCACCATATCGCATGCCGCGAGCAGTGCGCCTCGATCATTCCGCCAACCGAGAAACCGGACACGATCATCAAGACCAAGCGCTTTGCTTTGGGCTTTCAACGCAGCTTCCAGCGGTCCGTCACCGGCAATCCAGACATATAAGCCGTCCACCTGCTTGGCCGCGTCGAGGAGCGTATCAAGTCCCTTTTTTTCATGCAGACGGGCCAGCGCAAGGGCAACAGGAGCTTCAACGGGCGTATCAAAGCTTGACCGGTCGACCGGCGCTGTATCCTCGAAATCCGCGTAGGTATGGACGATGAAGGACCTGTCATCCTCAACACCCTGCTCTCGAATGTGCCGCAGAAGATCCTTCGTGAGGCCTATATGCCATTCACAATTCTTGAAGCGCTCCAGTTTGTAATAGCCGCCATACCAGCCAATGGACCGGCTCCGATACTTTGCCGGGGCAAATTGCCCGGCCCGGCCCATCCAGTACTCGATAATGTCCGGCTTGAACCGTTCAATCGCCTCGCGGAGTTTCCTCCGAGTTGAGAAAGGAGCCGCTTTATTAAAGCTGCACGTAGCGTATCCGATTCCGGCCTCGGCAAAGCAATCGAGGCGGAACTGATTTTGCGGGCGGGTCACCACATACTGATCCAGACCGGCTTCGCCCAAGGCAAGCACCGATTCCAGCATGATATTCTCGGCCCCCCCTTCCGGCGCACCGGCCATGACATGCATTACCCGCATGAATCTCTTCTCCACACCTTAGATAAGACTAGCTGGACGCAGTATGCAAAGCAAAGAGGGCTTGGCTTTGGCATCGCGCTGGCATAGGGAACGGCGACTGTAAAGCAAATGGGCATGATGCATGGCTGATTATCGGCTCTTTGGGGCAGAGACCTCCCCTTACTCCCTGAAAGTGCGCTCGTTTCTGCGCTATAAAGGCGCAGACTTCGATTGGGTACAAAGATCGGCGGCAACCGAGGAAGAGTTCAATCGTCACGCGGTGCTACCTGCTGTGCCTTTGCTCATCAATCCCGATGGCAAGGCCAGTCAGGATTCGACCAATATGCTGGCCGCGCTGGAAAAGAAAGTTGTAGAGCCTTCGGCGATGCCAGCGGATAAAGCCTGCCAGGCTCTGTCATATATTCTGGAAGACTACGCCGATGAGTGGCTGAACAAGGCCATGTTCCTTGGCCGCTGGGGCCAAAGCCCGGACAAGGAAGCCGCGGCGGCTCGCGTCCTTGAACAGCTCCTGTCGGGAAAACAACCTGCAAAAAAACGCGAGGCCAAGGAATCTGTTATTGCGCGCATGACAGAGCGTCTGGCAATCGTTGGCGCAACAGCCGAAAACGGGCCTTTGCTGACGGCGTCCTTCCATCGCTTCTGCGAGCTGTTGAACGCGCATTTGGAGCAACACCTGTTTATCTTCGGCGGACGCCCATCGCCAGCCGACTTCGCCCTTGCCGGGCAACTGCAGCAAACCCTGATGGACCCCACCAATGGCACATGGCTGACGGATCGGGCTCCTTTTGTAACGGCGTGGTGTGAGTTTATGGAGAACCCAACGGCGGGTGGACCATTTGTATCTCTTACTGAATTGCAAGCCACCCTGCTCCCGATCTTCAAGGAAGAAGTGGCAGTCACTTTCCTGCCCTGGGCGGAGGCGAATTCAGAAGCAATCACAAAGCGGAAGAAAGCCATAGAGCTGGAAATCGGTGGTACACCCTACAGCCAGAGCACCCAGCGCTACGCGTCAAAGTCATGGCGCACGGTTAAGAAGGCTGTGCAGAAGCTCAGCAAATCAGACGGCCTTGAAGCCTTCCTGAACGACGCCGGAATGGAAGGGTTGAGCTGAAGCCTGAGCTCAAGAAAAAGTATGCGAGTTTTTGGCCGCCCGCGGTGAATATGTAGACACTAAGTAATCGCTCAACATGCCTGAAACAGGCTCAAGGTAAAGTTCCCTCATCTCGCATACAAGCTTTTCAGCTCTTCGAACCGATCTGTGCGATAGGTGATCTTCTCGCCCTTTAGATAACTGAACAGGATCTCACCAAAATAGTGCCAGCCTGCTGCTCCGCCGACAGTGTCCGCCGCCGGAAGAAACTGGATCAATGTCAGAAAGGTCTGATCAGCGTTTGCCTCAATAAGGTCTATCCGCAAAAGGCCTTTGGTCTTCTCATCATAACCGATCGTGTTTTGGGGATCGGCCAGGCTTTCATGCCATGTGAAGGAAAATACGTGAGGCGGGGCCCAGATTTTAATGGACCCATTGATCCAGGAACCATCGCCTAGGATAATTCGACCGCCTTCTTCTTGTTCGATCTTGCCACCGTCCTGCCAATCCACCCACCATTGCTTCAGCGCATCGATTGATGTGATGGCTTGCCATACTTTTTCGATGGGCGCTTCGAGCTGTCGCTCAAGCGTTATTCGGCGTGTGGTCCCACTGCCAACAATGGTGACGTTTTTGAGCTCACTCATGGCTCAGCCTTCCCCCTTCTGTCTTTCGCTGTTTCGTCGGCGAGATAGTTCTCCAGAGCATCGATGCGTTTGGCCCAGAAGCGCTTCGTATCGGTCAACCACTCTTCGACAGGTGTCAGTGTTTCAGGAACGAGTTTGCAGGTCCGGACCCGTCCCACCTTTATAGAACTCACAAGGCCAGCAGATTGCAGAATGTTCAAATGTTGGACAAACGACGGCAGGGCCATGTCAAACGGTTCAGCGAGTTCAGACACGCTGGCAGGGCCACTGCTGAGTTGCCGAACGACAGCGCGTCGGGTTGGATCAGAGAGCGCCCGAAAAACGTCGTCAAGAGCATCAATTTGATTAGGCATTTGCCTAAGTATCACATCGCCAACACTTAGGTCAACACCTTTGTATTTGGAGTTATGAGATGGAATGGTTGCTTGGAGACGTCAATTCGCACCATCTAAGCCGCTCCAAACTTTTGCCCCCCGCTCGCAAAAAAACGTTCGAAACTCAGCGCCTCAAACCTAGTCCCAGCCCTCGCGTTCGGCGACAGTTCCTTCTTCAAACAAATCCAGTTGCAGGGGATGAACGCCTCGGCGTCGCCGCTTGGTTCGACCTTTCTTGAAGTAGAGGTCGTCCGTGTGGTCCTCCACTTTCTTTTTCGGTTTCGCCTTGGTTTTCTGTTTGCCGATACCTTTCAGCTGTGGCACCAGCCGCCAATAGGTGACGGCCAGAACAGGCGTTCCATCAGCGTTTTCGTAGCGCTGAACAAATCCTTCACCGACACCACTCTCGGCTTTTTCAAGCAAACCGCCCAGAGCCTTGGCATCCAGGGTAATCCACTCCGTTTCAAGGCTGACGACCCGCATATCTTCCCCGGCCAGCCGCTCGGCCTCATAGCGCGTCCGCGCTGCTTCGCCGGTCGCTTCCAGCGCCGCCTCGGCAGACGAAGCAAGGGGATAGGTATGGCTCACAATATCTGCCTAGACCTGGCTCGAAGAGCTGTTCAACTGCATCAGCCGGCCGGCGGCCGCATGGGCAAATCTCAACATCACCGCTTTCCGACGCGCGGCCTTGAGGGAAGAACGATCTGGCTCACGCAAGATCACGCCACCAAAGCCATCCGCTACGATAAGCCCTGCTTCATCAGGGACCAGATCCTTTGGAAAGTCATGGCTGACCGCAAAGTAAAACTGGTCGCAATAGGGCTGATATTCTGGCCATTTGTGATCTGATCGAAAATCCGCAACCGAGGATTTGATTTCCACAATCGCGATGTCACCCTGAGGGCTCAGCGCACAGACATCGGCGCGGCGACGGTTTGCGAGTGTCAGCTCGATCACGCTGGTCCAGGCCAGCTCGCTAAAAACCCTGGATACGCCGCGGGCAATCAAGGCTGCTCCGGGATGCAAAGGATCAAGGTCGATTTCAGCGAAGGCGTCCATCCCCCAAAGAGGCCAGATCACCTTGTCAGGTCAAGTACAAAACTAGAACGGAAGCCAGCCCTGCTGTCTTACTGGGCGGCAAAACTCCGTACCATAATAATCACCACCGCTTGTCGGATAGGCTGCACTTAATGCCTCCCGTCGTGCTTCGGCGGCGCGGCTGCGGCGCTCATATTCGAGTTTCGGTTTCCGAACCAACTCGCGAACAAGTCCGTCATACCCTCGATCCGAAGGCAGTAGTTTCAAGATCTCTTCCTCGTCGAAGTATTCGTAACGCATCGCGAGCAACAGCCGCTCCGCCTCGCAGGCAATCTCCTTAGCTGATTCTGGAGTGGAAAGCCCGGCATTCGGGCCACTGGCACCGCTGATATTGTCGTACAACGCCTCTGCCGCGATACGGCGGACGACAAGGTTCCAGGCGAGCGGCAAAACCTCATTCACAAGGCTGGTGTGGTAGATCGCAGAAGGCCAGTCCTCTTCGAGCACGTATATAAAACCAATATTTTCAGTTGTGTATACCTCGCCAACATCACCCTCTCCCCTGGCCACACGGCGGCCCGCCGCAATTTCAAGGTTCCTCTCTGCGGTCCGTAGGGCCGTAATCATTTGCCCGTCATCCCCCAGAAACTGGCCGGATGCGATCATGGCGATCTCGGTTGTCCCCTCACCATGATAGGCAAGCCTGAAAACGTCCGGTGGAAAACGGCTTTCGTCGAAATCGGGAGAGGATTGAGCCGCTTCGTACCAAGCGCTCGCCTCGCGAAACATGGCATTTGCATCGGCGGGACGCCCCTGTTTACGGAGGCATTCCCCGGCCAACAGATAAGGCCCTATGCCTTCAAATCCGGTTTCGAGTGCAACATTGGTCTGACGCACAGTTTCCCGGCAATCTTCATCAACGCCGCGCTGATTATTGTCAGCATAGGCATAGTGAAGCTGCGCCAGGCCGGCGTGGGCAAACGGCGTATAAGCGGTAAGTCCAGATCGCGCCTCGACATTGACGACCTGCCGGTAAGCTTCAACCAATGCGACTGGGGCATCAATTCCTAGCCGCTCAGACGGTTCTTTCGATCCGGGCGAACGATTGTCCTTCTCCGCCCAGTCAAGCGAGACCGCTTGCAGGAAAAGGCAGACGCTCACCGGCAATGATGCGGTATCCGGCGCGCACTGATCCTCACGCACGGCCCTAACAAATGCGTAGCGGGACGCATCCAGATTGGCCCCAGCCGTGAACAGCCGGGCCTCTTCCAGTGCTGCATCAATTTCAGACTGCCCTGCGCCATTGGCGGCAACCTGCCGTGCCATATCATTGAATATCGTCGCCCCGGCAGCCCGCGCGAGCTCTTCTCTGATTTCGAGCGTTCGGGTCAGAACTGTCTGGCGTTCACGGGCGGCATCACCGCGCGCAATTTCGTTACGGATCTCCATAGAACGAACTTCCGCCGTGTACCGCGCCTCCTGCTCGGTAAGTGTCCTGTAGGAATAATAGAACATTCCAAGAGCTATCAGCGCGGCAATACCCAGAAGGATTATTAACGCGCGCAACACGCCTCGGAAGCTTTTCTTCTCCTCTAGTATTTCATGCCAGATATCAGTGCTCGTTTTTGTGGAGGCAGGCTGGTCAGTCATGTCCGCGTATCCTCATTGAGCAATATTCGCATGGCAATATCTGCGTCATCATCCAGAATCATGGCGTGAGTAAGAAGCAGGGTCATTTTGCGTTCGCGGATAAACCAGATGCGGATGGCCGCCGTAGCTGCCAGATTCGCCATATTGTTCGCCGCCCACAGCGCATTACCAGCACCATCGCCCAGCACGCCGCCAAGTGTCCGGTCTGTCAGTCCAAAGGCCCCACCGGTAAACTGGGCAACCAAGAATACCGCATAGGCAAGCGCGGCGAGCCCTATCAGAGCTATCATGACCATAACCGTACGCCGGTTTTTCCGGGAAAGTTCTTCCACCCGGCGTTCAAAATCTACAGCGACATCCCGCATTGTTCGCGTCCACCCTTGGCGGGAATATTTACCTTGTTTCCGGCATCTTGCCCAGCGTCTGATGGCGGCCGTTCAATATCCATCAGTCTGCGCTGCGCGACAGGAACGCATCCACCCATTGCGGAACGATCTCACTTGCGGGACCGTACAATGCCTCATCGAAGACGTAGGCGTTCTCCGATGGTTCAAGATTGAGTTCCACGGTGCGCGCGCCCATAGTTCTCGCCATCTGGCCGAAGCCAGCAGCCGGATAGACATTTCCCGACGTTCCAACGGAAACGAAAACATCAACGTCTGTGAGGGCGGCCTCAATCTCGTCCATGCCCAGCGGGATCTCACCAAACCAGACAACGTGCGGACGCATATAGCCTGCCTCATCACAGCTGGAACAGATGCTCTCCGTGGAAATAGGATCTGCATGCTCCATGACCACGCTGCAACTTGCACAGCGTATTTTCAAAAGTTCGCCGTGCATATGAATGAGATGTTCAGAACTCGATCCCGCCTGTTCATGCAGATTGTCGACGTTCTGGGTTACAAGAGTGAATGTATTGCCGCGCCCGCACCACTCTTTTTCAAGTGTCGCCAAAGCCTCGTGGCCGGCATGGGGGCGCGCTGTTTTGAGCGCCTCTCTGCGATCGTTATAAAACCCATGCACAAATTGAGGATTCCGCTGGAACCCTTCCGGCGTCGCCAGGTCCTCCAGGGGGTATTTGGTCCAGATCCCGTCCTTGTCGCGAAAGGTGCCGAGACCGCTTTCAGCCGAGATACCAGCACCTGTCAGGATTACGATATTGCGTGCAGTCACCACTGACTCTCCAATCAACCTCGCCATTTGATTGCCACATGGTTAAGATGGAATTCGGCTACGGTGAAGCGCAGCGAATATCGCCGCGTGGTCAGGGCGAAGGAACCTTAGCATGGAACGTATAGTAAATCGCCGGAAGTCGGGCCGGCTAGGACTTGTCAGCGCATTGGCATTCAGTCTCGGTGTTTCGGCATGCGACCTTCAGGAAGAACGCGCTGAACGGGCAAACACAATACTTGACGCCGCTTTGCAACAAATCGCCGGAGAGCAACCTTCAGGAACTCCGGGCAGGCTTCTGGAACGACTGACCGTTCAGGAGCGCGCCGTATCAGGAATTCGCAAGGCTGCCGCTGGCGAAACCGACGTTTACGGTGTCCAGCCCTCCCGCTTTGCCATTGGATCCATCATTGCCAAGCCGAGAGCCATAGTGGCCATGGAAGAAGCCGTGCTGTCGGAGGAAATCCGGGCCGCCGTCCAATCTGTCGAGCCGGAAACTACTGCAGAGGTGCAGGAGGTTCAAAAGAGCTCGGAGGCCCGTTCCACATCCCCGCAAGAACCATCCCAAAGAAAGCTGAACACACCACCACCAAGGCCCGCCTCCCCTGTTCTTCAGAACCGTGCAGCCATGCGCGCTAGCCGGAAGCTAGCTCGAGCGCCTGAAATTCGCGACATTCAGCGCAATGCTGAAACGAAGATGATTGATACGATGAACAAGCTCGGTCTCGACGGATCGGTGCGCGCCGCCAGCGGCGGTAATATGGTGATCGATATTTTCGCTGATGCCACCCAATTTGATGGCCAAATAGCCGGCCGCCCCCTGATGTCCCGCACGATACATAAAGGCTGCCCTGAGGATTTCACGCCGGAAATGGCACGGGATGATAAGGTTCTCGCAACGGAGTGTCTCGTGGAGGCGCTTCAGGATTCAGGGGATTACGAGTATTGCGAGAAAGACTTCATCTTCGAGCACCAGTTCGCACGCCGCCCCCAGGATGATGGCAGCTCGCTCGGCTTGGAACCCAACGACCCTCTTTGGGATCTGCAGTGGAACTTCCGCAATAATGGCGAAGGCGAAGGCCGCTCCAGTGGCGGCACAGGCTTTGTCGATTTCTGGTCGCGCCATGAGGTGAGAGGGTCACGGGATGTGATCGTTGCGGTGGTGGATACCGGCCTTGCGCTTTCGCATCCGGACATTGCCAGCTCCCCCAACATTGCCCCCGGTTGGGACATGGTCAGCGACCCGGCCATGGGAAATGATGGGGATGGACGCGATAGCGACCCAAATGATCCCGGCGACCTGTGCGATCCGAACACACCATTCGCCGCCGACTCCTATCATGGTTCTCACGTTGCCGGGACCATTGGAGCAGCGGCGACCAATAATGGCGCAGGGGTCGCTGCGGGTAGCTGGAACGTGACCATCGTTCCGGTGCGCGCCCTTGGCAAATGCGGCGGCAGGCTTTCGGACATCAACGACTCCATTCGCTGGGCCGGAGGCGTAATCCCCGCAGAAGGTCCAAATGGGGAAGAGATTTGGAACGATAACCCGGCCGATATCATCAACCTGTCCATAGGTTTGTTCGAATCATGCCCGGCCTCTCTGCAGGATGCCATAGACACAGTCGTCGAACGCGGAGCGGTCGTCGTCGCCGCTGCAGGTAATGCCCGGCTTTCCACGGAGTTCTACTCCCCCGGAGGTTGCGCCAATGTGATAACTGTGGCGGCGGGCGATGCTCGGGGTTATCTGACCCCCTATTCGAATTTTGGCATGGATGTGGATGTGATGGCTCCCGGAGGAGACCTCGCCCGGGATGATGACGGCGACGGCCGGCCAGATGGAATTCTGTCCACAAAACCTGCGAAGAACTGTACCGATCCGGTAACGGGCGATTCGGTGGATAACTGCTATTATGCCTTCGAGCAGGGAACCTCGATGGCCGCACCGCACGTGTCCGCAGCGCTCGCACTGATCTCCGCGAAGTATCCGGAAATGACCGGTGCCGAGCTTGAAAGCACTTTATTATCCATATTGGATCCCAGAACGACGGAACAATGCGCGGCAGAATGCGCTCAGTACCCAGGTTCAACACCTATTCCTGATCAGCAGGGCATGTGCACACGCCCCTGCGGCGGAGGATGGTTGAATCTGGAGAATCTGCCAGATTAAGCAAGAGAAACGGAGGGAGTGTCGATATGTCGGAAGATGAGACAGGTTCAGGGAATCGGGGCGCTGCGCCTGTTCCAGAAGATACGTCCCAAACCGAAGCAGACGCAGGCAGCACCTGGCAAAACCGGCGTGTGATGGGCATCTCGGCAGCCGCAATCGCGGCGGGTATTGCCGGGATCACATTCTACACGGCTGGGGGTGATCGAAGCGCGCAGTCCATAGCTCAACCTACCTGGCTTCCGGCAAGTGATCAGCAGTTGCACAAGCCACCAATACCGAAAACAGAGCAAGGCGAGGTCGATTTCATTGTCCGGTTTCAAGAGTCGCCAGCTATTGAAGAGTGTTTGAGCACCTTCAGGAAAGATCCGGAACATGCCCGGGCTGTTTTTCAGAATTGGGCGAAGGACTATCCTGCGCTCAAAGGATTCCGCCTCAAAAAAACCAACTATTCCGGTGAGCTTGTTTTGACATGGGCCGGTGATGGAGAAGCGCCCGAGCGAGGTGTGATCATGGATATCAGGAAAAAACTTCAATCCATGTCATCGGTAAGATATGCCGATCCGGACTTCAGCAGCAGGATCGAAGGAGAGCGCTAATGCGCCGAATTGCGGCATCCACAGCGATTCTGATCCTGGCCTCTGCCTGCGGAGACAGTGCTGATACGACCAATGATGCTCTCACAGGCGTTGATGATGTTGTGGAGTTCAAAGCGGGTGGTCCTCAAGCTGATAGCAATGTGACCAGTGAAATAGACTGGCAGGCTTCGCGGGCCGCGCTTTCGGGCACAAGCCGGGATGCAGCAGGCAGCGTACAGATCGAATCTGCCGGCGCGAACCCACCCGTACCAGTGTTGCTCCCCACTGGCATCGTCGTTCCCCAATCGCGCGGCGCAGGCCCCGTATACCGACCAACAAGCGACGGGTACTTCGCCACCTATCCGGGATCGAAATACGACATCGTTGTCAATGGAACCAACCAGATTGCGACAGTGGGCGGAGAGCCTGTGACTCGGGATGAAACCATGGTCTTTACACAAACGGTGGCAGGCGCTCAGGTATCCCTCTCCCGGTTCGGTGCGGATTATCTCATTGAATTTGAATGTAATGAAATTCAGGCTGGATCCGAGACATGTATCGATGAAGCAGAAGCCTTGTCGGTGGCGGAGAAATTGGTGGTGGTGGGATCTCGTTGATGCAGAAGCGTCTGGTGTTGAGTGGAGCGGTCGCCGCGACCGCACTTTTGTCGGCTTGCGATGGCCGTGTGGCCTTTCCTGGTTTTTCAGAAAGACCGGACACGACAGAGTCATCAGACCGGCCCGCGCCGCCACCTGATCCAACAGATACAAATGTAAAGCCTGTCTCTCCTCCGCCGCCGTCACCAGTTGTGTCTCCTCCACCTCCAGCAGAGAGCGAAACACCATCGACCGATCAAGAAGACGACACGACGCCGGAGCCCGAAACAGATCAGGAAACCGAGGCGGAACCAGTAAACGAGGATGCAACAGCGCCTGAGCCTGAGCCGGAGCCTGAACCTCTACCCCCTCCTCCTGCACCCCCGCCTACACCGGAGCCAGCGCCACCACCACCTCCTCCACCGCCGGAGATCACAACGCCGGTCGCCCCAGCGTTCAGCTTCCACGCGCCCGGTTCCCTGCTCTCAGGATCAGGCAGAGGCTCGCCAGATGAAACCGTTTTCGCGCCGGATATGGTTTTCCCTATCAAGGATGCTCCAGCCTATCCGCAATCCCAGGTGTTTAACTTCGGAGGCGGCATCGGCGGCGGCGATGAATGCGATGCCCGGAACTATGAATATCCGTGGCGGGATAATTTTTGCGAGTCTCGCTCCCGGAACAACTCAACACCGAGTTGCCCCGTTCCGCGTGTACACCTCGGGCAGGATATCCGTGTCGGCGATGCGGCCGGCTGCAACGCAATGCGTAATCAGTACAGAACCAATCCCGCCAGTATTGCGAGATACAAAGTTGTTGCAGCAGAAGATGGCGTAATCTCGAATATCGGTCGCTATACGGTCAGTGTCCGGGCTGGCCCCCGCATCTATCGCTATCTGCATATGAACATGCGCGCCTTGCAGGTCTCCCTTGGGGATACCGTCACTGCAGGTCAGCATATTGGATATGTTTCTAAGGATTTCGGCGGCACACCCACGACATTCCATCTTCATTTTGAAATAAAACAGAACACACCGGATGGCGGCTGGGAGTTTGTCCCGCCATATACATCGCTCGTAGAATCCTATGCTCGCCGCGAGAATGCACCGGGTGAACGCATTATTGAAAATGTTGCTGTTGCTGGGAGCCCCTTCGTCATCCCGGAAGGTGTGGAAATCACCGAGGGATTTGTTTCGGACGAATACAGATAATGTCTGGGTTAGAGATTCGCAGGTTTGAAGTTGATGGCCCCGTGCTGATTCAGCCCAAGCGGTTTGGAGATGAGCGGGGCTATTTTTCCGAAACCTGGAATGAAAGTGTATGGGCGGCAGCAGGTTTGCCGGACATCACATGGCTACAAGACAACGAAGCATTTTCAGCATCACCTGGCACGACACGCGGGCTTCATTTCCAGACCGGGTCATCAGCCCAGGCAAAACTTCTCCGCGCAGTAAGAGGCGAGATTTTCGATGTCGCCGTCGATATTCGGAACGGATCGCCGACCTATGGGAAAGCTGTCGGCGTAAAACTAACATCCACCGGTGGCGAACAACTCTTCGTTCCCCGCGGCTTTGCCCACGGTTACCAGACACTCACCCCTGACACCCTCGTCGCTTATAAATGCGACGAATTATATAATCCATCCAAGGAAGGTGGACTGCTCTGGTGCGACAAAGGCATCAGCATTGAATGGCCCATTCAGGACCATGTCATTCTGTCGCCCAAGGACGAGAAATGGCCGAATCTCGAAAATCTGGAAACTGCTTTTGAACTTACCAGTTGATACATCTTTGTTTCGTTAGATTCTATTGGCCTGAGCGCCTCATGGCATCTTCAATCGCCGTCTCAACCTCATTAGCCGAAGGCACCAAAGCATCTGCCCCCAACTGGATAAGCAGACTTCGGTCCTCGTAAATAGCTCTACCGCCAACCGTAATGACGATATTATTATTTGCCGATGCCTCTCTCGCCATTTCTACCGTATTAGCGACCCCGGTAAGACGCTCTTGCCGTCTGAAAACACCGCTCAAGGATATATCCAAAGCGCCATACCAATTCTCTGAGAGCATTCGCTGCAGATCCTTGTCTCGTTTTGGGAACTCAAGTGTTGGCGACCAGCCCTGCTGCCAAAGAACCTCTGCATCCAAAACGGCGGGGAGCATGTGCTGTTCACCAGGCTGCGAAATGACGAGGACATGGGGCGAAGGTCCAGGCGCGCGCCAAAGCGGCAAGGCCTTGACGTTCACCGCCCGAAGCGCTCGGATCATCTCGGCTAAAGCTACATTGATTTCATAATCTGTATACAAATCATTATACCAGAGATCACCTAAGCGCCGCTCGCTCTGCTCCAGTAGAGAAACCTGCAAAGCAAGCGGGTCATCAGTCCGGTCACTCATGGAACGTAGAAAATGTTCCACAGCGTCATAATCATCTTCAAGCAGAAGTGTTGTCAGGGCCGCTGCCGCTCTTTCCCACTTGTCGACATTTGGCGCTTCAAGACGGCTGTTCAGCCTCGCCTTCAAGGATTCCGCGAACTGGTCGCTTTGCAGATCTAGAATAGCTTGGGGCTTCAATCCGGCGACGTCGGTGCTTATAGCTTCAAAAGGTGGTTGCGTCTCTGCCTGAGCCCGCAAGGCGATATCGCGCAGCAGAGCTTCATCAACTGGCAAGTCGTTCAGATTACCAGTCACAACCCCTCTCGGCACAGGCACTGCGTCCTCAGGGATCGTATGCCTGTTCTGCCGATCAGTTGCGAGAAGCATCGTCCAAGGTCCAAACAAACGTTCGGAGATGTCTTTGCGATCAAGGATCTTGATATCGCTGTGACGCGGATCCTTCGAGATGAGAGACATCACCTCGTCTATTGCCGATGCCGGTCCTTCCAGCCATTGGTATATTCGCGACCGACCAATAACGATAACACCAGTCACGTCTAGCCGGGCATTGTTAGTGCGGGCCTGGTGCAAAAGCTTTCTAATATCTGATCGAGAAAATTTCTGGGCTGGCTTACTGCTATAAGAAAGAGCGACAAGATCATCTGACCCGCCGCTCTGCTTCTGGCGGTCCGGCGATGCCTTGTGATGGCCTCTTGAGTATTCGTCCAGCATTCCAACTGCCCCCTCAGGCGATTGTATCCATGGCGGTACAATCGGCCGACACAAGGCTCATCTGCCAGCACCCTTAACTTCTATAGTACGTATTACGTCTTTCGTGACAACAGCCGTTCCGGCTTGTCAGGCCTAATTGCAAAATTTATTTTTGCTACGCGACTTCCACCCAACCTAAAAAGTGGAATAGCAAAGCCACCCTTTATGCGGGTACAGGCCCTGCCTCCAGCACATCTTCGACGGTCCGCAGACCCGGCCTCGGAGCACTAACAAGCACAGCCATGTTGCCCGGCAAGTGCTTGTTATCCAGCATCTTTTCATGTGCCGCCGGAATGTCCATCCAAGGGAGAACTTCCGACATGCCAGGATCGATACGGCGGTCTATCACTAATTGGTTCGCAGCGGCGGCCTGCTTCAAATGCGCAAAGTGGGATCCCTGTATCCGCTTCTGGCGCATCCAGAGAAATCGGGCGTCCATAGTGAGGTTGAAACCGGATGTCCCGGCGCAGATTACGACCATTCCCCCGCGCTTCACGACAAAAACCGAAACAGGCATGGTCGCCTCGCCGGGGTGCTCAAAGACAATATCGACGTCTTTCTTGCCGGTGATTTCCCAGATCGCTTTACCGAACTTCCGGCACTCCTTCATGTAGTCGTTAAATTCCGGACCATTCACAGTCGGGAGCTGACCCCAGCAATTGAAATCTTTCCGGTTGATCGCGCCCTTGGCCCCCATGGACATGACGTAATCGCGCTTGTCATCGGAAGAAACAACACCAATGGCATGAGCACCGGTGACGGCGCAAAGCTGGGTGGCGAAACATCCAAGGCCGCCAGAAGCGCCCCAAACGAGGACATTCTGGCCAGGCTTCACTATGTGTGGTCGGTGGCCAAACAGCATCCGATAGGCCGTCGCGAGGGTAAGTGTGTAGCAGGCGCTCTCTTCCCAGGTCAGATGCTTTGGACGCGGCATGCACTGGCGGGCCTGGACGCAGCAGAACTGGGCAAAGGCACCATCATCCGTTTCATATCCCCAAATACGCTGGGTCGATGAGAACATGGGGTCGCCGCCATTGCACTCCTCATCGTCACCATCATCCTGATTACAATGGATAACGACTTCATCGCCGGGCTTGAGACGGGTCACCTTTTTGCCCACCGCCCATACAATGCCGGCGGCATCGGACCCCGGAACCAGATAGTCCTTTGTCACATGGCGATTATCGAAACAGGAGACAGGCTCACCAAGGCAGGCCCACACACCATTATAGTTCACACCAGCGGCCATCACCAGAACCAGTACTTCATCAGAATCTATTTCGGGGACCGGAACCTGTTCGATTTGCATGGCAGTCGATGGTCGCCCATGGCGATCACGGCGGACTGCCCAGGCATGCATCATTTTCGGAACATGAAATTCGGGAGGAATCTCCCCAAGCTCATAGATATCCTTTTGAACACGCTTATAACTCACCATGATAGTAGCCTCCCCGGTCGTATGTTCTTGTTCTGCAAATTTCATACTGCATGGCCCACTATGTGGCTCAGCTGGAACCTTCGAGCAAGAATTTGTTGCGGCGCAGCATGACTTATGGCGGGAGTTTGCAAAAAGTGGAGGTTAGGCAATGGGTCTCGGGCGTTGGGTTTTTCTGAATGGCGAATTTGTTCAGGCCGACGCGGCTGCGCAGTCTCCGTTTGATCGAGGATTTCTCTTTGCCCATGCGGCCTACGAAGTCACAGCCTTGTATAATAGTCGTTTTATCGACATCGATCGTCATTTGAAGAGGCTGTCGAGAACACTGAACGCGATCGAAATCGCGGTGCCGGACGATGATATCGAATCCTTGCATCATGAAGTGATAGCCAGAAATGAGCTGGATGAGGGTCTTGTTTATCTACAGGTTTCCGCTGGCAATCAGGGACCCCGGGACTTTTATGGACCAGAAATCCTTCGACCCAGCATATTTGTGTTTTCCACTGAAAGACAGCTGATCAGCGATGTGGCTCAGACAGGCGTTAAAGCGATCACGAAAGAAGACACGCGCTGGAAGCGTTGCGATGTCAAAACCACTCAACTCTTGTCTCAATCACTTGCCTATCGAGAGGCACGGCGGCGCGGTGCATACACAGCGCTGATGCATGAAGATGGCGTTGTAACCGAAGCGGCATCTGCAAATGCCTGGATTGTTGATCAGGACGGAGCGATCATTACACGCGATCTATCACCCTCCCTACTGCCGGGCGTGACGAGGGACCGTGTCCTGAGCCTGTTGACCGACGAAGGTTACGTTGTTCAGGAGCGCGCATTCACCGTTGAAGAGGCAAAGTCGGCAAGTGAGTGCTTCACCACCTCAACCGGGGTCACGATCTTGCCCATCACAAGCCTCGATGGCCATGCCGTAGGGAAAGGTTTGCCCGGCCCTATAACTCGCACGGCCCAAAGGCTCTACTACCAATACATGGGGGCCAATATCGCGCTCGCAGCACCATGGGCGAAGGCAAACTGAAGCAGTGATTTCCTTGCCAATTTGGCGCAGAGTCTGCATGTTGCACCGCAATAAAAAGAGCGTTTGGAGGAGACAGACATGACCGATTATCAGCATGCCCCAGACCGGCCTTGGATTTTCCGAACCTATGCCGGACATTCCACGGCTGAAAAATCGAATGCGCTCTACCGGACCAACCTTGCAAAAGGCCAGACCGGTCTCTCCATCGCCTTCGATCTTCCGACCCAAACTGCCTATGATTCCGACCACATCCTCGCAAAGGGTGAGGTCGGCAAGGTGGGCGTGCCGGTTTCCCACCTCGGCGATATGCACACGCTGTTTGCGGACCTCCCACTGGAGGAAATGAACACGTCTATGACGATCAATGCGCCAGCGGCCTGGCTTCTTGCGCTCTATGTGGCCCTCGCTGATGAGCGAGGTGATGATCGCAAGAAACTTCGTGGCACGACGCAAAATGACATTATCAAGGAATATCTTTCCAGAGGCACCTATGTCTTTCCGCCGGATCCATCGCTTCGCCTGATCACGGATATGGTGACCTGGTGCTATACCGAGGTTCCAAAATGGAACCCCATGAATGTGTGTTCCTATCATTTGCAGGAAGCGGGCGCGACGCCGGAACAGGAACTTGCCTATGCCCTGGCCACGGCTTGTGCCGTCCTCGACAGCGTCAAAGCGGGTGACGCTGTGCCAGAGGAACAGTTTCCGATCGTATTCGGGCGTATCTCCTTCTTTGTGAATGCAGGCGTTCGCTTCGTTACTGAGCTCTGCAAGATGCGGGCGTTTGTCGACCTCTGGGAAGAAATAGGTAGAGAGCGCTACGGCGTCACCGACGAAAAGGCTCTCCGCTTTCGCTATGGCGTTCAAGTGAACTCACTCGGCCTGACGGAGCCACAGCCCGAAAACAACGTCTACCGCATATTGATCGAAGCCCTGGCGGTAACGCTCTCCAAGCGCGCACGCTGCAGGGCCCTGCAATTGCCGGCATGGAATGAGGCCCTAGGCCTCCCTCGCCCGTGGGATCAGCAATGGTCGCTTCGCCTTCAGCAGATCCTGGCCTTTGAGACTGATCTTCTGGAATTTGAAGACCTGTTTGATGGCAGCCATGTTGTTGAAGCGAAGACGGACGAGTTGAAAGTCAAAGCGCGCCAGATGCTCTCCGAAGTAGATACCCAAGGCGGAGCCATGGGCTCCGTGGCCATGATGAAAGAAAGTCTCGTCGAAGCGCATATCGAACGCATCAAAGGCATCGAGTCCGGCGATCAGGTCGTGGTTGGCGTCAACCGCTATAACAGCACTGAGGAAAGCCCGCTCAGCGCCGGTGAAGAAGCCATTCAAACGGTTGATCCGCTTGTGGAAAGTCAGCAGGTCAAGGCCCTGAATGCTTGGCGCGCCGATCGAGATCAGGACGCGGTGAACGCAGCCCTTGCTGATCTCAAAGCTGCCGCTGCCAATGGCACAAACATAATGGAACCGTCTATCGCTGCAGCAAAAATTGGTGTCACAACAGGTGAATGGGGCGGCGCTCTAAGGGAGATCTTCGGTGAATACCGGGGACCGACCGGTGTCGCCCTCACAGTAGATGCAGGTGAAGATGAAGACATAGCTGCTGTCCGTGAGAGAGTGGAGAAACTCTCCAAAACACTTGGGCGTCAGCTGACTTATGTGCTCGGCAAGCCCGGACTGGACGGCCACTCCAACGGCGCAGAACAGATTGCGAGCCGCGCGCGAGCTTGCGCGATGAATGTGGTCTATGAAGGCATTCGCTTTACGCCCGAGGACATTGTCGCCCAGGCCAAGGAAGCAGATGCGCATGTCCTCGCTCTCTCCATCCTATCCGGATCACACCTCGATCTTGTCCGGGAAACAATTGCAGAGATGCGAAAGGCCGGTATTGAAAACACGCCCCTCGTCGTCGGCGGCATTATCCCCCCTGAAGACGAAATGGCGCTGAGGCAGATGGGGGTTCGCAGAGTTTACACACCCAAGGATTATATGATCACGGACATTATGGGCGACGTTGTCGATGTGGTTGAGAATGCCTGGCTCGCTCCGGCGGAGTGATAAGCACTCCCGATGCTATAAAATAGCTGGAATACTCCATGACTAACTTTGGCAACCGGCTTTTCGTAAGCGGGACTATACTCTGGATACTCTGAACGGTAAAAAAGAAGCCAATAGCACTAGCGGTACCTATTTCTATTATGAAACTTCTATTGCATATCGGCATACCAAAAACGGGATCGACGTCCATACAGGGATATCTGGCAAAGGAGTCTGATACGCTCGAAAAGAACAGCATCATATACCCAGAGGCAGCGCATGCCGAATTCGGGGGAAGTCGAATACTTGACGCCATCCGAGAACCGGAAACGGCGGGTCGCGATGACAGAGAAAGCATCGACAGACATCTGGCGAAAATTGCAAAAACCCATACAGATCCGAAAGTCATTATATCCAGCGAATATCTGATAAATATATACCGGCATTGCGATCTTCTAAAAGAGTTTTTGGATGCGCATTTTGAGGGCGCAAAAATTATAATGTATGTTCGCGAGCCTTGCGCGTTCTATAAGTCGATTATTCTTCAAGCCCTGAAAGCCGAGGCAGTATTTCCCGCTCCAGACAAATTCAAACATGAATACCGCGCGTCCATTGAACACATAGAGAGGCACTTTCCAGATTGTCTGAACCTTAGAATTTTTAATAGAGAGCGCCTTTTGCAAGGCAACATTGTTTATGACTTCGTGAAATCATTTCTACCCGAGCAGGATATCGAGGCATCAGAATTCTCCGAGGCGAGTCTGAATGTCACGCCCGCACCCGAAACTTTGTATTTGATGCAGAGATATTTCCGGCAGAATCACAGGGATGAGCCCCGACAGTTCAGACGCGAAGCATGGGCGCTCTTTCACATTTTTAATCATACTGCCAGACTGGAAGGCCTGCCAACCGAGTCAAATTTAAAGCCGGGGATAAGGGAGCTCATTATTTCGAGGCACTCAGATGATTTAATCTGGATGAAGGAGCAAAAAGATATCCGTTTTTCTGGCATCGAATATGAAAGAATTTCTGATTTAGCCACAGCGACAAATGACGATGATTTCCAAAGCCTATCTGATGTCATGGAGATCAATTTTGACGCAGCGGAAAAAGTTCTGCAGCGCAGCCTACAGAATCTCGCAATGCGCACCAAAGATCAGATACTCAAAACACCAGGGTGATATTAGAATTCTCTCAAATCTATATTCTAGAACAATTTTCCACGCTCGGTGACGAACAATATTACGAGGGCCGCCATGCCGAGAGCCGTGAACCCGCTGAGCAGCGGCATAACCGTTCCGTCGAACTGGCTGGAGACAATATAGCCGAACAAGCCGGCAAGCGTCGTGGTGGCGAAACCTAGGGCCGCGCTGGCCGTACCGGCAATCTCACCGAGTGGCTCCATGGCAATGGCGTTGAAGTTCGACCCCATCATGCCGATCGTGCCGAAGGTGATCACCATGAGCGGCATCCAGACGGCGAAGACGGGCCCGATCTGCCACATCAGGAAAAGGTTGAGGAATGACAGACCGACAAAGACCACCACAGCGATGTGAGACAGACGGCGCATGCCGTACCGCTTGACCAAAAGAGCATTGAGAAAATTCGAGGCGGCAAGACCAATCGAGGCAACCGCGAACCAGAGGCCGAGGCGGGCATCCTCGTTGAAAACCTCCCGCATGACCTGCTCGATGGAGAAGATGAAGGCAAACAGACCACCAAACAGAACGCCACTGGCGAGGACATAACCAAAAGCGACACGTGTCTTTATGACCGTCCAGTAGGCTGAAAGAGCCTGGTCAAAGCTGAGCGGCCGACGTTTCTCAGCCGGCAGTGTTTCCGGTAAACGAAAGCTCGACCAGATACAGATGATAATGGCGTAAACGACGAGAACGTAGAACACCCAAGGCCATGGACCGATCGTGAGTATTCCCTGACCTATCGCGGGAGCCAGGATCGGAACGACCATGAATACCGTCATGACGAGGCTCATAATCTCCGCCATCCCGCGGCCAGCATAGACATCACGCACAACGGAGACCGCCACCACGCGGCCAGCCGATGCGAAAACCCCCATGATGAATCTGGCTGCGAGCAATCCTTGAAAACTCTGGGCAAAAACACAGGCAACACCGCAAACCGCATACCCCAGGAGAGATAGAAGCAGTAAAGACCGCCGCCCATACCGATCCGACACCGGTCCCCAGATCAACTGTGGAATGCCAAAGCCCAGCACATAGGCAAATACCACCAATTGCTGATCATTCGCCGTCTCTAATTGAAACGCAGCGCCAATCTCATTGAGCGCAGGAACCATGATATCGATGGCAAGCGCGTTCAGCGCCATCATCGATGCGATGAGGACGACGAATTCGACCTTTGGCAGCATGGTGATGCTCGCAGGATAGTCTATCGGTTTCTGCATCACTCTCTTTCTAAGATGCTTCCCCTCAAACACGCATATGCTCGTCACCAGAGTGGCACTGGCCATGCCGAATGGGTCACCGCAGAACTGGCATAACTTGATGTGAGAATGCTCAAGATTCAGCTAGATGAGATACCGTCGAACCATGTCGGCGGCTAGTGAGAACTTCGAGAATGACCATGATCTGCCCAACCCCAAGGATTTGAGCCCCGAATGAAGGTGTGCTGAACGGTCGACGCGCTCGGAAAAGTAGTCGTCCAAAGATATTTTGGACTCCAACAAGTAACTTGTAACGGCAAGGACTGCTTCAACAAGACCCTCGATCTGGCTCTGGGTCGCCCGCCGATCCCATTCTGACATTTGCTTGAGAGCGTCACCTGCCCCAGCACTCAGCCGGTCGAAACGCGCCTGCTTCGAAATCTTACCGAACATTTCAGCGACTTTCGCTGTATCATGTCCAGTCTGGACAGCAACGTCGCTGAACCGAGGAGTATGTTGGATAAGAGTCAGCTTGGCCCCAGCAGATGCCAATGCCTTTGTAGCCCCGGCATTTTGAAGTCGTCGCGTGGTGCGTTCGCTGCGTTGCAGAGTGAAAGGAGCTGCAAGTTTCGGAGCATTCTTCAAAGTGCCCTGGAATGCCTTCCGGTAGCGTTCAACGATTTCCTCTGTTGTGCCCGTCACACCCTTGGCAGCCATGTAGGCTGTATTTCTGCGTAGGAAGTTCGTGTACTCAAGAAGCAACGCAGTCTGTGCAGCCGCCGGTATGGACCGGCCAGCCTCGTCGAGCTTGCTCAAAATATCGACATCGGAAGAGGCCGAGCGGATAATCTCAAAGGCCCGAATAATGTCTGCACACTCTACATCGACCAGATCGCGGATGTATTGAAGGAAAACAATACCACCCGTATCGAAAATCCGATTGGCCAAAACCGTTGCGATGATCTCCCTCTTGAGACCGTGCTGATTCATGGCATTCGAATACTTACCAAGCGCATCAGGAAAATAGCCGTCCAGTACCGGACGGAAGAAAGGGTCATCTGGAAGACTGGACTCCACTATATCGTCAAACAAAACAATTTTTGACCAAGCCAGAAGTACAGCCATTTCTGGGCGCGTCAGCCAGCGCTTCTCGCTAGCCCTAACGGCCATCTCATCACTTGATGGAAGACCTTCAACTTCCCGGTCCAGAACACCGCGCTGCTCAAGCCATTGCATCAACCGCTCATAGGCTTCGTGATCTGTTTCGACGGTGGCCTCAGCAAGTGACAACGCGCCCGTTTGGCTGATATTATGGGCAAGGACGTTTTCTGCGACCTCATCCGTCATGGACGCAAGCAATGAATTTCGTTCACCGCGGGCCAAATCACCCCGGCGTATCGCTTCAGAAAGAAGAATCTTGATATTGACTTCATTGTCGGAGCTGTCGACACCGGCAGAATTATCGATAGCATCAGTGTTAAGCCGCCCACCTCGCGACGCAAACTCAATACGGCTCGCTTGCGTCATGCCAAGATTAGCCCCCTCACCTATCACCTTGGCCTTCAGCTGTGGAGCATTCACCCTAATAAGGTCATTCGCCCTGTCACCGACCTCGCCATGGGCTTCGTCCGTCGCCTTCACATAAGTTCCGATGCCGCCAAACCACAGGAGATCGACATCTGCCTTCAACAGTGCGTGAATAAGTTCATCAGGTGTGACCTGATCGGACGAAAGTCCGGTCATCGCCTTCATCTCAGCGGTTAGGTCGACAGATTTTGCCGACCGGTCGATAATTCCTCCGCCCTTGGATATCAAAGAGGTATCATAGTCAGCCCACCCCGATCTTGGCAGCTCGAAGAGTCGCTTTCTTTCTTCCCAAAGCCGCTCAGGGTCCTCCGGACTCGGATCGATAAAAATATGTAGATGGTTAAAAGCGGCCGTCAGCTTGATTTGCTTGGAAAGCAGCATGCCATTGCCGAATACATCACCGGACATGTCGCCAACACCGATAACGGTGAACGGTTCTTTCTGAATATCGGTGCCAATTTCGTAGAAATGACGCTTTACAGCTTCCCATCCACCTCGCGCTGTGATGCCCATTTCCTTGTGATCATATCCAGATGACCCACCGGATGCGAAAGCATCACCCAGCCAAAAACCCAACGATTCACTGATTTCATTGGCAATGTCCGAGAAAGTTGCTGTCCCCTTATCCGCCGCAACGACAAGATAAGGATCTGCACCATCATAAACGACCACATCATCTGGATGGTGAACATCTCCGTCAACCAAATTGTCAGTGATGGTGAGCAGAGATGAGATAAAAGCCTTGTAGGCAGTGATCCCCGCATAACGGATATCTTCTCTGCTCCCACCGGCCGGCAGTTGTTTTGGAAAGAATCCACCTTTCGATCCGACAGGGACAATAACGGCATTCTTTACCTGCTGCGCTTTTACGAGACCAAGAACCTCCGTACGGAAATCATCTGGTCTATCGGACCACCGCAGTCCTCCCCGAGCCACAGGACCAAAGCGAAGATGCACGCCCTCCACCAAAGGACTGGAAACGAATATCTCCCGGAACGGACGAGGCTTGGGCAAATCTTCCAACTCACGGCTCGCAACTTTAAAGGCGAGCAACCCTTGGTTTGCCTGCTGAAAGAAATTTGTTCGCTGTAGCGCCAGGATGAGGTCAGCAAGACGACGTAATACGCGATCATCATCAAGAGACGGAACACCGCCAAGCAATGAATCAATCTTTGCACGGATTTCACTTGCCGATATTTTTCTGTCCTCAATCGACTTATCGAGTTCGGGATCAAAGAGCACCCTGAACATCGCTAGAAGCTCAGCAGTGATGTCAGGATATGTTGTCAGTGCACGGATCTGACTTGGTCTGCCTGGGTCAAAACCGCTCTGCCGCCTGTAGGCTGAAAGGCCTCGCAACAGGGCCGCCTCCTTCCAGCTTGCTTGTGATGCGAGTATCAGCTTGTTGAAACCATCATTTTCGGACTCGCCTGTCCAAATCGCAACAAAGGCATCTTCCAACAGCGGCTGAACGTTATCAAGGTCAATTTTAGCGTTGTTTTCTGTCCGCATAAGGACTTCATGAACCCAGTACACATCGGGCCCATCGTCCGTCATGCGCCGGGCGGGCCGGACAGGGTATCCCGTCTCAAAATCGACGAACAAACCCATATTTTCAAATACTGGAACAGACTCTGAAAGAGCGAGAGGCTTGCCACGCGAATATACTTTCGCCCGGATCTTCGTCTCATCTTCTCCAACGCCCCTATACACCAGCATTCGAATGGGCTGATCAGCGGATAACTCCGCAAATTGAGCCACATCTCGCAGAGCTTCGGACGGAGAGAAGGCTTCTTCATAAGCAGCATTAAATGCTGTCCTGAAACAGAGCGCGCCATCGCGGGCGTGCTCCGCCAAATCGGCTGTTAGGAGCTCTTCCCGAAAAGCATCTTGCCAGGTAGCGGCAAGCCCGGAAATCCGTCGTTGCAAATCTGCCGGATCAGGGTCTGGAGGATCGGACGGCAGCTCCAGAAGGAACAAAACCCGGACAAGTGTCTGCTGGCTAAACCGGGGCTCGAAACTAAGAAGTTTGGCTTTGAAGGCGTCTTCCAAAACGGTCGCCATGCGCTGGCGCAAGTCCGAATCGTAGGCATCCCTCGGAACGTAAATGATGGCCGAGACAAATCTGTTAAACCGGTCACGTCGCAGGAACAGACGCGTACGAGGTCTCTCTTGCAGATGCAGGACACCCTGGACCATAGGAACAAGTGTTTCCACGTCGGTCTGAAACAATTCATCCCTCGGCCATGTTTCAAGTATGTTGGACAACGCTTTCGCGGCATGGCCCTTTCTGGGAGCGCCGAGAATTTCCGGCACACGCGCAACGCGCCGACGAATGACAGGGACAGATCGCGCGGTCTCCTCATAAGCCTCCGCAGTAAAAAGACCAAGAAAGCGCGTTTCGCCATTTACGCGGCCTGCATCATCATAATGCTTCACGCCAATATAGTCTGCTCGTACACGCCTGTGGATCGAAGAGATCAAGGTTGATTTTGCAATAATCAGTGGCGCGGGCATCTGCAGAAAATCACGCGCAACTCCCGTTAGGACAGTCGGTTCCGCACCGCGCCGAAGCACATTCAATTCTTCATTCCGCAGAAGCCCTAAATTGAAGTCGCCAAGCATAATCGGCTCTGATCGCGCCAGATCCCCGTTACCATCTCTTTCGAATTCATAGGTTCGTGTTCCTAGAAAAACGAAGTGATCGTTCGAGAGCCAGTCAAGGAAAGCGACCGCTTCGTCCCGTTCGTCATTGCCCAGATGCTTCAACGACTGCAAACGATCACGTTCAAGCTGCATGCGGTCGCGCATGGCGATATGATCGGCGACCACGATTTCCAGATCCCGCAGAATCGCCTGGGCATCTTTCAACAGACGCTCCGCTTCCGATTGCGCAAGCCCCATCATGTGGATCTGAATGAAAGATCGATTCCCGATACCATCCAGGGAGAGCACCGGATGGAAAACAACACTCACCTGCGCGCCAAAATCCGCGCAAACGGCCAGCAGCGAATCAACAAGAAATGGAATATCGGGTCCAACGGCCTCAAGCAGAATCAACGGTGCGCCATCGACGCCTTCGTTGCCCGTTCGTATTCGCGCATCACGCTCGCCTTCGGGCAGCTTTTGCGACCAGTCCCATAGCTCCGACGCTAAAGTCGACAATGCCCCTTCATCGAGTCCATCACCGTTATCTTCTCCAGCTACACTCCTCATATAAGCCAAAATCGCATTGGCACCCTCGTGTTTCGAGGACTGAACATTTGAATCGGCCACAATGATTTTCCCCTGCTAAATCGCTGGTGTACGCCCGTGGCTTAACGAATTCAATTCGGAAGACCTCACAATGAGGAGATGTATCGTTCTTTGATTTTCAAGTAGATAAAGCGGACCCGCTGAACGGGGACATGTTCAGCGGGTCCTATCGAGCCTTATCCGCAGGCTGGGTGGGGGGACGCACGCGGAGGCCCGATCTCGTACATGCTAAAAAGCTATATACGATCACTCGATAACAATACTAGAGTCTTTCGGCAAATTTGATATGGTATTGGGCAACTATTCTCCAAGTGCAAAAATCATTTTCTTCTTGTAAGGTGCTGTTGGCAACCTAGCACTACGCACCCTTTTCAGGCTTCCCGTCGGCGGACAGCAGAATTGCCACCCATCTCGTCGACTCAGACTGGGCAAAGAGTATCATCATCAACACAGTAAGGGGTGCGGAGAGGAACATTCCCGGTATACCCCAAATAGCCCCCCAAATTGCGAGCGAAATAAGGACAATTAGCGCTGAGAGATTGAGAGAATCTCCCATCATGCGGGGCTGCACAACATTGCCAAAAAAGAACTGCCAGAAGCTGACAACCGTGAAAACGATTGTCGCATAAATATAGCTACTCTCAGGGGCTGAACCTGGAACCCAGGCCGGTAGAGTCGGCTGCACCAATGCGAAGAGAAGCGGAATAAAGGCAGCGACAATCGAGCCGATGGTAGGAATGTAATTCAGAACAAATATCAAAGCAGCAAGAAACAGAGCATTCTCCGCACCCAGCAATACGAGCGTTGCGTAGGTTAGCGACGTGGTCAAAAATGAAATGACCGTCTGCGTCCAGAGATACGTTTCGATCCCTCTGGATGCGGCTTTACCAATCTCCCTAGCTTTCTCACGTTGCTCACCATCTCTAAAAATGAAGTCTAGTTTCAATGACCAGTTGGACTGCGCGATAAACAGAAAAGCGATATAGAGAAAAATCAGTATCAGATTCTCGCTGAGTTCACTCGTCGCCGAACCCAACGTAGCCAGAAGCCGCCTCCCCGGTTCCCCGAACAAAAGGTCGGAGAGCGTCGGAGCGTCGGACAGATGCGCGAAGGCATAGACATCCGATATCAGCGCATTGATCTGATTTTCATAAAGCGCGGCCTGGCCCCCGAATTGGGCGACGCCGCGCGCCATCAATACAATGTAGAGCCCAAACCCAAACGTGACGATCAGAATGGAGATCACGCGCGACAGGCTGCGGGTCAGGATCTTTGATCTGTTGTCAATCGCCCGGGCGAACCCCTCCATGACTAGATAAAGAAAAACCGCCATTGCAAATGGCGCGAAGAAGGCTCGCCCCAGATAAAGGAATGCGACGATGACACCTGTCGCGATAATCCACACACCTGTTTTTGTTGATGCATCCATAAGACAAAGCCCTCCCCGGTTCGGGAAGGGCTAGACTGCTGGCGCTCGCAAAGTGCGTCAACTGAGCTGAGCAGAACCGCTGGCTGCTTGGGCTGTGCCCCAATAGCTCCTGGCGGCTTTCGGCATAATGGCGTTCGCCTTGGGTTTTTCAGATTTCCGCTCCGGCGAATCCTCTATTCCATATTTTCCGCGGAGTTCATCGGACCCGCCAACATACTCTCCGTCGACCCAGATTTGCGGCAGTGTGACCGGCGTCTTTGGCCCGACGATCGGCTTCACCCGTGCAATCATTTCATACATGGCACCCGGATTCTTCACGACATCATGGTAAGTGTATGGGATCCCAAGCTGGTCCATGTCGGCCTTGGCCCGGCGACAATACGGGCAATTGTCTTTTCCGAAAATATGCGTGCCTTCCAGCGGGAAATGCTGAACGTGTTCGTTCATCACAGCCTCTGCCAACAAGCCTCTATTAAGAGCTCCCCCCTGGGCAATGACCTCATCATTCACAAGAATACAGGGCGCGTTGCGGGCTCCTTTGAAGGTGGCTTCCAACATATGGCTCAGCCAGTCCTTCACCTCATACTCGACCTTGGCATTCGCGAGCTCGTTTTCGAGTGTGTCTTTGATAACGTCTTGAGTCAGTGAACACTCGCCGCAAGGTATCTTCACCTTGAATGGACCCCACTTTCCACCCCAGCGATAAAGTAGGAGTTTTACCGGCTTACGATCATACACCTTTGGCGGTTTGACGACTTTTCCCATTTGACTTCCCCTTCTGTAAACTTCGTGTCTCAGGAACTGCTCTGGAGCAGTGACGCTACTGAAAGGGTATATGGCAGCTCTGCCGTTCACATGGGGTCACATGCCCCTCCCCCTTGCTCACAATTAGTTTGACGGTAGCCTGCGCGTTGATTCTTCACGAGGATATGTCGGATATGAGCGGATCAATTTTCATCGGTGGTGGCGGGGCCGTTCAAAACGAAGCGCAAGTGCTTTTACTGGATCGCGCCAACCGGCATGGCCTTGTCGCCGGAGCTACGGGCACAGGCAAAACCGTAACTTTGCAAATTCTTGCAGAGAGCTTTTCAGCCGAAGGCGTCCCCGTCTTCTGCGCCGACGTAAAAGGTGATCTCTCCGGCATTACCGTTGCTGGCAGCCATGAACACAAATTGCATGAAAAGCTTGTCTCGCGTGCCGAGAAAATCGGATTTGAAGATTACGGCTACGGGGCCAGCCCGACCATATTCTGGGATGTCTTCGGCGAACAGGGACATCCGGTGCGCACGACCATCTCGGAAATGGGGCCGCTCCTCCTGTCCAGATTGATGGATCTTACAGACACACAGGAAGGCGTTCTGACCATTGCCTTCGAATATGCCGATGACAACGACATGCTGCTTCTCGACCTGAAGGATCTACGCAAGCTTCTGATCCATATGGGCGACAAAGAGGTGGCCGCGGAGATTTCTTCCGAATATGGAAATGTGGCAAAGGCATCCCTCGGCGCAATTCAAAGAAACCTGCTCGTATTGGAGCGCGAGGGCGCGGAACAGTTCTTTGGTGAGCCGGCACTACGACTCGAAGACTTGATGCGGACAACAAGGGATGGCCGCGGCTATATCAATGTGCTGGATTCCACAAAGCTGATAAACTCGCCGCGTCTCTATTCGACATTCCTCTTGTGGCTCCTTTCAGAACTCTTTGAGCAACTGCCGGAAGTCGGCGACCCGAGAAAGCCAAAACTCGTCTTCTTCTTCGACGAGGCGCACCTGCTTTTCAAGGACACACCTCGCGCGCTTCTTGAAAAGGTCGAGCAGGTGGTGCGGCTGATCCGTTCCAAGGGCGTCGGCGTGTTCTTTGTTACGCAGAATCCGCGAGACCTTCCAGAGAGCGTTTTAGCCCAGTTAGGTAATCGTATTCAGCACGCGCTGAGAGCCTACACACCTGCCGAGCGGAAAGGCGTCCGAGCCGCTGCGGAGAGCTTCCGGGAAAACCCTGACTTTGACACCGAAGAGGTGATCACCGAACTCGGTGTCGGAGAGGCACTCGTTTCCACCCTGGATGAAAAGGGCCGGCCGAATATTGTTCAGCGCACCTTGATCAGACCACCCTCCTCCCGGCTTGGACCGGCAACGCCAGAAGAGCGAAAGGCTGTTATGGGTGAGAGCCCGGTCCGCGGACAATATGACGATCCCATTGATCGAGAGTCCGCTTACGAGATCCTGGAAAGGCGCGAAGAAGAAGCAACAGAAGCCGCCGAACGGTTGGCCGAAGAAGAAGAGCGGGCAAAACGCGACGCAGAGAAAACGAAGGAACGGAAATCCCGTACCCGGCGGAGATCTTCAAGGCAGACACCGACCGAAGCTGCTGTAAAGACAGTTACACGGACGATCGCCCGAGACCTTACACGTTATGTGCTACGCGGCATTCTGGGCAATCGAAGGCGCTAGTGCCGATGCTCAAGATGCCTCGCTTTTCGCAGGCCCGGAAACATGGCTGCCCATGCGGCGGCGACTCCCATCGCAGCCACACCGCCCGCAACAACGGTAAAAACCGCGCCGAGTTTCGCGGCCATAAAACCGGCTCGCGCTTCACCAAGTTCGTTTGATGCACCAAGAAATATCGAATTAACGGCATTCACACGACCGCGTACCGCATCGGGGGTCCAGAGCTGGAGCAGCACTTCACGGATCAACACCGAGACCATATCAAACCCACCGACGAGCATCAGCGCCAATATAGACACCCAGGCAATCGTCGACGCACCGAAGACCACTGTGGCAAGCCCGAATAGGCCGACGCAGACGAAAAGGATAATGCCAGCATGGTCCTTGATCGGGAATGCGGTCACGACGGCGAGCATCAATATAGCACCAAGGCCGGGTGCCGCGCGAAGTAATCCCAGCCCTGCAGGGCCCAGCTCCAATATGTCTCGGGCGTAAATCGGAAGAAGCGCGACGGCACCGCCCAGCAAGACAGCGAACAGATCAAGCGAAATAGCCCCGAATACAACTTTTTCTTTCCAGATGTAGGAAAACCCTCCGAGTAAAGTCGAGAGCGTTGTCGGCTCGCCTGAAATCCTCTGATTGGGTTTGGGTATGGAAAAGATAAGAACCGCTGATGCACCAAGCGTCAAAGTGGCAACCGCATAGGCAACGACCGGTGATAATCCGTACAATAAGCCACCTGCAACCGGCCCGAGTATCGAGGCCATTTGCCAGGAGGACGCTGTCCATCCGACGGCGTTCGCAAAATCTTCGGTCGGTACGATATTCACCGCGAGGGATGAGGAGGCAGGAGATAAAAAAGCGCGAGCGACACCAAACACCGTGAGTATTCCCAATACCCATATTGGATCAAACTTCTCGACTATAGCGAGCGCCAAAATGGCGGCTGCACAAACCATCTCGATCAGTATCGAACTTCCCATGACCAGCCGACGGCCAACGCGGTCGGCCGTCACCCCGGTGACAACCACCAGCAAAAGCGCCGGAAGGAATTGAACAAGCCCGATCCATCCCAAGAGTGCGGGGTTCTGCGTCTGGTCATATATCTGCCAACCGACAGCAACGGAAACAATTTGAACCGCAAATGCCGTAGCGAACCTTGAGACGAAGTACCTTCGATATGACAGGTGGCGGAAAGCAGAAAAGCGGTCAGTCATAGGCGGCGGATTGAAATATATTCGCCAAATTGTCCAGTGCGAAAAAATATAAATGTTTACCGGCTCGAAATAAACTATTTGCCTCTCGGTAATTTGTTCAACGTATGACGGGTACAGACAATTCGAACAGGAGCCTCACATGTCTAGCAAAATTACCCTCACCAAGAAGTCGGTCGAAGACCTTCTCGCACTGCGCGCAAAAGTCGATCAAGAGATCGCTGCGAAAGCCGCAGCTGAAGTTGCCGAACTCGAAAAGCGGATCAAAGAGCTGAAAGCCTTCGCCTCAGCTCATAAGCCAGTCGCCGCAAAGAAACCAAAAGCCTCCAAGCCTGCCCGCAAGACCACCAGAAAAGCTGCGAAGCCAAAACTGAAACTTGTTAAAGCCGCGCCAGAAGCCAAGGCGAAGAAGCCAAAGGCCACTAAGCGTAAACCAATTGGCAAGGCACCGATCAAGTTCCGCGATCCGAAAACTGGCAATAGCTGGTCTGGCCGCGGCCGCACTCCTGTCTGGCTGCGCAATCATGAAGAGGCCGGCCGTAAGCGTACGAAATACGCCGTCGCGTCTTAAGACGCAGAAAAACAGATCCAGACGGATCTAATAGGGACCGCCCATAGGCGGTCCTTTTTTTGTCTTTATAGGGATGGCTTTGCCGCAATGGCCAATAGCGTTGATCCAGTAGCAGATTGCGGAAGGGGTAAAATCTGAGCTCCGAAGGACAAGACGAAGGAGGCGACTTTTCTCATTCTGTGCGGTGAGCCGAATTTCGAAACATTCGAACGTGACAACAGCCGCGCAAACTTCGCCATCCACCATAGTTGCCGTTCCCAAGGCTCCAACTTAAATCGCCTGACATCGAGAATGGCGAGCCCTTTCTCCGCCATAAGCCCAACCAGCGCATCTTCAGTCCACCATGTTATATGGTGGGGCGGTGCATTCAGCATAAAGTCCGGCAAGTCCGAGACGTAGGAGTCCGCATCGGGCACCCCGATAACAACGCACCCACCGGGTTTGGTAAGATCGACCATCTGCCCGAGAAAGACATCCGGTTCGGCAACATGTTCAAGGACCTGAAAAGCCGTAGTGAGATCGGCTCTTTTGGAGTCACCCCGCGAGAGATGCTCCGCCATGGTCATGGGCAGTACATTCAAACCCCTGGCGACGCAGTCAGCGACAGCCTCTGGGTCCGTTTCAAGACCCAAGTAATCTTGCCCCTTTACGTGCCCCGCAAAGTCACCATGCCCGGCACCAACGTCGATCACCTGTTGACCCGGCACATAATCCGCTGCCGCAGCGTTGAACTCTTCCTTGGCATCGGGATGATACCATTTGAAGGACCGCAAATCCTTATAGAATCGAGCATCTCCTAGGATGGGGGGATCAAATTGGACAATCCCCGTTTTCCGATTGCGCACCATATGCAGCTGTTCGACGCCCTGGAATAGGCGCGCGACATCAATCCCAAAGTCGCTCTTCCAGCTCTTAACGAGTTCGGCGCAGGAAACGACCTCAATCACCTCAATATCGTTGTCTACAAGGTCGCTTATCAATCCCGGCATTCGACCAACCTAGGACGTTGCCCAATGAAACTCAGCTCACAATGTCGGGACACATTGAATACCGGTCATCAGCAAAGCTCACATTAGTTTCAATAATATCCCCCCTTCGCACGGCGATATCCTACGCTATAAGTGAATTCAGCATCCACAACACAATGATCAGGGAGATGAAAATGCAGGACTATCTCAAATTCTATATCAACGGCGAGTGGGTTGACCCCGTCGAACCACGCACGCTGGACATCGAAAATCCAGCAACGGAAGAGCCCTTTGCCCGGATCTCCCTCGGCTCAGCGGCAG